>JBGAIO010000038.1:0-1402 GCA_044225415.1 Burkholderiaceae bacterium | reverse complement strand
CCAGCAGCAGCGCGCGCCGCAGCCGCACGCCGCGGCTGGCGCGCCGACTCTGCCGGTAACGTTCGCGCGCGGTCTCGATGGCCGATGCCGGCACGGCTCAGCGCTTCAGCTTGCCGAGCGCCAGGCCCGCGTCCTCGATCAGCCGGTAGCTTGCGTGCGTGGCCGGAACCCAGCCGGTGTAGCGCTTCGGCATCACGTCGACGGCCTGCTCGGGCGTGATCGCGACCACCGCCTTGCGCAGCGCATCGGCTGTTGCGGCCGGCAGGTCCTTCGCGACGGCCAGCGCATCGTTGGGCAGCGGATCGGACGTCCACACGACCTGCGTGTCGCCGGGCTTGATGCGGCCTGAGTCGATCATCGCGTTGCGGTTGCGGTCGTAGTCGGTCGCGAGGTCCACCTGGCCTGCCTGCACCGCAACCTCATTCGCCGGATGCGAGGCGCCCTCGCTGTATTTCCAGAAGGTGCGTGGATCGATCTTCCACACGGTCTTCGCATAGAAATGCGGCACCAGCCAGCCACTGGTCGAGCCGACGTCGGCGAAGGAGATCGACAGCCCCTGCGTGTCCTGCGGAAACTTCGCGACCCTGATCGACGGCCGCGCGATGATGATCGCGTGGTACGTGGGCTTGCCCTCGTATTTCACCGTCGCGATCGCTTCGCAGCCGGACGCCTGGTGCGCCAGCATGTAGCCCCACGGCCCCATCCAGGCGAGGTCGAGGTTGCCCGAGCCCATCGCGACTGCGAGGCCGGCCCAGTCGGTGGTCACCGCGAGGTCGAAGCCCGGTGCGCCGATGGCCTTCGCGGCGAATTCGAAGAACGGCGTGTAGGCATTGCGCGTGTCTTCCGGACTGGGCAGGAAGGGGCCGACGGCGCAGCGCAGGCGGCGTGGCTGCGCGCGGCCCGGCATCGGAAAGGCGATGGCCGCGGCCGCAGCAACACCGGTGCGGATGAATGATCGACGCAGCATGGGGATCTCCTGCAGGCGACGGCGGGCGTCAGGAACCCGCTGCCGCGGCGCGCACCCACGGTGCAGCGAAACGCTTCGATCGGCGCCGCTTCGCACACTGCGACAGGCGGCGTGTGCAACGCGTGAAGCGGCGCCGACTATAACGTAGGCTCGGCTCGGCGCAGCGCAGGCCGTATTCAGGCGCGCATCGGGCAGAAGCCGTGCGGCGCGGCATCGAGCGCGGCATTGAAGCGCGCCGACAGATTCTGGAAAGCGATCACCGCGGTCAGTTCGGCGATGGCCTCGGCCGAATAGCAGGCCTGCAACTTGGCGAACAGCGCGTCATCGACCAGGGGCGGCGTCGCGGTCACGGCCTCGGTGTACTCGAGCGCGAGCTGCTCGCCGGCATCGAAGATGCCGGCGGTGCGCCACTCGGCAAGCGCGCCTGCCTTGTTC
>JBGAIO010000037.1:0-22813 GCA_044225415.1 Burkholderiaceae bacterium | reverse complement strand
AAGGCATCGGCGTCGAAGACTGCGAGCGCGTCAGCCGTCAGCTGACGCACCTGTTCGCGGTCGAGGATGTGGATTACGCCCGGCTGGAGGTGTCGTCGCCGGGGCTGGACCGGCCGCTGAAGCGGGCGCGCGACTACCGGCGCTTCGCGGGTAGCGAAGTGCAGGTGCAGTTGCATATGCCGCTGGCTGCGGCGGGCAACCGCAAGCGGCTGCAGGGACGCCTGCTGGAACTGGCGGGCGCAGCGGGTGCCGAGACGGTGAAGCTGCAACTGGTGGACGAAGACGCCCTGCAGGCGCCGCGCAAGCCCGGCGCGGGCAAGCCGGCAGGCAAAGCGCAGGGCGGCGCGGGCCGGGTGGCCCGGCGCACGGCAAAGGATGTGGTGGCAGGCGCGGTCGTGGAGTTCGCGCTGGCCGATGTGGACAAGGCGAGGCTGGTCCCGGAGCTGGATTTCCGCGGAGCCAGCCGGCAGGGAAAGAAGCAGTAAGGATCGAGGAGCGTGGCGCGATGAGTCGAGAAATCCTGTTGCTGGTCGATGCGCTGGCGCGCGAGAAGAACGTGCCGAAGGAAACCGTCTTCGGCGCGCTCGAGGCTGCGCTGGCGATGGCGACCAAGAAGCTGTTCGCGGAAGAAGACGTCGACGTGCGCGTCGCGGTGGACCGCGAGAGCGGCGAATACGACGCCTATCGCCGCTGGACGATCGTGCCCGACGAGGCCGGCCTGCAGGAGCCGGGGCACCAGGTGATCCTCAGCGATGCGCGCGAGGACGATCCGGACGCCAACGTCGACGACGTCATCGAGGAACTGATCGAGAACGTCGACAAGGAAAAGACGCTCGGCCGCCGCTTCGCGCAGGACACCAAGCAGGTCATCCTGCAGAAGATCCGCGACGCGGAGCGCGAGCAGCTGCTCTCCGACTTCCTTGCCCGCGGCGACCAGATCGTCAGCGGCGCGATCAAGCGCATGGACAAGGGTGATGCCGTCATCGAGATCGGCAAGGTCGAGGCGCGCCTGCCGCGCAGCGAAATGATCCCGAAGGAGAACCTGCGCATCGGCGACCGCTGCCGCGCCTTCGTGCAGAAGATCGACCGCCAGGCGCGCGGCCCGCAGGTCATCCTGTCGCGCACCTCGCCCGAGTTCCTGATGAAGCTCTTCGAGTTCGAAGTGCCGGAGATCGAGCAGGGGCTGCTGGTCATCAAGTCCGCGGCGCGCGATCCCGGCGTGCGCGCCAAGATCGCCGTGTGGACCAACGACCGCCGCATCGACCCGATCGGCACCTGCGTCGGCATGCGCGGCTCGCGCGTGCAGGCGGTGACCAACGAACTCGCGGGCGAGCGCGTCGACATCGTGCTGTGGTCCGACGATCCGGCGCAGTTCGTCATCGGCGCGCTGGCGCCGGCGAACGTCAGCTCGATCGTGGTTGACGAGGACAAGCATGCGATGGACGTGGTGGTCGACGAGGACAACCTCGCCATCGCCATCGGCCGCAGCGGCCAGAACGTGCGGCTCGCCTCCGAGCTCACCGGCTGGCAGATCAACATCATGACGGCCGAGGAATCGGCGACCAAGCAGGAAAGCGAGCAGGTCGGCGTGCGCCAGACCTTCATGGAGAAGCTCGACGTCGACGAGGAGATCGCCAACATCCTGATCCAGGAAGGCTTCTCCACCCTCGAGGAAATCGCCTACGTGCCGGTCAACGAGCTGATGGAGATCGACGCCTTCGACGAGGAAACCGTCGAGGAGCTGCGCACACGCGCGAAGAACGCGCTGCTGACCGAAGCGATCAAGCGCGAGGAAAACCTCGAGCACGCCGACAAGGACCTGCTGGATCTGGAAGGCATGGACGGCGACCTCGCGGCAAAGCTCGCGGGCAATTCCATTCGCACGCGCGACGACCTGGGCGAACTGGCCGTCGACGAGCTGACCGAGATGACGGGCATCGACGACGAGCGCGCGAAGAAGCTGATCATGGCCGCGCGCGCGCACTGGTTCGAGCCGGCCGCGCAGTGAAGCATGTTGAAGCACATGAAACAGTGAACGCAGGGCAGTAGACGCAGCAATCGCGCAGGAACAGGAACGCTTATGCCTAGTACCACCGTGGCCCAGTTTGCGACCGAGCTCAAGTTGGCTCCGCAGCTGCTGATCGAGCAGCTGAAGGCGGCCGGAGTCGTCAAGTCGACGGAAAGCGACGCGCTGTCCGACGAGGACAAGTCGCGCCTGCTCGATTCGCTGCGCAAGGCCCACGGTGGCGAGGGTGCCGAGAAGAAGAAGATCACGCTGACGCGCAAGCAGACCACCGAGATCAAGCAGGCCGACGCTTCCGGCAAGGCCCGCACCATCCAGGTGGAAGTCCGCAAGAAGCGCGTGTTCGTCAAGCGCGACGAATCGGCGGTGCCCGAGCCCGAGGCGGCGCCCGCGCCGGCTGCGCCGGTCATCGACGAGGCGGAACTTGCCAAGCGCGAGGCCGAGGCGCGTCGCCAGGCCGAGTTCACCGCGCGCCAGATGGCCGAGGCGCGCGAGAAGGCCGAGCGCGCGCAGCGCGAACTGGCTGCCGCCGAACAGAAGGAACAGCAGGACGTGGACGCCGCGCGCGAGCGCGAGGCGGCGGCCGCGGCCGAACTCGCGCGGGCCGAGCAGGCGCAGCGCGACGCCGACCGTGCCGCCAAGGAAGCGGCCGACGCGCAGGCGCGTGCGCGTCGCGCGGTCGAGGAAGAAGTCGCTGCGATCAAGAACATGATGTCGGCGCCCAAGAAGGTCGTGAAGGCGCCCGAGCCCGCGACGGGCACGCTGCACAAGCCGGTCGCGAAGGCCGATGCGAAGCCCGGCGACAAGAAGGACGCGGCGAAGGGCGCCGCGAAGCCCGGCGTCAAGGAAGTCAAGAGCGGCAAGCTCGCGTCGAGCTGGTCGGAAGAGCAGCAGAAGAAGCGCCAGCTCAAGACGCGCGGCGACGCCTCCGGCGGTACCGGCGCATGGCGCGGGCCGAAGGGCCATCGCAAGCACGGCCGCGACGATTCCGAAGGCGCGCCGATGGCGATGCCTGCCGAGGCGACGGTACGCGACGTGTCCATTCCGGAGACCATCACGGTCGCCGAGCTCGCGCACAAGATGTCGGTGAAGGCCGCCGAAGTCATCAAGGTGCTGATGAAGCTCGGCCAGATGGTGACCATCAACCAGGTGCTGGACCAGGACACGGCGATGATCGTGGTCGGCGAACTCGGCCACAACCCGATCGCCGCCAAGCTCGACGATCCCGAAGCGCTGCTGGCGGAAAGCGCCGCCACGGCGGCCGCCACCGGCACCGAAGCCGAGCCCGAGCCGCGTCCGCCGGTGGTCACGATCATGGGCCACGTCGACCACGGCAAGACGTCGCTGCTCGACTACATCCGCCGCACCAAGGTCGCGGCGGGCGAAGCGGGCGGCATCACGCAGCACATCGGCGCGTCACGTCGACACGCTGCGCGGCATCATCACCTCGACACGCCCGGCCACGAGGCCTTCACGGCCATGCGGGCCCGCGGCGCGAAGGCGACGGACATCGTCATTCTGGTGGTCGCCGCCGATGACGGCGTGATGCCGCAGACCAAGGAAGCGATTGCGCACGCGAAGGCCGCGGGCGTGCCGCTGGTGGTGGCACTGAACAAGATCGACAAGCCGGAAGCGAACCCGGACCGCGTCAAGCAGGAACTCGTCGCCAACGAGGTCGTGCCTGAGGAGTACGGCGGCAATTCGCCGTTCATCCCGGTGTCGGCCAAGACCGGCGTGGGTGTCGACGACCTGCTGGAGAACGTGCTGCTGCAGGCCGAAGTGCTGGAACTGAAGGCGGTCAAGGACGGCCATGCGAAGGGCCTGGTCATCGAATCGCAGCTCGACAAGGGCCGTGGTCCGGTTGCCACCGTGCTGGTGCAGGCCGGCACGCTGAAGCGCGGCGACGTCGTGCTCGCGGGCTCGAGCTTCGGCCGCGTGCGCGCGATGCTCGACGAGACCGGCAAGCCGATCCAGGCGGCAGGACCGTCGATCCCGGTGGAGATCCAGGGCCTGTCGGACGTGCCCGCCGCCGGCGACGAACTGATCGTGCTCGGCGACGAGCGCAAGGCGCGCGAGATCGCGCTGTACCGCCAGGGCAAGTTCCGCGACACGAAGCTCGCGAAGCAGCAGGCCGCCAAGCTCGAGAACATGTTCGAGAACATGGGCGAGGGGACGGTGCGCACGCTGCCGCTGATCATCAAGGCCGACGTGCAGGGCTCGCAGGAAGCGCTGAACCACGCGTTGACCAAGCTCTCCACCGACGAGGTCAAGGTGCAGGTGGTGCACGCACAGGTGGGCGGCATCACCGAGAGCGACGTGAACCTCGCGCTGGCGTCGAAGGCGGTGATCATCGGCTTCAACGTGCGTGCCGACGTGTCGGCGCGCAAGCTCGCCGAAGGCAACGGCATCGACATCCGCTACTACAACATCATCTACGACGCGGTCGACGACGTGAAGGCCGCGCTGTCAGGCCTGCTGTCGCCGGAGCAGCGCGAGCAGGTGCTGGGCATGGTGGAGATCCGCAAGATCATCCGCGTGCCGAAGATCGGCGCGGTCGCTGGCTGCATGGTGCTCGACGGCGTGGTCAAGCGCACCGCCAGCGCGCGCCTGCTGCGCGACAACGTGGTGATCTGGACCGGCGAACTGGATTCGCTGCGCCGCTTCAAGGATGACGTCAAGGAAGTGAAGGCGGGCTTCGAGTGCGGCCTGAGCCTGAAGGGCTACGACGACATCAAGGAAAACGACCAGCTCGAGATATTCGAGGTGCAGGAAGTCGCGCGCACGCTGTAGGCGGCGCGTTTGCGGCGGCACGGCCCAGCGTCCGTGCCGCCCGGAAGCATCATGAAGACCACGAAGAAACCCGGTCGCGGACTGCGCGTGGCCGACCAGATCCAGCGCGACGTCGCCGAGATGATCCAGCGCGAGCTCTCCACCGAGCGCGCGGGCCTGGTCACGCTGACGGGCGTCGAGGTCACGCCGGACTACGCGCACGCGAAGGTGTATTACACGGTGATCGGTGCGCCCGTCGAGGCCGCGCAGCGCGCGCTCGACGACAAGGCGGGCTGGTTCCACTCGCAGCTGTTCCGGAAGATGGCGATCCACACGATTCCGAAGCTCACCTTCGTGCATGACACGTCGGTCGAGCACGGCATCGAGATCGACCGGCTGATCGCCGAAGCCAATCGCGACCGGCCGGAATAGAGGACGAAAGCATGGCGCGCGGCGTGCGCATCGATGGCGTGCTGCTGCTCGACAAGCCGGCAGGCGTGACGTCGAACCGCGCGCTGCAGATGGCGCGGCGGCTGCTGGATGCGGCCAAGGCGGGGCATACCGGCACGCTCGATCCGATGGCCACCGGACTGCTGCCGCTGACTTTCGGCGAGGCGACCAAGTTCTCGGCCGACCTGCTCGATGCGGACAAGAGTTATCGCGCGACGCTGCGGCTGGGCGTGACGACGACGACGGGCGATGCGGAAGGCGAGGTGACGGCGACCGCGCCCGTGAACGTCGACGACGCCGCGCTCGACGCGGCGCTGTCGCGTTTCCCCGGCACCATCGCGCAGGTGCCGCCGATGCACTCGGCGCTGAAGCGCGATGGGCGGCCGCTGTCCGAACTGGCGCGTGCGGGCGTTGAAGTGGAGCGCGCGCCGCGGCAGGTGATGATCGCCGCGTTGAAGCGGGTGCGGCGTGACGGCGACACGCTGATGCTGGACGTGGACTGCAGCAAAGGCACCTATGTGCGCGTGCTGGCCGAGGACATCGGCCGCGCGCTGGGCTGCGGTGCGCACCTGACCGCGCTGCGGCGCACGCGGGTCGGGCGGCTGAAGCTGGACGACGCGCTGAAGCTGGACGCGCTGGAAGAGATGGCGCCTGCGCTCCGGCGCAGCGCCCTGCAGCCGGTCGATGCGCTGGTGGCATCGCTGCCGCGGGTCGACCTGGACGATGCGCTTGCCGAGCGCTTCCGCCTGGGCCAGCGACTGGCGATCGACGCCGAGCCGCGCGGCGAACGGGTGCGGGTGTACGCGCCCCGGCAGCAACTACTGGGTACGGCCAACGTCACCGAATGGGGCGTGGTCGCACCGGAACGATTGATGGCCGGCACTGCCGGCACCGACATACGAACCGAGAGAGCCCTGTCATGAAACGCGCATTGCGCAACGTCGCGATCATCGCGCACGTCGACCACGGCAAGACCACGCTGGTCGACAAGCTGCTGCAGCAGTCCGGTACCTTCCGCGCCAACCAGCAGGTGGCCGAGCGGGTGATGGATTCCAACGACCTCGAGCGCGAGCGCGGCATCACCATCCTCGCCAAGAACTGCGCGGTCGACTACGCAGGCACGCACATCAACATCGTCGACACGCCCGGCCACGCGGACTTCGGCGGCGAGGTCGAGCGCGTGCTGTCGATGGTCGACGGCGTGCTGCTGCTGGTCGATGCCGTCGAAGGCCCGATGCCGCAGACGCGCTTCGTCACGCGCAAGGCGCTGGCGCAGGGGCTGAAGCCGATCGTGGTGGTCAACAAGATCGACCGGCCCGGCGCGCGGCCCGAGTGGGTGGTGAACCACACCTTCGATCTGTTCGACAAGCTCGGCGCCACCGAGGAGCAGCTCGACTTCCCGGTGATCTACGCCTCTGCGCTCAATGGCTACGCGGGGACCTCGCCCGACGTGCGCGGCGGCGACCTGCGCCCGCTGTTCGACGCGATCCTGTCGCACGTGCGCGTGCGGGACGACGATCCGGACGGTCCGCTGCAGCTGCAGATCTGCTCGCTGGACTATTCGAGCTACGTTGGCAAGATCGGCATCGGCCGCATCACGCGCGGACGTCTGCGGGCCGCACAGGAGGTGCTGGTCATGCACGGCCCCGAAGGCGCGCAGAACGCGCCCACGACGCGTGGTCGCATCAACCAGGTGCTGACCTTCCAGGGCCTCGAGCGGCAGGTGGTGGACGAGGCGCAGGCCGGCGACATCGTGCTGATCAATGGCATCGAGGACATCGGCATCGGCTGCACGCTGTGTCCGCCTGAGCATCCGGACGCGCTGCCGCTGCTGAAGGTGGACGAGCCGACGCTGGTGATGAACTTCCAGGTCAACACCTCGCCGCTCGCGGGCCGCGAAGGCAAGTACGTGACCAGCCGCCAGCTGCGCGAGCGGCTGCAGCGCGAACTGAAGTCCAACGTCGCGATGCGCATGCGCGAGACCGACGACGAGACCATCTTCGAGGTCGCCGGCCGCGGCGAGCTGCACCTGACGATCCTGCTGGAGAACATGCGCCGCGAAGGCTACGAGATGGCCGTGTCGCGGCCGCGCGTGCTCTACAAGGAGGTCGACGGCGAACGTCTCGAACCCTACGAGATGCTGACCGTGGACGTCGAGGAGGCGAACCAGGGCGCGATCATGGAAGAGCTGGGTCGGCGCAAGGGCGACCTGCAGGACATGCAGCCCGACGGCAAGGGCCGCGTGCGGCTCGAATACCGCATTCCGGCGCGCGGCCTGATCGGCTTCCAGGGCGAATTCATGACGCTGACGCGCGGCACGGGCCTGATGAGCCACGTGTTCGACGAGTACGGCCCGGTGCGCACCGGCGACGTCGGCGAGCGTCGCAATGGCGTGCTGGTCAGCCAGGACGACGGCGAGGCGGTGGCCTATGCGCTGTGGAAGCTGCAGGAGCGCGGCCGCATGTTCGTGAGCCCCGGCGACAAGCTCTACGAGGGCATGATCATCGGCATCCACTCGCGCGACAACGACCTCGTCGTCAATCCGGTGCGCGAGAAGAAGCTCACCAACGTGCGTGCGTCGGGCAAGGACGAGCACATCGATCTGGTGCCGCCGATCCAGCTGACGCTGGAGTCGGCCGTGGAGTTCATCGCCGACGACGAGCTGGTGGAGATCACGCCGCAGAGCATCCGGCTGCGGAAACGGTTCCTCAAGGAACACGAGAGGAAGCGGGCACAGCGCGAGGCTGCATGAAGAACGAAAATGGATTCCCGCTTGCGCGGGAATGACATCGCAGCCTGCCGTCGCCCCGGCGAAGGCCGTGGCCCAATTTACGACGTAGCTTGAACTTGGATCCCGGCCTTCGCCGGGATGACGACCGGGATACATGACCACGCCCGCCCAGCACCGCCGCGCCCTCGCGCTGATGATCATCGCCCCGGTGATGTGGAGCATCGCCGGCGTCGTCACGCGCCACCTGTCGCCCGGGTTGCTGGCGAACGGCCGCTTCGAGATCACGTTCTGGCGCAGCCTGTTCGCGGCGCTGACGGTCGGCGCCTTCCTCGTGTTCGTGCGCCGGGACTTCATCGGTGCGCTGCGCCGCGGCGGTCCGGCCGGGTGGCTGTCCGGCTCGATGTGGGCGGTGATGTTCGTCGCGTTCATGTTCGCCCTGACGCTGACATCGACCGCCAATACGCTGATCGTCCTGGCGATCGCCCCGCTGCTCACCGCGCTGCTTGCACGTGCGGTGCTGAAGACGCCCATTGCCGCGCGTACGTGGGTCGCGATCTTCGCCGCAATGCTGGGCATCGGCTGGATGTTCGCGGGCAGCTATCGCGTCGAATCGGCGACGAGCGCCGTCGGCATGCTGATCGCGCTGTGCGTGCCCGTCGCTTCGGCGATCAATGTCGTCGTGCTGAAGAAACGCGGCGCCAGCGTTGACCTTGTCCCGGCGGTGTTCCTCGGCGGCGCGCTCTCCGCCGCGGTGATGCTGCGTTTCGCGTTGCCGTTCCAGGCCGAGATGCGCGACATCGCACTGCTGGCTCTGTTGGGCGTGTTCCAGCTCGGCATTCCGTGCATGCTGCTGGTGGTCGCGTCGCGTCACCTGTCGGCCACCGAGGTGGCGCTGCTCGCGCTGCTCGAAGTCGTGCTCGGTCCGCTGTGGGCCTGGCTCGGCGCCGGCGAGCAGCCGTCGGCGTCGACGCTGACGGGCGGCGCCATCGTGCTCGGTGCGCTCGTGCTCAACGAGCTCGTGCCCCGCCAGCGCGTGTTCGCCGTGCGCTGACCGCAGAGCGGTCGAATCAACGTCGCTCGCGCGCGGATCGGCGCGCGGCCGCTATTCCGGGAACAGGAACGTGACGACCAGCCGGGCGCCCCATCCGTGGGGCCCATTTTCCGGACTGTCGGCGTAGTACCTGGCGCCGGCGCCGAAGCTCACCGGCTGCTTGCCGATGCGGGTGAGCTTCGACACCATCGCGTTGAATGGCACCGTCCACTGCTCGGCCTCCCAGTCGTATGTCGACTCCGAGTTGAGGGTAAAGGTCCAGGCGTCTTTGGTGGTGTAGGACATGAACGGCTGGATGAACGTGTTGCTGATGTCCTTCGGGCCGCTGCCGCCGGTCGACCACAGGTGGTTGGCGAGCACTCCATAAGTCCACCCGGTCGACTGTCGGGCGAGCACGAAGGTCGGACCGAATGCCCACTTGTCCGCGCTGATGTAATCCACGTGCGACGGCAGCAGCGCGGCAGGCCCGACGCCGAAGATCACGCCGTTCTGATCTCCCTGCCGCAGCCCGTGCTTCGCCAGGCCGGCTGGAATGCCGGGACTGCCTCGCATCGACGTCGCGCGGGCATCGGCCATGCCCATGGCCGGGCAGCAATCCATGACCAGTCGGGATGACTGTACGGGCCGTGCGGATCAGCTGAGCTGTCAATAGTTGATTTGACAATGATTGACAAAGCACTAAGATTCGCGGATGCGCACGGCTGGCCACTCCAAACCTGCGACCCGTCCCCGGGCCGCCGCTGCGCGGCGCAGGCCCGCAGCCTTCTATCGCGGCGAGAAGTATCTCGTCGACGATTCGGTCGGCTACCTGATCAAGCTGGCGCACGCCTCGATCGTGCGCGCGCTGGACCGGCAGCTGGTCGATTTCGACCTGACGGCCGTGCAGGTGCTGCCCCTGATGGGCATTGCCGACGGTCGCGTCCGTACGGCGGCGGAGCTCGCACGGCTGGCCAACTGCGATCCGGGCGGCGTGACGCGCATGCTGGACCGCCTCGAGGCCAAGGAACTCGTTACACGCACGCGTTCGCCGGAGGATCGGCGCATCGTCCAGCTCGCGCTGACGCCGGCGGGCCGCCGCATCGCCGAGCGCATTCCCTATCTGCTGTCCGAGGTGCTCAACGAGCATCTGGGCGGCTTTACGCGGGCCGAGTTCGAACAGTTCCGGGATCTGCTGCGCCGCTTCCTCGCCAGTGGCGCTGTCGCCGAAGAAGGGGCGACGCGATGAGCCGCCGGCGAGGTGAGCGCCAGAGCACGCTGCGCGTGGCCGCGTTGTCGCTCACCAGCGCGCTGCTGGCCGCCTGCGCGAACATGTCAGGCATCGAGCCCGGGCAGCAGGCCATCGATCCCGCGAAGCTGGGCGCGACGGCGCATGACGTGGTGTGGCCCTCGCAGGACTGGTGGGTGGTGTTCGGAGATCCACAGCTGGATCGCCTGATCACGCGCTCGCTGGCCGATGCACCGACGCTGGCCCAGGCGAAAGCGCGCGTGGCCGCCGCGCAGGCGCGCGCCGCCGGTGCGCAGGCGGCGCTGTATCCGCAGGTGGGTGCCGCCGCCAGCAGCACGCGCCAGCATTTCAGCGAGAACGGGCTGTACCCGCCCCCGATCGGTGGTTCGACCTACTGGATCAACGACCTGCAGCTCGATTTCTCGTGGGAACTCGATTTCTTCGGCCGCAACCGCGCGCTCGCCGCAGCCGCGCTCGATGCGCAGCACGCTGCGCAGGCCGACCTTGCGACGACGCAGCTCGGCCTGGCGAGTGCCGTGGCGCGCGCCTACTTCGAGCTGGGCCGCCTGCAGGCCGAGCAGGCCGTGCTGCTGGAGTCGCGCACGCAGCGCGAGGCGTCGCTGCGCCTGGCTTCTGATCGCGCGGCCGCGGGACTGGACACGCAGCTGCCGCTGAACCAGGCGGACTCCGCGCTGGCGCAGACGCGGCTGTCGCTGAAGATCAACGAAGAGAACGTGCAGCTCGCGCGCAATGCGCTGGCGGCGCTGGTGGTGACGGATGCGGCGGAACTTGCCGGCCTCGGCGTGCCGCTGACGCAGGCGCAGGTGCTGCAGCTGCCGGCCAGCGTGCCGGCCGACCTGCTCGGTCGCCGTCCCGACGTCATCGCCGCGCGCTGGCGCGTCGAGGCCGCGGCGGAGACGGTGACCGCGGCGAAGGCGGATTTCTATCCGAACGTGAACCTCGCCGCCTTCGTCGGCCTGAACAGCCTCGGCTTTCCCAACTGGTTCAAGTCCGGCAGTGAAGGGTGGGCCGTCGGTCCGGCGATACGCCTGCCGATCTTCGAAGGCGGCCGGCTGCGCGCGCGTCTCGCGGCGACCACCGCGGACGTCGACCAGGCCGTCGCCGCCTACAACGGCACGGTGCTCGATGCGGTGCATGAAGTGGCCGACCAGCTGGTGTCCAACCGCAGCATCGCCGACCAGCAGGCCGAGCAGGCGAAGGCCGAGGCCGCCGCACGGCGCGCCTACGACATCGCGCTGCAGCGCTACGACGCCGGGCTCGAGAACTTCCTGACCGTGCTGATCGCGCAGGACACGTGGATCGTGCAGCGTCAGCGCGGCACGGCGTTGCAGGCGCGCGTGCTGCAGCTCAACGTGGGCTTGCTGCGCGCGCTGGGTGGCGGCTTCGAAAGCGCGCTGCCGCAGGTTTCGCAGGCGCAGACACAGGCGACAGCGCAGCGCTGACGCCGCGACCGTTCGCATCAAGAGAGGAATCGAACATGTCCGCCAATGCCCCGGCCGCCGATGCGGCCCCGGCTCCGACGCCCGGCCGCCGCCGCCGCTGGCTGGCGATGGTCGCCGGCGTCATCGTCCTGCTCGCGCTCGGATACGCCGCCTACTGGTATGTCGTGCTGCGCGGCACCCAGTCCACCGACGACGCTTACGTGACCGGCCATGTGGTGCAGCTCACGCCGCAGATCGCCGGGCAGGTCGTCGCGATCCATGGCGAGGAGACGGACTTCGTCAAGGCGGGACAGACGCTGGTGGAGCTCGATCCCGCCGATGCGCGCGTGGCACTGGCGCAGGCCGAAGCGCAACTCGGACAGGCCGTACGGCTGGCGCGCACGCTGTACGTGAACAACGCGTCGTTCGAAGCCACGGTGCGACTGCGACAGGCCGATGCCGCGCGGGCGGCGAGCGACGTGGAGCGCGCACAGTCCGACCTCGACCGCCGCGCGAAGCTGAAGGGCAGCGGCGCCGTGTCGGCCGAGGAGATCAACCACGCAACGGCGGCGGTGGCCGCCGCGCGTAGCGCGCAGGCCGCGGCCGTGGCCGCCGTGCATGCCGCGCAGGAACAGCTGCAGTCGAACCGCGCGCTCACCGAAGGCGTGCCGCCCGAACAGCACCCCAGCGTGCAGGCCGCCGCAGCGCGCGTGCGCGAGGCCTGGCTGGCCCTGCATCGCACGACCATTGTCGCGCCGGTCGACGGCTACGTCGCGCGGCGCAGTGTGCAGGTCGGCGCGCGCGTCGCGCCCGGTGCGGCGTTGATGGCCATCGTGCCCTTGGGCGAAGTGTGGGTCGACGCGAACTTCAAGGAAGTGCAACTGCGCGACATGCGCATCGGCCAGCCGGTGCGCCTGCGGGCCGACATGTATGGCAGCACGGTTGAATTCGATGGACGCATCGCCGGCCTTGGCATCGGCACCGGTGCGGCCTTCGCCGTGCTGCCGGCGCAGAACGCCACCGGCAACTGGATCAAGGTGGTGCAGCGCGTGCCGGTGCGCGTGCAGCTCGAGCCTGCGCAGCTGCAGGCCCATCCGCTGCGCGTCGGCCTGTCGATGCTGGTCGACGTGAACACCCGCGATCGCAGCGGACCGGTGCTGGCAGCCTCGCCGCGCAATGAACCGGTGGCGACCACGCCTGGTTATGGCAACGAGACGAAGGAAGCCGACGCCATCGTGGAGCGCATCATCGCGGCCAATCTCGGGCGCAGGCCGGCCGCCGCGGCAGCGGTTGGTTCGAGTGTCGCACCGGCGCGTATGGGGCAGGGCACGCAGGCGAGCGTCGCGGCGCGCTGACGCGCGGCGTGCGTCGGTTCCCGGCGGATCGAAGCGGACTCGGCAACGTCGCCTGTCTCCATGAGCGCCAGCAACGCCCCGGTCGACGGCAAGCCGGACTCGACGCCCGCGCCGCCTCCGGCGCCGCAGGCCGGAGGCGCGGGCGGAGCCCGCACGACGCCGCCACCGCTCACCGGTGGCGCACTGGTGTTCGGCACCATCGCGCTGTCGCTGGCCACGTTCATGAACGTGCTGGACACGTCGATTGCCAACGTGTCCATTCCAGCCATTTCGGGCGACCTCGGCGTTTCGCCCAGCCAGGGTACGTGGGTCATCACGTCCTTCGGCGTGGCCAACGCGATCTCGGTGCCGCTGACCGGCTGGCTCACTCAGCGCTTCGGTCCGGTGCGACTGTTCGTCACCAGCGTCGTGCTGTTCGTCATCGCGTCCTGGCTGTGCGGCCTCGCGCCCAATCTCGAATCGCTGATTGCCTTCCGCGTCCTGCAGGGCGCGGTGGCAGGCCCGATGATTCCGCTGTCGCAGACGCTGCTGCTCGCGAGCTACCCGGTCGCGAAGGCAGGTCTTGCGCTGGCGATGTGGTCGATGACAACGCTGGTCGCGCCGGTGGTGGGGCCGCTGGCCGGCGGCTGGATCACCGAGAACATCTCGTGGCCGTGGATCTTCTACATCAACGTGCCGGTCGGCCTGCTCGCCGCCGCGGCCACGTGGTTCATCTACCGCGATCGCGAATCGCCGACGCGCAAGCTGCCGATCGATGCCATCGGCCTCGCGCTGCTGGTGATCTTCGTCGGCTCGCTGCAGGTGATGCTCGACAAGGGCAACGAACTCGACTGGTTCGGCTCCACGCAGATCGTGGTGCTCGCGATCACGGCCATGGTGGGCTGCGCCTTCTTTCTGGTGTGGGAGTTCACCGACGGGCATCCGGTCGTGGACCTGCGCCTGTTCAAGCGGCGCAACTTCGCGGTGGGCACGGCAGCGCTGGCGGTCTCCTATGGGCTGTTCTTCGGCAACCTGGTGATCCTGCCGCTGTGGCTGCAGCAGTGGATGGGCTACACGGCGATCCAGGCCGGCATGGCGCTGGCGCCCGTGGGCCTGTTCGCGATCATCCTGGCGCCGCTCGTCGGCCGCAACATCGCGCGCTTCGACCCGCGCTGGCTGGCGTCGATTTCATTCGTGACCTTCGCCGGCGTGATGCTGATGCGTTCGCACTTCAACACCAACGCGGACTACTGGACCATCATGCTGCCCACCATCGTTCAGGGCGTCGCGGTGGCTTTCTTCTTCATTCCACTGACGGCGATCACGCTGTCGGGCATGCCGCCGCAGCGCATTCCGTCCGCGGCCGGCCTGTCGAATTTCTTCCGTATCACCGCCGGGTCCTTCGGCACGTCGATCTCGACGATGATGTGGGACCATCGCTCGTCGCTTCATCACGCGCAGCTCGTCGAATCGCTGAACACGCATGGCGGCGCGGCTGGCATCGCTCTCGACCAGCTCAATGCGTCAGGCATCGCGCCCCAGCAGTCGCTGGCGATGCTGGAGCGGATGATCGGCCAGCAGGCGGCGATGCTCGGTGCGAACGATATCTTCTACGGTTCGGCGGTGCTGTTCATCCTGCTGATCCCGCTGGTGTGGCTGTCGCGGCCGACGCATGCCATCGGTGCCGGCGGAGACGGTGGGGGCGCGCACTGATCGTCTGAGAGGTTGTTCGTCTGTTGTCTGTTGTTGCAGCCGTGCCGGGCGGCGGGCCGGGTGCGCTCAACGGCAAGCCCTCCGCGCTTCGCTCGATTGCCGAAATGAGCGCACCCGGCCCACCGCCCGGCACGGTCCAGCAGCGAGGTATGCGAGGGAAAGGGCTCAACACCCTACGTGATGTGTTTTCACTTCGAGTTGGCCCGCCACGCGCCGCGGCCGCGGGATAATCCACCGATGCCAGCCCCAGCAGACACCGGCAACTCGACAGCGCAGTGGCCCGAGCGAAACCATGGGCCCCTGCCCGTGCGCCGCGTGCCTCCGCTGCGCCCCGTGCTGTGGCTGATGCTCGGCTGGCGCGATTTCCTGCGCGTGCCGGGCATCGGACTGCTGCACGGTCTGTTCGTCGCCATCGGCGGCTGGGTGGTGCTGTGGGTATCGGCGCGATTTGGCCTGATTGCGCCCGGGGCCTATTCCGGATTCGTCATCGTCGGACCGATCATCGCCACCGGGCTGTACGAAACCAGTCGCTTGCTGGGCCGTGCGCGGACTCCGCAACTGAGCGACGCCATCGACGCCTGGCGTCGCGCGGCGCGTCCGCTGGTCGGCCTTGGCGTCCTGCTCGCCGTGCTGGGCACGGCCTGGGTGCTGGTGTCGGCCGTGCTGTTCGGCCTCTTCCTGCCGCGTCCACCGAGCGGTGCAATCGATTTCCTGCGCTATGCGGTGCTGGAGCAGGGCAACCTGCTGTTCGCGCTGTGGGCGATCGTCGGCGGCATGGGGGTGGCGGTGGTGTTCGCGCTGACGGTGGTCTCGCCGCCGCTGCTGCTTGGACGGCGCGTCGGCCTGCGCACGGCATTGCTGACCAGCGTGCGCGCCGTGGGCGAGAACCCCGGCACCATGCTCGTGTGGGCGCTGATCATCCTGGTGGCGACGTCGCTGTCGCTCGCCACGGCGATGCTGGGCTTCCTGCTCAGCGTACCCGTGATCGGCCACGCGAGCTGGCACGCCTATCGCGACCTGGTCGATACGCGGGGCGTGCCGCTGCGCGACGAGACCGGCACGTCGGACGCCTGAGCCGGACCGCGACGCATGCAAGGCACGTTGTTCGGCCTGACCGAGGAGCAGATCACCGACCTGGGCATGACGTGGGGTGTCGGGGGCTTCATCGCCCTGATGCTGGTCATCATCTGGAAACTGGCGCGCGAATCGAAGGCGGGCCGCTTCGGCACCTTCATCCTGTTCTTCGTGCTGGCGTTCGGCATCCTGGGCTTTGTCGCGAAGTCGGTGATCCAGTGGGTGTTACAGCGTTGAGCGCGGACACGATCACAGCGCGCGACTGGCGGTTCTGCGTCGCGCCGATGATGGACTGGACCGACCGGCATTGCCGGTACTTCCACCGTCAGCTGTCGCGTCATGCGCGGCTCTACACCGAAATGGTGACCACCGGCGCGCTGCTGCACGGCGATGTCGAACGGCATCTGCGCTTCGATGCAGCGGAACAACCGGTCGCGTTGCAACTCGGCGGCAGCGAGCCCGACGATCTCGCACGCTGCGCGAAGCTCGGCGAGCGCTGGGGCTACGACGAGATCAACCTGAACTGCGGCTGCCCGTCGGAACGTGTGCAACGCGGCGCCTTCGGCGCGTGCCTGATGGCAGAGCCGGCGCTGGTGGCCGACTGCATCAGGGCCATGCGTGATGCGGTCAGCGTGCCGGTGACCGTCAAGCACCGCATCGGCATCGACCGCGGGGAGGACTACGGGTTCGTGCGCGACTTCGTCGGCGCGCTGCAGGCCGCCGGCTGCGATGTGTTCATCGTTCACGCGCGCAACGCCTGGCTGAAGGGCCTGTCGCCGCGCGAAAACCGCGAAGTCCCGCCGCTGCGCTACGCGTTCGTGCACCGGTTGAAGCACGACTTCCCGGATGCGCAGTTCGTGCTGAATGGCGGGCTCACCACGCGGGCCGATGTTCTCGAACACGGCAGCGGCCTCGACGGCGTGATGCTGGGGCGCGCCGCGTATCACGATCCCTGGCTGCTGGCTGACGTGGACGCCACGATCTTCGACAGCGTCGGCCCGGTGGCGTCGCGGTCAGACGTGGTTGAGCGCATGTCGCGCTATCTGCGCCGCGAGGCCGCCGCCGGCACCGAACCGCGCCACGTGGTGCGCCACCTGCTGGGCCTGTACCTGGGTCAGCGCGGAGCGAAGCAGTGGCGCCGCTTGCTGAGCGATGCCGAATGCCTGCGGCGCACGGGGGCCGACGTGCTCGACGCTGCGCTCGCCGAGGTGGCGCCGCGGTTCGCCGAGGCCGGCAGCTAGTTCGCCGGACAGCCTTTCACGGCCGCCTCGCGACGCGTCACTTCCCGGTCGGCCTTCTGCATGTCGCCGATGCTGGCTGCTCCCTTCGCGGTCAGGTCGGCACGCAGGTCGCGCGCCTTCGCCAGTTCGCGGCGCGCCTTGTCGCAGCGATCGCGCTCCTTCGCGCGCGCGGCGGCGTCGGACTTCGCATCGACCGCCTGCTTCTGCTCGACGGCCTTGCGTTCCCTGGCTTCCTCGTCCTGCTTCGCCTTGTCGAGTTCGCGCGCCCGGGCTGCGTCGTCGCGCGCTCGGTCCTTCGCGGCCTTGGCCTCGTCGACCGCCACGGGTGGCGCCGTGTTGACCTGGCGCACGGCCGACGTGCCGTCGGGGCAGCGCGTGTTGGAGTAGGTGACCTTGCCGTCGGGCGCCTCGCAGCGCTGCACGCCCTGCGCGAATGCGGCTGCCGGCAGCGCCAGCAACAATGCGGCCGCGATGCGACGCTTCATCCGCATACGCGACGGTAGTCGGCGACGAGGCGCGCCGCGTGGTCGTCCATCTGCTGCAGGTCGTCCAGCGAATAGAAGGGCCGGTTGACGACGACGTTGCGCAGCCGCCGCAGCGAATCGATCTCGCCGCGCATGTAGGCGCAGTTCGCGGCGATCTCCTTCTGCTGCTGCTGGGCGACGCTGGTCTGCTGCGATTGCCGCTGCTTGGCGAGCGCGGCCGCTGCCTGCGCATCGCGCGCGGCCTTGTCGCGCGCTGCGGCCTGTGCTTCCGGCGAAGGGGCCGGCGCGGACTTCACTTCGGTGGACGAGTGGGTGCCCTCAGGGCATGCCGCATTGGAATAGGTAATGCGGCCGCCGGTGTCTTCGCAGCGCTGGATCTGCTGCGCGTTGGCAGAGCAGGCGATCTGCGCCGAGATCAGCGCAACACCGAAGCCTGTCGAGCGGACGATTCGCATGATGTCAGCATAGCCGACGCCGACACGCATGCAGCGACGTGGCAACGACTGTTGCCACGTCGGCGGGCCTTGACGGTTACTTGGACAGTCCCATCGCGGCAACCACCGCGTCGGCTGCCATCTTGTTGAAACGGTACTGGAAGTCGTAGACGCTGGCACCGGCCTGGTAGAGCTTGCCGGGCCGCACGCCGGGCATGCCCTTCGTGGGTTCGATGAACGCGATGCGCGCCGATTCGCGCTCGACGTTGGTCACGCCGGTGTCCAGCGGATCCACCTGCGCCGGGAAGGACAGCACGATCGCCTTGGTGCCGCTGACCGTGCGTTCTTCCCATTCGCCCTGGCCGACGATCTGGTCAGCTGCGCGGTCGCAGAACAGCGTGCCGGTCTTGGCCGCGTACAGCGTGACGTCGCCCTTCCTGGCCGAACCGACGGGCTTGAACAGCATGGCGTAGGGCTTCGCGCCTTGGCGATCCTCATACGACAGGCAGTACGGGATCTGCTTGGAGAAGTTCCCGACGAACTGCATCGTGTTGGCGGCACCGGTGAACGATTCCTTGCGCGGCAGCATCAGCACGTCGTCGAAGAAGCGCGCCGTCGTCAGGTAGACCACCGAGCCCGCCGGAAAGGTGCGGTTGCCCACGCGCGCGGCCTGCTGATGCGGATAGTTCTCCGGCGTGCGCAGGAAGTGCGCGATCGGCATGTCCGACACGTCGTAGGCCTGCAGCGTCACCGCCATTCTCAGCGGCGCCTGGCCGGCGTAGATGAGGTAGACCGAACCGTCGTTGGCGGGAATCGCGTAGTTCGGCCGACCCAGCGCGCGGCGCTCGCCGTTGAGCACGGCGTTCGCCACGTCGATCTGGCCGCCGATGGCCGTCTGGGCAGCGTCGTTGCTGGTCTCGGTCAGCGCGTAGCGGTTGCCTTCGCCGGGCACGGCGGCGGCGCGGATGTTCATGACCTGCGTGCCCTGGATGTGATACAGGCCGTCGCCGCGGAACGCGTCGAACGACGACAGCGGGATCTTCTTGGCGCCCGGTACGACGACGGGCTTGGGCACGGGGCCGTAGACGACGGGCTCGGGAGTCTGCTGGGCCTGCGCGATGGGCGCGCCCAGTGCAACAACAGCGGACAGCGTCGACAACGCAAGCACGCAGCGACGGGCGGAATAGTTCATCGATTACCTCCGGTATTCGGCGCAGCTCTGGACGATTCGCTCCCGGCGGCCGGCAGAAGCACGCACGCTGCGGGTGACGATGGTGGCGAATGGTACCGGCTGCCCCGCGATCTGATCGTCGGGTATAGGGTGGGATTGCGATACCGGGAAAGTGGGACTCAAGCCTCCTCCGGCCCGTGTCCCGCTTCCGGTGGCAGCAGCTTGCCGGGGTTCATGATGCCCAGCGGATCGAGCGCACGTTTGAGCGAGCGCATCAGTTCGAGTTCCACCGTCGATTTGTAGCGCGGCAGTGCCGCGCGCTTGAGCTGGCCGATGCCGTGCTCGGCCGAGATGGAACCTGCGACCGCATGCACCGCGTCATGCACGACGGCGTTGATCGCCGGTTGCAGGGCGAGGAATTCGGACTCGTTGCCGCCCACCGGCGGACTGACGTTGTAGTGCAGGTTGCCGTCGCCCAGGTGCCCGAAGTTCACCATGCGCACGCCCGCGAAACGCTGCTGCAGCAGCGCATCGGTGGAGGACACGAAGCGCGCGATCGACGAGATCGGTACCGAGATGTCGTGCTTGATGTTGCGGCCTTCCAGCGCCTGTGCTTCCGAGATGAGCTCGCGCAATGCCCAGAAGGCGCGCGCATCGGCCACCGACTGCGCGATCGCCGCGTCGAGTGCGATGCCCTGCTCGATGGCCTCGGTCGCGAGCTGCTCGAGC
Source organism: Burkholderiaceae bacterium (assembly GCA_044225415.1). Taxonomy (GTDB): domain Bacteria; phylum Pseudomonadota; class Gammaproteobacteria; order Burkholderiales; family Burkholderiaceae_F; genus JALORV01. The sequence goes on along the minus strand of JBGAIO010000037.1, from coordinate 2,941 downwards.
AGTTCGTCGGCGTGCGCCTGGTCCTCGTGATCGCTGATCTCGATCAGCACGTACGCCGGATGCCTTTCGACGAACGGCGAGCGCGCCGCGTAGTGCTTCTCGACCAGCGACAGGCACAGCGCGTTGAAGCACTCGAAGGCGGTCAGGGTCGGGCCGCAGCTTGTCTGCGCCATCGCCAGCAGCTGCAGCGCCGCGTCGAAGGACGGCGCCGCGACGACGGCCGTCGCCTGGGCGCGCGGCAACGGAAAGGTCTTCATGCAGGCGGCCGTGATGACGCCGAGCGTGCCTTCTGCACCGATGTAAAGATCGCGCAGATCGTAGCCGGTGTTGTCCTTGCGCAGTCCGCGCAGTCCGTTCCAGATGTCGCCCGACGGCAGCACCACTTCCAGCCCCAGCGTCAGTTCTCTTGCATTGCCGTAGCGCAGGACCTGCACGCCGCCGGCGTTGCTGGACAGATTGCCGCCGAGCGTGGCGCTGCCTTCGGCGGCCAGCGACAGCGGGAACAGACGGCCGGCGGCGCGTGCCGCCTCCTGCACGTCGCGCAGCACGCAACCGGCCTCCGCGATCAGCGTGCCGTTGGCGGCGTCGATGCTGCGCACCTGCCGCAGTCGCTTCAGCGACAGCAGCAGTGCGTGGCCGGATCCGTCGGGCGTGCCGCCGCCCACCAGTCCGGTGTTGCCGCCCTGCGGCACGACGGGCGTGCGAGTGCGCGCGCACCACGCCATGAGCGCGGCGACTTCCTGAGTGCTGCCCGGCTGCACCACGGCCAGTGCCTTGCCGACGTAACGGCGGCGCCAGTCGATCAGATAGGGATCGGTGTCTTCGTCGCGGGTCAGTACATGCGCGTCGCCGACGATGGCGCGCAGCGCGGCGAGGGCAGTGTCGCGGTCAACGGTATTCATGGTGCGCGCTCCGCCGCTGCACGCCGCGCCTTCGCAGCGATCTTCATCGGCCGCAGGTAGATGATCGCGGCGACGAAGAACGTGCCCGCCAGCATGAGTTCGATCAGTGCCAGCGTGGCCGCCGGTCCCGTCTCGAATACCCGCGCCGCACCTTCGAACAGGTAGATCAGCACGATGAACAGCGCGCACTGCATCGCGTAGGCGGAGCCGCGCAGCATCGCGGGCAGGGGCAGCAGCAGCGGCAGCACCTTCAGCGCGAGCCACGAGCCGCCCGGACGCAGCGGCGCGAGCGCGAGTTCCCACAGCAGAGCGAGCACCCCCAGCGCCAGCCAGCTTGCGATGGCCCAGCGCCACGCGGAGCGCTGGCGCTCCGAGGTGTCCGGCAACGGCCCCAGCGAATGTGCGACCGACGTTCTCATGCGGACAGGCGCAGCGCCGTGCGCGCAAGACGCGCGCCGAGCGACATGGCGAGGCGGCGCTCGTCGTCGGTCAGCGCCACGGCCTCGCCGTGCGGTGCGAAGTGACTGGCGCCGTACGGCGTGCCGCCGCTGCGCGTCGTCGTCAGTTCCTGCTCCGTGTACGGGATGCCGAGGATCAGCATGCCATGGTGCAGCAGCGGCAGCATCATCGACAGCAGCGTCGATTCCTGTCCGCCGTGCAGCGTGCTGGTCGAGCAGAAGAGCGCGGCCGGCTTGTCCTTCAGCGCGCCGGCCATCCAGGCGCCGCCGGTGGAATCGAGGAAGTGCTTCAGCGGCGCGGCCATGTTGCCGAAGCGCGTCGGCGAGCCCAGCGCGAGTCCGCCGCATTCGGCGAGGTCGTCGATCTCGACGTAGGGCGCGCCGTGCGGCGGCACGGGCGGGGCCGCGGCTTCCGTGACCGGCGCCACCGGCGGCACGGTGCGCAGGCGGGCGTGCGCGCCCGCGACGCCGTCGACGCCGGCCGCGATCGCTTCGGCGAGCAGCCGAGTGGCGCCGTAGCGCGAGTAGTACAGAACCAGGATGTCCATGGGGAGCGGTTGAGAAGCCGTGAGCGAGCTGCCGTGAACGGGCGCCCATCGCTATTATAGAAACCGCCGTCGCTCACTTTGCAGTCACCTCCTTACCGGCTGTTCCGCAGTGCCGCTCTCCAGGCTCTTCCACCGCATCCCGTGGATCTCGACAGCGCGCGAGGTGGCGCTGTTCGCGTACCGCCGCGGCCGCGCGGTGCGGCTGCAGCAGGTTGCGGGCAGCCTGACGTTCACGACCGTGCTGTCGATCGTGCCGCTGTTCGCGGTGGCGCTGTCGCTGTTCACCGCGTTTCCGCTGTTCTCGGAATTCCGCGGCGCGCTGAACGACTTCGTCTTCAAATCGCTGCCGCCGCTGATCTCCACGACGGTGCTCAGGTACATCAACGAGTTCGCAGTGTCGGCCGCGCGCCTGACCGCGGCCGGCGTGATCTTCCTCGCGCTGGCCGCGCTGGTGATGATCATGACGGTCGATCGCGTGATGAACGACATCTGGGAAGTGCGCGACCGTCGCCCGTTCGGCCAGCGCATGCTGATCTACTGGGCGCTGCTGACGCTCGGGCCCCTGGTGATCGGAGCGAGCCTGACCGCGAGTTCGTTCCTGTGGTCGCGCTCCGAGGAGGCGATCCGCGCAATGCCGACCGGACTGCACGGCCTGATCGACTATGCGCCGGTGGTGCTGAGCGGCCTCGCGTACGCGGCCCTGTACGTGTTCGTGCCCAACCGCACCGTGCGCTGGCGCGATGCGCTGATCGGCGGCTTCGTCGCGTCGATCCTGGCGGAAGTGCTGAAGTCCGCGTTCGCCTATTTCATCGCGCGCGGTTCGATCCGCTCGATCTACGGTGCGTTCGCCGCGCTGCCGCTGTTCCTGCTGTGGATGTACCTGTCCTGGTACGTGGTGCTGTTCGGCGCGGCGATCGCCGCGACGCTGCCGCGCCTGTGGGCAACACGCTTTTCCGACGAGAAGCGCGCCGGCAATTCGTTCGTCACGGCGCTCGCGCTGCTGCGCGGATTGCTGGAAGCGCGCCGGGCGGGC
>JBGAIO010000036.1:0-22873 GCA_044225415.1 Burkholderiaceae bacterium | reverse complement strand
TCGAGTTCGACCGCATCCGGCGCCAACCCAATACCCTCGATGCGCACCGGCTGATCGCGTGGGCGCAGCGCATCGATCCGGTACGCACGGGGCGGCTGATCGAGGACCTGTTTCGCGCGTACTTCACGCAGGGCGTGGACATCGGCAACATCGAGGAGCTGGCCCGCCTGGCCGGACAGTCCGGCTTCGATTCGTATCGCGCATCGGCCATGCTCTCCGGTGGCGAAGGGCGTGTCACCGTGGCCGCGGCCGACCAGCGCCTGCGCGACATGGGGGTGAGCGGCGTGCCGTTTTTCATCTTCAACCAGCGCGTCGCGGTCTCGGGCGCGCAGCCCGCCAAGGTGCTGCTCGATGCGATGCTGCAGAGCGAAGTGGCCGTCGTTTCGCGCTGACGCTGCGCTGGATCCTCAGCCCGCTTAGTCCCGAATCCTGGACAGCTTTCTACAACAGCTCAGTCTGTCGGCGCCGCTGTTCGTGCTGGTGCTGGTCGGCTATCTGCTGTCGCGCCTGGGCAAGTGGCCGCCGGGCTTCAGCGCGGCGCTGACCAAGTTCGTGTTCAGCGTGGCGCTGCCGGCCCTGCTGTTCCGGCTGATGGCGGGCATCGGCAAGCTGCCGTCGGTGGATGCGCGCCTGCTGATCGCGTTCTTCGGCGGCTGCCTGATCGTGTTCTTCATCGGGCGGCTGGTCGGCCGCTTCGTGTTCAGGCTCGATGGGGTCGCGCAGTCGGTGTTCGCGCTCGGCGGCATCTTCTCCAACAACGTGCTGCTCGGGCTGCCGATCGCGAAGATCCTGCTCGGCGAAGCCGCGGTGCCCGCGGTGGCGCTGGTGCTGGTGTTCAACGCGCTGTTGCTGTGGACGCTGGCCACGGTGTCGGTGGAATGGGCGCGGCATGGCGCGCTGTCCGCGAAAGGCTTCGGCCAGACACTGAAGAGCGTGCTGACCAATCCGCTGATCGCCGGCATCCTGTCGGGCGCGGTGATCGGCGTGCTCGACCTGCCGCTGCCGCTGATGATCGCCGAACCGCTGCGGCTGATCGGTGAATCGGCCGCGCCGCTGGCGCTGATCGTGCTCGGCATGGGCCTGCGTGAGTACGGCATGCGGCAGGGCCTGCGCGAAGGCGCGGCAATCACCGCGATCAAGCTGCTGGTGCAGCCCGTGGTGGTGTGGGCGCTGGCGTGGGCGCTCGGCCTGCCGCGGCTGGAGACGCAGGTGGTGGTGCTGCTCGCCTCGATCTCGGTGGGCGTGAACGTCTACCTGATGGCGCGCGAGTTCGGCGCGCTCGAAGGCGCAGTCGCGACCAGCATGGTGCTGTCGACGATCCTCGCGGCCGTGACCACGCCCCTCGTTCTGATGCCTCCCCATGGCGTTGACAGGCCCTGGTTGCGGCGTGCGCGCAACACGCGCGGCGCCGCCTGACGTGAATATTCGACCGCCGGCCACGCACCGGCACCAGCGTCACCGCACCGGCGTACGCTTCGCGGCTCGCCGCGCCGGGCCCTGCCCCGCGGCCCTCGATCATGGGATCCCTTTCACTTACATTGCTGTCGCCGTGGACCTGGGCGCGGCGCTTCGCGCTGTCGCCCGACGACCTGCTGCGCGACGCGGTCTATCGCCGCCTGTGGACGTCGATCCTGATCAGCTCGTTCGGCGCGCAGGTGACGATGCTCGCGCTGCCGCTGACGGCGGCCGTGCTGCTGCACGCCACGCCGACGCAGATGGGCATCCTGACGGCGATGGAGGTCGTGCCCTTCGTGCTGTTCTCGCTGCCGTCGGGGGTGTGGCTGGACCGCGTGCGCAAGCTGCCCGTGTACTTCTGGGGCGAGACGGTGCTCGCGCTGTTCGTCGCCAGCGTGCCGCTCGCGTGGTGGGCGGGCTGGCTGACGATGACGTGGCTGTACGTCATCGGCTTCGCGATCGGCAGCGTCTACACGATCGCCGGCAGCGCCGCGCAGATCGTGCTGACGCAGATCGTTGCACGCGAGCGGCTGGTCGAGGCGCACGCGAAGAACGCGCTGGCGAGCTCGACCGCCGAAGTCGCCGGCCCCGGCGCGGCCGGCGCGCTGATCAAGCTGGTCGGCGCGCCCTTCGCGCTGCTGGCCGATGCGGTGCTGCTGCTGGTGTCGGCGCTGATCCTGCGCGGCATCCGCGTCACCGAAGGGCCGTTGCACAGCGCGGCCGAGTTCTGGCCTGCGCTGCGCGCGGGGCTGCGATTCGTCGCGGACCACCGGCTGCTGGTGACGATGGCGCTGATCGTCGGCGGCTGGCAGATGTGCCATCAGGCCGCGCTGGTCGTGCAGATCCTGTTCGCGACGCGCACGCTCGGCCTCAGCGAAGGCGGCGTGGGGTTGTCCTTTGTCGCGCTCGGCATCGGCACGATCCTGACCAGCACCATCGGTAACCGGGTGTCGCGCAGGCTCGGACCGGGGCCGACGCTGATCCTGGGCTTCGTCGTGTGCGGCCTGGCGTGGCTGCTCGGCGCGTCTGCGCCGGCGAACGCCGTCGGCATCGCGATGTTCGCGACGATGCTGATGCTGTTCGGCGTCGGCGCGGTGCTGATCTTCATCACCTTCCTCGCGCTGCGGCAGGCGGTGACGCCGGCGCCGATGCTCGGGCGCATGACCAGCACGATGCGCTGGCTGATCCTGCTGCCCGCCGGGCCGGGCGCGCTGCTCGGTGGCTGGCTCGGCGAGCACTTCGGGCTGCGCTCGTCACTGGTGTTCGCCGGCGTCACGGTGCTTGCGATCGCCGCCATTGCATGGCGGCAGCCGGTGCTGCGCGACATGAAGACGCTGCCCGCGGTACGCGACTGAACCTGATCTCGACCACGGCGAACGGTCACCCCCGCGAAAGCGGGGATCCACTTTGACGTTCGTCGCCCTGCCAGTGCTCCGGAAGATGGATCCCCGCCTTCGCGGGGATGCCCCGCCGGGTGTGCGGGCGCTACGCCGCGGTAACCCGCGTCGGACCTGGCCCGGGGCCGGGCATGCGCGCGACCACGCAGTCGCGGCCGTTCGCCTTGGCGGCGTACAGCGCCTCGTCGGCCCGCCGCAGCAGTACGGCGATCGAGTCGCCCGGCGACGAGACGGTGAGCCCGATGCTGATCGTCAGGCGTCGGCCCGGCATCTGCTGGCCGAGGTCGAGCGAGCGCACGCGCGCGAGCAGGCGTTCGGCCAGCCGGCGTGCAGACATGTCGCTGCCGTCGGGGCTCACGATCAGGAACTCCTCGCCGCCCAGCCGGCCGAGCGCGACCGGTTCCTGCGCGACGTTGCGCAGCGCTGTCGACACCGCGCGCAGCATTTCATCGCCGATCAGGTGGCCGTGCTCGTCGTTGATCGACTTGAAGTGGTCGATGTCGACGATCAGCACCGCACAGCCCTGGCCGGTGGACAGCATCGCGGAAAGCTGGGCGAGCACCTGCCGGCGATTCGGCACGCCGGTGAGCTCGTCGGTCATCGCCAGGCGGTGCATCGCTTCGCTGGTGCGGCGGGTGCGCCACACCAGCATCGCCAGCACCAGCGTCAGCACGACGATCAGCATGATCACCGCGCCCTGCAGCCGCGTGGCGCGGCGCTCCTGGTTCAGGGCACGCTGCGTGGCGTCCTGCTGCTGCAGCAGCAGCGCATTTTCCTTGTCCTTCGCGATCGCCAGGCTGGCGAAACGCTGGTCGAGCTGCCGCTGCAGCAGCGCGGTGTTCGCGGTCTGGTACTGCACATGCTGTTCGTAGGCGCTCTTCCAGTCGCCGGACTGTGCAAAGGCGCGGGCGAGCTCGGCGCGTGTGATGGCCAGTTCCTCGACCGACTCGGCCTTCACGAACAGCTCCAGCGCGCTGCGCAGCGATTCGATGCCTTCGCTGGTGCGCTGCAGCCCGCGCAGGGCCGTGCCCCGCTGCAGCAGGATCTGCGCGAGCAGCATCTCGTCGGTGGTGCTGCTCTGGCTCAGCGCCGCGTGCTCCAGCAGCGACAGCGCATCGAGATGATTGCCAAGCGCGTTCTGCACCTGCGCCAGCCCGCGCATCGCATACGCCTCGCCGCGCGCGTATCCGATCTGGCGGCTCAGCCGCAGCACCTGGTTGTACGAGCGCTCCGCGGCGTTCCAGTCCTTCAGGCGTTCCAGCACGCGGCCCAGGTTGTAGTGCGTGACCACCTCGTCGCGCGTCAGGCCGGCCTTGCTCTGGATCTGCAGCGACGTCTCGAAGTAGCTGCGCGCCTGCTGGTAGTCGCCGACGCGGCTGTACAGTCCCGCGATGGCGTTCATCGTGTTGCGCTGCTGCTGCGGCAGCGTCAGCTCTTCGTAGATCGTATGCGCGCGCTGCAGGTCGGTCAGCCCGGCGGCGAACGCACCCTGGATGCCGTTCAGGTAGCCGCGCAGGAACAGCGCATCGGCCAGCAGCTCGCGCTCGCCGTACTGTTCGCCGGCGGTCACTGCCTCCTGGTACAACGCCGCGGCGCGCCGGGTGTCGTTGCCGTATTCGTACACTTCCCCTTCGCAGCTCGCCACGCGCGCGCGCAGGCCGGGGCGCTTCGCCTGCGGCAGCAGCACGCGGGCCTTGGCGATGTGCGCCAGTGCGGTTTCGCGATCACGCTCGGACCAGACCTCGCACATCTGGGCGTGCGCGCGGATCTGCTGGTCGACGTCGGGCGCGGCCTCGAGTTGCCTGAGTGCCTGCTCGGCAAACCGCAGCGATGCCTCGGGATCGACGCGATACTGCGCGCGCGCCTTGTCGAGCAGTGCGCCGACGTCTTCCGCCGATCGTGCCGAATCCCCGGGCAGCAGGCCCGCCAGGGCGATCAGCAGCGCGAGCAGCGGTCGAAGCAAATCGGCACCAGGAAAGGGAAGGTCGGCCATTGTGCCTATGACAGGCCCCTGCAACGGCATGGGTTGACCCGCATCCACGGCATTGCTCCGACGATCGGCGCGTGGAAGCCGCCTGGGCGGAGGCCGGCTAAGCTCTTCGGCTGTACCCCAGGAGGAACCGATGGCACAGCGAGTGGCACTGATCACGGGCGCGGGCAGCGGCATCGGCCGTGCCGTTGCGATGGCGTTCCTGAAGGCGGGCTACCTGACGGCGCTGGCCGGACGACGCGGCGCGGCGCTGCAGGAGACCGCCGACCTGTCGGGCGCCGCGGGCAGCGCGCTGGTGCTGCCGACCGACGTCAGCGACCCGGCGGCGGTGCGCGCGCTCTTCGATCGCGTGGTCGAGCGCGGCGGACGGCTCGATGTGCTGTTCAACAATGCGGGCATCGGCGCGCCGCCGGTGCCGCTGGAGGAAATCACCGTCGAGCAGTGGCGCAGCGTCGTCGACGTCAACCTCAACGGCATGTTCTGGTGCATGCAGCAGGCCTTCCGCGTGATGAAGGCGCAGCGTCCGCACGGCGGCCGCATCATCAACAACGGTTCGATCTCCGCCGATGCGCCTCGTCCGAATTCCGCGCCCTACACCGCCACCAAGCACGCGGTGACGGGGCTGACCAAGTCGGGCTCGCTGGACGGGCGCGCCTTCGACATCGCCGTCGGACAGATCGACATCGGCAATGCCGCCACCGAGATGACGGCGCGCATGGAGAAGGGCACGCTGCAGGCCAATGGCCAGATGGCGCCCGAGCGCCGCATGCCGGTGCAGGTGGTGGCCGACGCGGTGCTGCACATGGCAAGTCTGCCGCTCGAGGCCAACGTGCTGTTCATGACCGTGCTGGAAACGCACATGCCGTATATCGGGCGCGGCTAGCGACGAGGCGTGGACTTCGTTGCGGTGGTCGGTTTCGTTGCTGCCGCGGCCGGCGCGAGCTGCGCGAGCGCGTGCTGCGTCTGGTCGAGCAGTCGGCCGGTCGACCGCGTGGCGAGCAGTTCGTCGCGCAGTGCGATCAGGTCCGCCGCCGCCGCGTCGCGGTCCCCGGCATGGGCGCGCAGCACGGCCCTGCAGTAGCGCCAGACGGGTAGTTCGTGATCGTCGCGCGGCTGCGGATACAGCCAGTCGAAGGTCGCCACGTGCGACGCGGGCGGCAGCGCAGCGAGGAACCGCGCCGGATCATCGACGTTGAAGAGCTGCGAAAAGTAGATCGGACTCCACAGCGCACGGCGCATGTCGGCCGTCGGCGCCTCGCCCGACTGCCGCATGTCGTCGGCGACGAGCAGCGCGCGCGGCCCGTAGTCGCCGCTCCACAGCCAGGCGCCGAACTGCATGCGGCGGACGAAGGCGCGGTCGCGCTGCGCAGCGACGGCGGCGCGGAAGTGCGGTTCGGCTTCGTCGGCGCGTCGGCGCTGCGCCAGCCAGTGTCCGCGCATCGCGTTCGCGTAGACGTTGCCGGCATCGTCGCGCAGCGCGGCCTGGAAATGCGCATCGGGATTCGCATCGGCGCTGCCTTCGCGCGCCTTCAGTGCATCGCCCCAGCCGAGGTGCGCGCGCAGGTCGGGCATCGGCGCTGCCTTCGCGCGCTTTCAGTGCATCGCCCCAGCCGAGGTGCGCGCGCAGGTCGGCCGCGCGGCTGCCCTGCGCAGAGGCGAGCGCGGCCACCAGCACCGGCGCCAGCCGGTCGACGATCGTCGTGAAGTTCTCCTTGTCGCTGCGCACGCGCACCTCGCGCAGCCAGTGCGTCGCGCAGTCCTCGCGCGCGGTGCGCAGCTGCGCGTCACGCGCACGCTCGTGCGCCAGTTCTTCGAGGCGCTGCCAGCCGGCGGCGAACGCGCCGCTCGCGCAGACGTCGGCCGCTGACGAGATCGCCTGCTGCATTTCCGCGGATTGCCGGCGTTCGATGTGCCACCACGCGCCGCCGGCCGCGGCGACGACCAGCGGCAGCGCCGCCACCGCGCCCCACACGCGCCACCGCCGCGCCGGCGACAGTCGCGCCACCGCCGCGACGATGCCGGGCACCGGGTCGCCCTGCGGCTCGACCATGGTGACGGCCTTCAGGTAAGGCGGGATCGTGGCGAGCGGCGTCGGTGCGACCTTCACCGGCAGCACGCGGCCGCGCGGATGCGCCCAGCGCTGCTGCGCCAGTGCCAGCTCGGCCAGCGCGTAGCTGCCGCTGGCCACCGACTCGGGGCTGATCAGGTAGATGAACAGATCGCAGCCGTCGATGGCCTCGCGCAGTTCCTCATCGAAGGGCTGGCCGGGTTCGAGCTCTGCGCGGTCGACGAAGACGTCGTGGCCTTCGGCCACCAGCGCCAGACGCAGGCGCTCGACGAGGTCGCGGTACTTCGACGAGTAGGAGATGAAGATGTCCATCGTCGATGCCCGCCGGCGCGTGACCTACTTCGCGAACAGTCTCGACGGATCGGCGAACGCCTTGAACTCGAGGGCGTTGCCGCACGGATCGAGGAAGAACATGGTGGCCTGTTCTCCGACCTCGCCCTTGAAGCGCACATGCGGCTCGATGATGAACTCGACGCCGTCGCCGCGCAGGCGATCGGCGAGCGCGTGCCATTCGTCCATCGGCAGCACGACACCGAAGTGGCGCACCGGCACGTCGTCGCCATCGACCTTGCCGGTGCGGCGATGTCCGGCTTCTTCCGGCGCCAGGTGCGCGACGATCTGGTGGCCGTACAGATCGAAGTCGACCCACGCATCGCTGGAGCGGCCTTCGGGGCAGCCGAGCAGCCCGCCATAGAAGCGGCGCGCATTGGCGAGCGAGGTCACGGGAAAGGCGAGATGGAAAGGCCGGGCAGTCGTCATGGTCTGTAGCAGCAGTTGGCGGAACACGGCATTGTCACAGGATTGCGGGGTCGACGACGGGGTGGCTGGCCGCGCCGGCCGGTTTCAGGCAAACTGGGTGCATATGCACGCAACTTCCGCTCCCGTCGCCGGCACCATGCCGCTGCCGCCGCCCGGAACCTGCACCTGCTCGCAGGTGCGCGGCCTGGCGCGGCGGCTGACCGGTGTCTACGACGCGGCGCTGGCCGGCCACGGCCTGACGGTGACGCAGTACGCGGCGCTGATGGCGCTGGCGCGCGCGGCCGCGCCGCTCGCCATCGGCGAAATCGCGCAGCGCCTGCAGATGGACCGTTCGACGACGACGCGGCTGCTCGCGCCGCTGGAACGCGACGGCCTGGTCGCGGTGCCTGCCGCCGTGCATCTGCGGCGTGGGGAGCGGATCGATCAGCGTGCGCGCCGGCTGCGGCTGACGTCGCGCGGTGAGCGACGGTTGCGCGCCGCAATCCCGTCGTGGTCGAGCGCACAGCAGCAGGTCGATGAGCTGCTCGGTGCCGCCCTGGGACAGTCGCTGGCGCGCGTGACGCGCGCGGCCGCCGCGGCATTGGCCGGCGATGCGACGCCGGCCGCCATGCCCGCATCCACCTCCACCTCTGCTGCCGCATCCCGGCATCCTCGGAAAGTCGCACGATGACGACGCACGACACGAGCCGCCACTGGTGGCCGATCACGCTGATCGCCGCAGCCCTGCTGATGGTGACGATGGGCTCGCGGCAGTCGCTGGGCCTGTTCGTGTCGCCGATCAACACGACGACGGGACTCGGCATCGTTGCGATCAGCTTCGCGCTCGGCATCGGACAGTTCGTGTGGGGGGCGGTGCAGCCGGTGGCCGGCGCGTTCGCCGACCGCTACGGACCAGGCCGCGTGCTGGCAGTGGGCCTGGTTGTGCTCGCGGTGGGCATGGCACTGACGCCGCTGCTGCCGTCGAGCTTCGGCCTGGTGCTGACACTGGGCATCCTCGCCGCCGCGGGCTCCGGCGCGGGCAGCTTCTCGGTGCTGATCGGCGCGGCCAGCAAGCACGTGCCGGCGGAGTCGCGCGGCACGGTGTCGGGAGTGATCAACGCCGGCGGTTCGTTCGGGCAGTTCGTGTTCGCGCCGGTGCTGCAGAAACTGATCAGCGCCATCGGATGGATGGGCACGATGTGGGCCCTCGCGCTGGTGACACTGGCGGCCCTGCCAATGGCACGGGCGCTGCGCGCCCGACCTGGTGACGCGCATGCGACCGCGGCCGCAGGCGACAAGGGACTGAAGCACGCCGTCGGCACCGCGATGCGGGATCGCAGCTACCTGCTGCTGCACGCGGGCTTCTTCACCTGCGGTTTCCATATCGCGTTCCTGGTGACACATCTACCCGGCGAGGTCGCGATGTGCGGTCTGCCGGCGTCAGTGGCGAGCTGGTCGCTGGCAATCATCGGGCTGGCCAACATCGCCGGCAGCCTGTTTGCCGGCTGGTGCGTGAACCGATATCGCAGCAAGTACGTGCTGTTCTGGGTGTACTTCTCGCGTGCGTTGCTGATCGTGGCGTACCTTGCCGCGCCGAAGACCGCGCTCACGTTCTTCGTATTCGGGGCCGGCCTCGGATTCACCTGGCTGTCGACCGTGCCGCCGACGGCTGGCGTGGTCGCCAAACTCTTCGGCACGCGCTACCTGGCGACGCTGTTCGGACTGACGCTGCTGTCGCACCAGATCGGCGGCTTCTTCGGCGCATGGCTGGGCGGCGTGGCCATCACGCAGCAGGGCAGCTACCTGTGGATGTGGTACGCCGACGCGCTGCTCGCGCTCGGTGCGGCACTGGTCAACCTCCCGATACGCGAGGCGCTGGTGGTGCGGCGGCCGGTGTTGGCCACGGGCTCCGCCCGTTGAGGGTGATCCGACGCGCCGTCAGGGGTCGCGCAGTTCAATCCACGCGCGAGCGTGTCCTTGCAACGCTCCGCGAGCGGGCTCGGCTGGACGCCTCCGACTTGCGGCTTTGCAGCGGAGTGGCGATCGAGGCTGCGTCTGCGGCAAGCATCCTCAGCGCCAGCTCGTTCAATCGATCTGCGATCGCCGACGGTCCCTGCGGGCCACCCGGCCGGATCCACAGGTAGCTGTAGAAGTACATGCCCAGCATGCCCTTCAGCACGATGCTGTCGAAGGGTCGGAAACAGCCGATGTCACTGCCCTCCGCGAAGGTGTCCCGCCACAATTTCTCGTACTTGACGTGCGACTTCATCACGTCTGCGTAGCGCTCCTCGCCGAGCGCATGCACTTCGCGAAAGCACACGATCAGTTCTGCCTGGTGCGATGCGATCTTCAGGATCAGGTCGCGTCCCAGCACGCGGACTCGCTCCCGCGGGTCCCGCACATCCTTCATGACGTGCTGGCCGCGGAGCAGCAGTTCGGAGATGTACTGGCGGGAGATGTCGTAGAGCAGGTCTTCCTTGCTGCGGATGTGGTGATAGAGCGCACCGCGCTTCAGCGCGACCGCGTCCTGGATCTCGGTCATGCCGACTGCGTGGTAGCCGCGCTCGGCAAACAACCGTGCCGCCGCACTCAGTATTCGTGCGCGCGTCGGTACCTTCTCTTTCAACATGTTCGAACTCGCTGCGCGCGGAAAGGTGACCCATCATACGAAGAACGACATCGGATTGGTGCGATGCGACGTGACGCCTGGCGTTACACCTCTTACTGTACCGATCGGTCGGTCAGAAATCTGGCCGGGATTTTCATGCTGCCGGGAGGATGGATGGACACAGTCAGGAACGCCGCGCGGCTGGTGCGCGAGTCCCGCAAGGAGTTGCAGGTCGGCGGCTCGATCAGCCACGATCCGTCGCGACGCGCGCTGTTCAGGCGGTCGGCGGCGGTGGCCGCCGCCGGCGCCGTCGGGTCCGGTACGGTCCTCGCACAGTCGCTGGCGGTGCCTGCTTCCAACAAGGCTCCCGGGCGTCCTATTCCGGAAACCGAGTACGGCATGCCTTCGAAGTACGAGGCGCACGTCAAGCGGCATCGCACGGACGTGTTCGTCAACCGCCAGAACTGGTCCGACTGGAGCATGACGCCGCTACAGTATCAGCTCGGGACGATCACGCCGACGGGATTGATCTACGAGCGGCACCATGCGGGCGTGCCGGACATCAATCCCGACGAGCATCGGTTCGTCATCCACGGCATGGTGCGCCAGCCCCTGGTCTTCACCATGGCCGACCTGATGCGCTATCCGTCCGTGTCGCGTTTCTATTTCATGGAATGCAGCGGCAACGGCCTCACCGACTGGCTGAAGGCCGCGTCCAAGACAGTGCAGCAGACGCATGGGCTGCTGTCCTGCGCGCAATGGACGGGGATCCCGGTTTCGACGCTGCTGGACGAAGCGGGTGCGTTGCCGGGCGCGACCTGGGCTCTGTTCGAAGGCGCCGACGGCGCTGCCCACGCCCGCAGCATTCCGATGAAGAAGCTGCTGGACGATGCGCTGATCGTCTACGCCGTCAACGGCGAGATGCTGCGCGCGGAAAACGGCTATCCGCTGCGCCTGTTCATTCCGGGCTGGGAAGGCAACGTCAGCATCAAGTGGCTGCGGCGCATGAAGGTTGCCGACCAGCCGTGGCACCTGCGCAGCGAGACGGCGCGCTATACGGATCCGATGCCCGACGGCAAATGGCGGCAGTTCAGCTTCGACATGGAGGCAAAGTCGGTCGTGACATCTCCTTCGGGCGGCATGAAGGTGCAACCTGGCGACATGGAAATCGTGGGGTTCGCGTGGTCCGGCAACGGAACCATACGCACCGTCGACGTCACCACCGACGGCGGGCGTACGTGGCGCGAAGCAACTGTCGAGGGACCCGTCCTGGAAAAGTGCCTGACGCGGTTCCGATATCGGTGGAAATGGGACGGGAAGCCCGCGGCGATCGCGAGCCGCGCCATCGATTCGACCGGTTACGTGCAACCCACGGTCGAGGACCTGAAGAAGGCGCGCGCGATCACGGGTTTCGTGCAGCACCACAACGGCATCTTCCCCTGGTCCATCAATGCGGCTGGCGAGGTCACCAATGCGATCGCCTGAGTCCTTGCTTCAAGTCCTTCCGCTGGTGCTCGCGCTGGCAGGATGCGCAACCACAACGCCCACGAGCGACGCTCCCAAGGGCTTTGGCCTGGGCAAGCCGACGACCGAGGCGAACGTAGCCGCCTGGAACATCGACGTGCGTACGCCTGACGGCCTGAACCTGCCGGCGGGCTCGGGTTCGGTTGCCGCCGGCAAGCGCGTCTATGAGGTCCAGTGCAGTGCGTGTCACGGGCCGGACGCAAAGGGCGGATCGATGTTCGGTACGATGGTCGGGGGCATCGGTTCGTTCACCACGAACACGCGCGTGCTCACGCCGGGCAGCATGTATCCCTATGCGGCCGTGCTCTTCGACTATATTCGCCGCGCCATGCCTCTGACGGCGCCGCAATCCCTGACGAACGACGAGGCGTATGCGGTGTCGGCCTACATCCTCAACCTGAACGGCCTGGTCGCTACGGACGCGGTCCTGGACGCACAGACGATCCGCACGGTTCGAATGCCGAACCGGGACAACTTCATCGTCGACGATCGGCCCGACACCAAAGCGGTGCGCTGCCTGCAGAACTGTCCGCCGATCAACAGCAAGCTATAGGCTGCACGGTCCGATACGCATTGGGGGAGGCTGCAGCGCCGGGGCGATGCCTGCCACCGTCAGAGGGGACGGTGCTGCTTCACTGCCCCATCCGCATGCCGCCACCCTGCATCTTCTTCTTCAGCTCCTCGCACGGGTCAGGCCGCTCGGCGGCGACGGTCTCGATCAGCACGTCGAAGCGGCGCGCGCGCCGGTCGTCGTCGGCGGTGCCGGCTTCGAGCAGCCCGATCGTGACGACGTCGCGCCGCTCATCGGCCGTCAGCCAGAACGGTACGCCGACGTCGTTGCGCACGTGACCGTTGCCGGCGAGCAGCACGACGCCGCGCGACAGGTAGGGACGGATCGCGCGGGCCATCGTGATGTCGCGGGCGATCTGCGCGCGCGCCATCGGCGCCAGCGACGCCGGTGGCAGCAGATTGCAATGGCCTTCGGCGACTTCGCGCTCATGCGTGTCCAGAAAGGGTTGCGGCAGGCCCGCCAGGCCGAGCGCCTTCTGCGTGTCCGCGTCGAACACCGCTTTCCAGTCCCCTGTCGCGACCTTCATCGCGCCGCCGCGCGACAGGTTGGCGGCGACGATCGGCAGGTCGTAGTCGAGAGCGAGCTGTACGAAGGGCCGATACATCGGCCAATTCCAGCTGCCGCTACCGACCGCTGCGATCAGTGCGCCCGCATCGCGCGGTTTGTCCCTGCGCACGCGCTCGATGTCGGCCTGGCGCTCGACGTCGAACTGCTCGAAGGCGATCGCCGGACGCGCACCGGCTTCGACGCGCTGGCGCAGCGCCGCCGCGCGCAGCGCATGCTGCGCGCCGTTGTCGTGCACCTCGCCGAGCAGCGCGCTGCGCCGCTCGGCCATCGCGCGCGCAAGTTCGGCGGGATCGGCTGACGGACGCGTCGCGTCGACGGGGGCCGAGGCACACGCGGTAAGCATCAGGGCAGTCAGCGCGACGATATGCGGCGCGCACGCAATCCGTAACGACAGCAAGACCAACCTCCTCCGACGACAGCGCTACAGTGCGCGCAGAACAAGGAAGACACCGGGAGACAAACCATGCAACACCGTTCGACACGGCGCCGCTTCAATCTGTTCCTGGTGGCGGCGGGAGGGCTGGCAGTGGCACCGCGAGCGGGTGCGCAGGCTGGCTTTCCGAACAAGCCGTTGCGCTGGATCGTGCCATATCCGGCCGGTGGTGGCTCGGACTTCCTGGCGCGGACGCTGGGCAACCAGTTCGAAAAGCAGTTCGGCCAGCCCGTCGTCATCGAGAACCGACCCGGCGCAGCAACGATGATCGGCGCCGAAGCCGTGGCGCGCAGCGCGCCCGACGGCTACTCCCTTGGGAGCGCGGACAACGGCACGCTGGTGTTCAACAGCGCCCTGTATCGCAAGGTGCCGTACGACGCGGCCAGGGACTTCGCCAACGTCGGCCTGATGGCGCGCTTCCCGCTGATCCTCGTCGCCAATCCCGCTGCGGGCTTCCGCACCGCGGCCGACCTGCTCGCGGCGGCGCGCTCGCAGCCCGGCAATCTGTCGTACGCATCGGTCGGCGCAGGCAGTCCGCATCACCTGGCGATGGAGTTGATCAAGCAGCGCACGCAGGTCTTCATGGTGCACATCCCGTACCGCGGCGCCGCGCCGGCAGTGCAGGACGTGCTCGGCAACCAGGTGCCGGTGATGGTGATCGACACGGCGGTCGGCCTGCAGCACATCCGCGCCGGCAAACTGGTCGCGCTCGGCGTGCTGTCGAAGCAGCGGCTTGCGGCGCTGCCCAACGTGCCGACGCTGGAAGAGCAGGGCATCAAGGACACCGAGGTGTATGCGTGGCAGGGCATGATCGTGCCGGCCGCGACGCCGCGCGACATCGTGCTTCGGCTGAATGCGGAACTCGTGAAGGCGTTGAACGTTCCCGACGTGGCGTCGAAGCTGCGTGAGTTCGGCCTCGAACCGACGCCGAGCACGCCGGAGCAGATGACGAGCTACGTGCAAAGCGAAATCGCGCGCTGGCACGCGCTGATCCGCGAGCGCAGGCTGACGCTGGAATGAGTGCACGCGCAAGGTCGTGGATCGCGGGTCCGCATTGCGCAGCCCCTGTCGACGGCGCTTACAAGCCGGTGGCGCCGCCGCCGCTTCAGGCCGGGATCGTCGCTGCAACTAATTGATGCAGATGGAGTTTCTCTTCCTGGCATAGGTCGTGCAATGCGGCGTCATGGTTATTTCGTGAATCCGCTCATCCCGACCACAGAAAGAGATCATGAGTATTCGTCACGCCCCTTCTTTCGCGACCTCGACTTCAGTGCTGGCAGCTGTATTGCTGGCCTGCTCTGCACAGGCAGGTGCAGCGTCGATCACGCTCAGCACGATCGTGCGCGATTTCACGCCTCTGACGAATCCCGATTTCGAACGGATCATCACCGATGACCGCGGCATCGTGCAGACCACGCTGGGCGCCGACAACAAGCCGGTCTACAACAGCGCCGATTCCAACCCGACGATCACCTCGGCGGCCGATTTCTACGAGTGGTATCACGACTCGTCGTCGAGCATCACGCTGGCGAGCAGCATCACGCTGATCGAGACCAGCCCGGGCATCTATACCTACGACAATTCGAGCTACTTCCCCGCCGACGGACTCGGTTTCGGCGACTACGCCTACGGCCACAACTATCACTTCACGACCGAGATCCACACGCTGTTCACCTACCAGGCGGGCCAGCAGTTCAGCTTCACCGGCGACGATGACGTGTTCGTCTTCATCAATGGGCAGCTGGTCATCGATCTGGGCGGCGTGCATGGACCGGAGTCCGCGTCGGTGGACCTCGACACGCTGGGCCTGACGCTGGGGTCGGACTATCAGCTGGATGTCTTCCAGGCCGAGCGCCACACGACCGGTTCGAACTTCGCGATGCAGACCAGCATCCAGTTGCGCGATGCCGCCGTGCCTGAGCCGGGCATGCTGGCCAGCCTCGGCATCGCGTTTGCGGCGCTGGGCCTGAGCCGGCGCGTCAGGGGGCGCCGCAGTTCCTGACCCGGGGTGGTGGGGGGGGCCGCGCGGGGGGCGCGACACTTCAGTTCATCGCCAGCGGCTGTCCCTGCCGCGGTGGCGGGAACAGCCTGTCGAGGGCCGCGCAATCCTGTACGGTGAGCTTTGCGCCTGCCGCGGCGAGGTTGTCGCGCAGATGCGGCTCGCTCGTTGCCTTCGGAATGGCGATCACGTCGCCGTTACGCATGACCCAGGCCAGGGCAACCTGTGCCGCACTGAGCCCCTTCGGCTGGCCGATATCCGCGAGCGCAGCGTTCGCGGACAGCGAGCCCTGGTCGATCGGGCTGTAGGCCATCGTCGGCAACGCGCGCTCGCCCTGCCACGGCAGCAGGTCGAACTCGATGCCGCGCCGGCTCGGCGAATACCACACCTGGTTGGCCGCGCACTGCGCTCCGCCCGGCAGTCGCCACAGCTCCTGCAGGTCGGCCCCATCGAAGTTCGATACGCCCCAGCGCCGGATGTGTCCGCGCTCGACCAGTGCCTCGAAGCCGTCGAGCGTCTGCGCCAGCGGCACGCGGCCGCGCCAGTGCAACAGGTAGAGGTCGATGGTGTCGAGCTGCAGACGCGCCCGGCTGCGATCGCAGGCCTGCTGCACGCCGCGCGTCGATGCGTTGTGTGGATAGACCTTGGACACGACGACGACGTCCTCGCGGCGCACGACGCCGGCGGCGATCGAATCGGCGAGTGCCTGTCCGACGACTTCTTCCGCGCCGCCTTCGCCATACATCTCGGCGGTGTCGATCAGCCGGTAGCCGAGCTCGAGTGCGCGCCGCACCGCCGCGAGCTCGGCGGCTCGGCGCGACGGGCTTTCGCCCATGCGCCACGTGCCCAGTCCCAGCGCGGGAAGCTGCAGTGCGGCAGCGCCCGCGGCGGGTGTCAGCGCAACCCGCTTCATCCCGCGAGCAGCGACGATCCGCGCACGGACTGCGCGCGTTCGTCCTCGGCCACCCGGCGCAGGTAGGCGGCGAAGCCGGGATCCTCGCCCTTCAGCAGCTGCGGCAGCCGGTAATAGAACTCGTCGCGCTGCACCCACTCGCGCATGAAGTCCTCCCACGAGTTCCAGCGGCGGCGCTGGCGCGGTGTCATGTGCTCGTCGTACGACGTCAGGTAGGCGCGTTCGAACAGCGAGATCAGCATCTCCAGGATCACCTGCATGCGCTCCTGCTGCTCGGGCGTGAGGTCGTCGTGCACCTCGGCGCTGCGCAGGATTGGCCATCACCACCTTCAGGAATTCGTTGTAGGCGTTCGACAGCAGCTGGTAGCCCTCGTCTTCCTCGGTGGCGCGCTCCTTGCGCTGCTCGAACACGAACAGGAAGATCGCCGCCGGCAGGCCGACGACGGTGACCAGATAGCTCGCCAGTTCCCAGAACTGCACGTTGAGCAGAAGGTTCATGGTTGTGATTCGAGGGCTTCGATGCCTATTCGCCGTAGCGTCGCAGTCCCGCCATGTCGAGGACCTTCACGCGGCCGTAGGCGACTTCCAGCAGTCCGGCGCGCGCCAGCACCTGCAGTGCCTGGTTAACGCGCTGCCGCGACACGCCCGACAGGTAGCCGATCTCTTCCTGCGAGATCTCGAGCTCGGCAAGGTGCCCGGGATACAGGTGCGGGTTGAACAGTTCCGCCAGGCAGCGCGCGACGCGCGCATCGGGCTCGAGCAGCCGCTCGTACTCGATCATCCCGATGAACTGCCCGAGCCGCTCGTTGAGCTGCGTCAGCAGGAAGCGGTTGAAGGCGATGCTGGTATCGAGCAGATGTTCGAAGGTGCGGCGCGGCATCCAGGCGATGCGCGTGTCGCGCAGCGCGACCACGTCGTACTTGCGCGCCTCGGCCTTCAGGATCGAACCTTCGCCGAACCATCCGCCGGGGCCGACGCCGGTGAAGGTCGCGCTCTTGCCGGAAGCCGCGACCACGTTGATCTTCACCAGGCCGTCGATGATGCCGGTCCACGCGTCGACCATCTCGCCCTTGCGCATCACCACCGAGCCGCCGGTGTAGCGGCGCTCCTCGACCTCGAGCAGCACGCGCGCGTGCTCCTGCGGCTGCAGCGCCGGCCACCACGCGCTGGCCGCGAGCATGTCGGGCAGCAGGTCGGTCGGACGCAGCGGATCGGGTTCGGCCATGGCACCGCATTGTCGCGCAGACTGTCGCGCAGACGACAGCCGGCTGCGGCCCGCCCCCGTACTTTGCGTCCGACGGTTCGCCAAAGCGCGCAGCGCTGGTCTAAGCTAGCCGCGCAGAGGTTCACGACAAGATTCACGACGACGTGCCCGACGACAGAGGCACGCACGACAATCGCGGGAGACAGCGCGCCGTGGCCGACACCGGCAACGCCGATACCTTTCCGAAGCTGCTGTGGGCGCATGCGGCCGCGCGTCCGGCCGCGACCGCGATCCGCGAGAAGGATCTCGGCATCTGGCAGAGCTGGTCCTGGGCGCAGGTGCGCGACGAGGTGCGCGACCTTGCCGCGGGATTGCATGCCGCGGGGCTGATGCGCGGCGAGCACCTGGCGATCGTCGGCGAGAACCGGCCGCGGCTGTACTTCACGATGATCGCTGCGCAATGCCTGGGCGCCATTCCGGTGCCGCTGTACCAGGACGCGATCGCCTCTGAAATGGGCTTCGTGCTGGACAACGCGCAGATCCGCTACGCCGTGGTCGAGGACCAGGAGCAGGTCGACAAGATGCTCGAGGTGCGCGAAACGGTCCCGCATCTCGCCCACATCGTCTACGAAGACCCGCGCGGCCTGCGCAACTACGACCAGCCGTGCCTGTCCGCTTACTCAGATGTGCTGGAACGCGGTCGTGCACTGCTGAAGCAGCAGCCGGGGCTGATCGACGAGGCCATCGCGCGCAGCGCGGGCAACGACGTGGCGGCGATGTTCTACACCTCGGGCACCACGGCGAATCCCAAGGGCGTGGTGCTGGGCTACTCCAACCTGCTCGCGGCCGGCCGTGCCGGCGCCGAGATGGAGGGGCTGACCCACGACGAAGAGGTACTCGCTTACCTGCCGATGGCGTGGATCGGCCAGAACATCTTCTCCTACACGCAATGGCTGGTGTGCGGCTTCACCGTCAACTGCCCCGAATCGGCCGCGACGGTGATGGCCGACATGCGCGAGATCGGTCCGACCTACTACTTCGCGCCGCCGCGCGTGCTCGAGGCGCTGCTGACGCAGGTGATGATCCGCATGGAGGACGCCTCGACACTGAAGCGCCGCGCGTTCCATCACTACATGGACGTGGCGCGGCGCGTCGGCGGCCGGCTGCTCGACAAGCAGCCGGTCGGGTTCTTCGATCGCCTGAGCTACCGGCTCGGCGACCTGCTGGTCTACGCGCCGCTGCGCAATGCGCTGGGCATGAGCCGCATCCGCGTGGCCTACACCGCCGGCGAAGCCATCGGGCCGGATCTGTTCACCTTCTATCGCTCGCTCGGCATCAACCTGAAGCAGCTCTACGGCTCGACCGAGACCTCGGTGTTCGTGTGCGTGCAACCGAACGGCGCGGTCCGGCCGGACACGGTCGGTCCGCCGGTGTCCGGCGTGGAGATCCGCCTCACCGACGCGGGCGAGATCCTGATCCGCTCGCCGGGCCTGTTCCGCGAGTACTACAAGGCGGCCGAGGCCACGCGCGAAGCGAAGGACGGCGACGGCTGGTTCCACACCGGTGACGCCGGCTACTTCGACAACGAAGGCCACCTGAAGATCATCGATCGCGCGAAGGACGTCGGCCGGCTCGTCGACGGGACGCTGTTTGCGCCGAAGTACATCGAGAACAAGCTGAAGTTCTTCCCGACCATCAAGGAGGCGGTGGCCTTCGGCGACCAGCGCGACCGCGTGACCGTGTTCGTCAACATCGACATGGAGGCGGTGGGCAACTGGGCCGAGCGCCGCAACCTGCCGTACACCGGCTACACCGACCTCGCGTGCAAGCCCGAGGTGGTCGCGCTGGTGGGCGAGGCGATCGCGAAGGTCAACGCGGACCTGGCCGACGACCCGAAGCTCGCCAACGCGCAGATCCGCCGCTACATCGTGCTGCACAAGGAACTCGACGCCGACGACGAGGAACTGACGCGGACGCGCAAGGTGCGCCGGCGCTTCATCCAGGACAAATATCGCGTGCTGGTCGACGCGATGTACGAAGGCCGCGCGCAGCAGCACATCGAAACCGTCGTGAAGTTCGAGGACGGACGCACCGGCAGCATCGCGGCCACGCTCAGCGTCAACGATGCGCCGTCGGCGTCGCTGCGCAAGGCGGCGTGAGCATGAGCGCAGCGCAGAGCCGCCTCAGGCAAGCTCGCGCCGCAGCGCGCAGCGCGGAGGCTCCCACCACATGCCGCGCAACGTCCTGATCGCGCTCGCGTGTCTGCTGGTCGGCCTGCCGCTTGCGGCCTGGGGCCTGGCCAGCGGCGCGCTGCTCTTCGGCCTGCTCGGCCTGGCGCTGGTGCTGGTGTTCGTCTACCTCGTCATCGAGGCACTCAACAAGGCCGCGAATCCGAAGATCGACATCCCGAAGTCGCCCGACGCGGCGTGGAACCTGAAGGACCAGCCGGTGTCCGGCCCGTCGACCCGGCCGCCCCCGCCGTCCGACAAGCCGGGAGCTTCGCTATGACCCGCCGCACGATCGGCGAGACGCTGCTCAGCGTCGACGACGTGTGGCTGTCGTTCGGCGGCGTCAAGGCGCTGCAGGGCGTGTCGTTCAACGTCCGCGAGCACGAGATCCGCGCCATCATCGGCCCCAACGGCGCGGGCAAGAGCTCGATGCTGAACGTCGTCAACGGCGTCTATCACCCGCAGAAGGGCCGCATCACCTATCGCGGCACCGAGCGCAGTGCGATGGACCCGCACCAGGCCGCGGCGCAGGGCTTCGGACGCACCTTCCAGAACCTGGCGTTGTTCAAGGGCATGTCGGTGCTCGACAACATCATGAGCGGCCGCAACCTGCGCATGAAGACCGGGCTGCTGCTGCAGGCGCTGCACGTCGGGCCGGCCCGGAAGGAGGAACTGCGGCACCGCGCCTATGTCGAGAACATCATCGACTTCCTGGAGATACAGGCCTACCGCAAGACGCCGGTGGGTCGTCTGCCCTACGGACTGCAGAAGCGCGTCGACCTCGGGCGCGCGCTGGCGATGGAACCGAGCATCCTGCTGCTCGACGAGCCGATGGCCGGCATGAACCTCGAGGAGAAGCAGGACATGTCGCGCTTCGTGCTCGACGTCAACGACGAGTTCGGCACGACCATCGTGCTGATCGAGCACGACATGGGCGTGGTGATGGACATCTCCGACCGCGTGGTCGTGCTGGATTACGGCAAGAAGATCGGCGACGGCACGCCCGACGAGGTGCGCGCCAGCCAGGCGGTCATCGACGCCTATCTCGGGGTCGCGCACTGATGGACGAAAGTCACTGATGGACGAGAGCCACTGATGCTCACCTGGCTGCAGCGCAACTGGCCGGTGGCGGCGATCATCGTGCTGCTGGGCATCGGCATGATCGGTCCGCTGGTGCTCGGCCTGAGCGCGCCGGGCTTCTACGTCGAGGTGCTGCTCGGCGGCCTGATGTCCGGCGTCATGTATTCGCTGGTGGCGCTGGGCTTCGTGCTGATCTTCAAGGCGTCGGGCGTGTTCAATTTCGCGCAGGGCGCGATGGTGCTGTTCGCCGCGCTGTCGGTGGCGCGGCTGGCGGAGATGATGCCGCTCGCCCTCGCCTTCGTGCTTGCGGTGGGCATCATGGCCGTGCTCGCGTGGCTGATCGAGCGGCTGGTGCTGCGCAGGCTGGTGAACCAGGATGCGGTGGTGCTGCTGATGGCCACGCTGGGTGTGGCCTACTTCCTCGACGGTTTCGGCCAGACCGTGTGGGGCAGCGACATCTACAAGATCGAGACAGGCCTGCCGAAGACGCCGCTGCTGATCGCCGAGAAGATCTTCGACGGCGGCATCCTGATCAACACCGAAGACTTCGTCGCCGCGGCCGTCGCCGCGCTGCTGGTGCTGGCGCTGGCGCTGTTCTTCCAGAAGACGCCGACCGGGCGTGCGCTGCGGGCGGTGGCCGACGATCACCAGGCCGCGCAGTCCATCGGCATTCCGTTGAACCACATCTGGTTCATCGTGTGGGCGGTGGCGGGCTTCGTCGCGCTGGTGGCCGGCGTCATCTGGGGCTCGAAGCTCGGTGTGCAGTTCTCGCTGTCGCTGATTGCGCTGAAGGCGCTGCCGGTGGTCATCCTCGGCGGCTTCACGTCGGTGCCGGGCGCGATCATCGGCGGACTGATCATCGGCGTCGGCGAGAAGTTCGCCGAGGTATTCCTCGGCCCCGTGCTGGTGAAGCAGTTCGATCTCGCCGGCGGCGGCATCGAGAACTGGTTCGCCTACGTCCTTGCCCTGCTGTTCCTGCTGGTACGGCCCGAAGGGCTGTTCGGCGAGAAGCACATCGACCGCGTGTAGACGACGATGCTCTATCGCGAGAACGGCCAGTTCAAGACGACGTACGCGGCGGATCAGCAGATCCTGCCCATCGTGCAGGACCGCTGGTTCATGGCGGCGCTGCTGGTGTTCGCCTTCGGCGTGATGCCATTGATTGCATCGGACTACCTGTTCCTGTCGCTGGTGATCCCCTTCCTGATCCTGGCGATCGCGGCGATCGGGCTGAACATCCTCGTCGGCTACTGCGGCCAGATCTCGCTGGGCACCGCGGCGTTCATGTCGGTCGGCGCGTACGCCGCCTACAACCTGGTCATCCGCGTGCCGGAACTGAACTTCCTGCTCGTGCTGGTGCTGGCGGGGCTGATCGCGGGTCTGGTCGGCGTGCTGTTCGGCATCCCCAGCCTGCGCATCAAGGGGCTTTACCTGGCCGTGGCCACGCTGGCCGCGCAGTTCTTCATCGACTGGGTCTTCGCGCGCGTGAAGTGGTTCACCAACTACTCCTCGTCGGGCTCGGTGTCGCCGCCGCCGATCGAGCTCTTCGGCTGGACCGTCGACACGCCCACGCACAAGTACCTGTTCGTGCTGGGCGTCGCGGTGGTGCTGACGCTGGCCGCGAAGAACCTGGTACGTGGCCACATCGGCCGCAGCTGGATGGCCATCCGCGACATGGACGTCGCGGCCGAGGTCATCGGCATCCGGCCGCTGAAGGCGAAGCTGTCGGCCTTCGCGGTGAGTTCGTTCTACGCCGGCGTGGCCGGCGCGCTGTGGGGCTTCGTGCGGCTGGGTTCGTGGGAGCCGCTGGCCTTCAACGTCAACCTGTCGCTGAACCTGCTGTTCATGATCATCATCGGCGGCATGGGCTCGCTGCTTGGAGCGTACTTCGGCGCGGCTTTCATCGTCGTGCTGCCGATCCTGCTGAACCAGATTCCGCTCTGGCTCGGCGTGCCGATCTCGACCGCGCTGGCTGCGCATCTCGAGGCCATGATCTTCGGCGCGCTGATCATCTTCTTCCTGATCGTCGAGCCGCACGGACTCGCGCGGCTCTGGGCAATCGGCAAGGAAAAGCTGAGACTATGGCCGTTCCCGCACT
>JBGAIO010000035.1:0-23274 GCA_044225415.1 Burkholderiaceae bacterium | reverse complement strand
CCGTGCAGCCGCGACGACGTGTACCAGTCGTCGCGCTGCATGCCGCGCGCGTTCTTCGCGATCGGCGCCACCGAGATCGAATGCCGCGAATACGGATAGCCGGCCATGAAGCCGAGCGTATTGGCCAGCACGAAGTGCCCTGACGACGTGTAGACGTTCGCGCCTTCGGAGTTGACGATGCGCGGGCTGACCGCGAAGGCCGCGGCCTCGCAGCGCTGCGCGATCGCGATCGCCTCGTCGCTCGACACCAGCCACGGATGGAACAGATCCACGTCGCGCGGGGCGCGCTCCAGCGTGTCGGCGTCGGGCAGGCCCGCCGCTTCGTCCTCGGCCGTGTAGCGCGCGATGCTGTGCGCGGCCTCGACGGC
This sequence comes from Burkholderiaceae bacterium, assembly GCA_044225415.1. Lineage (GTDB taxonomy): Bacteria > Pseudomonadota > Gammaproteobacteria > Burkholderiales > Burkholderiaceae_F > JALORV01. The sequence goes on along the minus strand of JBGAIO010000035.1, from coordinate 22,906 downwards.
CTGCTTCACGGCGTACGTCGAGAAGTCCGAGGTCGAGGCGTTGCCGCGCCGCCGCCCGATGTACACCGTGACTCCGAGGCCCTTGTCGCGCGTGTGCTCGATCGTCTCGACGGCGTGCTTGCGCACCGTCACCGACAGACCCGTCGATTCGCTGACCTCGCACGATGCGTCGCTGGCGCCCAGGGCGCGCGCATGGTCCAGCGCGAGCTGTGCCAGCTCGCGCAAACGATCGTCGGAAATCGAGAACACGGTCATGCGGGGATACTCGGCAGAAGGAAGGACGGGCGCGCCGCGCACGCAGCGCTCGATCCACGGGTGCTCGGTATGATAAACGCCGATGGACATCGACCCCGCCGAAGCAGCCGGCATCGACGCCGGTGATCCCGCCGCACCTGCGGAGCGGCGCAGCAAGACGCGGCGCAAGAAGGACATGCACGACCTGCAGGCCCTCGGTGCAGAACTCGTGCGCCTGCCGCGCGACCGCCTTCAGAAGATCGACCTGCCCGATGAACTGCGCGAGGCGATCGACTTCGCCCACCGCGTGACCAGCCACGAAGGCCGGCGCCGCCACCTGCAGTACCTGGGCAAGCTGATGCGCCAGGTCGATGCCGACGTGGTGCGCGCGCAGATGGCCGACGCGACCGGCGAATCGCGCGCCGCGGTGGCGCTGATGCACACGGCCGAGCGCTGGCGCGACCGGCTGATCGCCGACGACGCCGCGCTGACCGAGTTCATCGCCGGACATGCGGATGCCGACGTGCAGTGGCTTCGCGCGACCATCCGCGCGGCACGCCGCGAGGCCACCGCCGCGCAGCCGCCCCGCCATGCGCGCGAACTCTATCGCTGGCTGCACGAGGCACTCGCGGGCGAATTCACCGGAGATGCAGGACGGTGAACACGCGACGCAATCATCCCGACGAGCTGATCCTCGGACTCGTGTCGATCTCCGATCGCGCCTCGCAGGGCGTCTACGCCGATGCAGGCCTGCCCGCGCTGAAGGAATGGTTCGGCCGCGCGCTGGCTTCGCCATGGCAGGCGCACGAACGCCTGATCGCCGACGAGCGCGCGCAGATCGAGGCGACGCTGATCGAACTGGTCGACGACGTGGGCTGCGACCTCGTGCTCACCACCGGCGGCACCGGCCCGTCGCGGCGCGACGTGACGCCCGAGGCCACGCTGGCAGTCGCCACGCGCGAGATGCCCGGCTTCGGCGAACAGATGCGGCGCATCTCGCTCGCCTTCGTGCCCACCGCCATCCTGTCGCGCCAGGTGGGCGTGCTGCGCGAAGGCGCCGCACATGCCGCGCTGATCCTGAACCTGCCGGGGCAGCCGCGCGCCATCGCCGAGACGCTCGAAGGCCTGCAGCCCGCCGACGGCACACCCGCGGTGCACGGCATCTTCGCGGCCGTGCCCTACTGCATCGACCTGATCGGCGGCCCCTACATCGAAACGCGCGACGAAGTGATCCGCGCGTTCCGCCCGAAGAACGCAATCCGCAGACCCTCCCCATGAACGATCCGGACATCGACGCGCTGCAGGCCGTCGAACTGCAGACCCATCCGCAACCGCCGAACACCGTCATCTGGCTGCACGGACTCGGCGCCGACGGCTACGACTTCGTGCCGGTGGTGCGCGAACTCGATGCGCTGAAGGCGCCGCCGGCGCGCTACGTGTTCCCGCATGCGCCGATGCGGCCCGTCACCATCAACAACGGCATGGTGATGCGCGCGTGGTACGACATCCTCGGCATGGACCTCGTGCGTCGCGAGGACGAGACCGGCGTGCGCGCGTCGCAGGGCCTGGTCGAGACGCTGATCGCGCGCGAAGTGGCGCGCGGCACGCCGCGCACGCGCATCGTGCTGGCGGGCTTCTCGCAGGGCGGCGCGATCACGCTGCAGGCGGGGCTGCGGCAGACTGAACCGCTGGCCGCGCTGCTCGCGCTGTCGACCTACCTGCCGCTCGCGCCCGTGTTCGAGGCGGAGCGCGCGGTCGCCAGCCAGCGCGTGCCCATCTTCATGGCGCACGGCCGCGCTGATCCCGTGATCCCGCTGGCCCGCGCCACCGCGTCGCGCGACGCGCTGCAGCGCGCCGGCCATCCCGTCGAATGGCACGAGTACGACATGCCGCACTCAGTGTGCGAGCAGGAGATCCGCGACATCGCGGCGTTCCTGCGGCGCGTGCTGAACTAGCATCGGCCGCGCGCCCGGATGGGTCAGCGGCGGTCGATGCTGAGCGCACCCGGACCCGCGACCGCCAGCATCATCAGGCCACCCGCGACTGAAAGGTTCTTCAGGAACATGATCTGCTGCATCATCTGCTTGTCGGCCGGCAGCGACCAGTAGTTGTGGAACAGCACGCCCGCGATCAGCGTGAAGGCCGCCAGCGCCCACGCGGCCCAGCGCGTCTTCCATCCGATGACCAGCAGCACGCCGGCCACCAGTTCGAGCACGAGCGCGCCGGCCGCCATCACCTGCGGCATCGGCAGTCCCACCGACTGGATGTAGCCGACGGTGCCGGCGAAGCCGCCGATCTTGCCCCAGCCCGAAATGATGAACATCACGGACAGCAGGATGCGGCCGACCAGGGCCACGACGTTGTAGTTTGCATTCATGTTGTATTGCTCCGCTTGGTGAAACCGGGAAACGGCCGCGCCGTGGAGGACGGCGCGACCGCTTCGGGATACTGCAGGTGCGACTTTACGACAGCTGCCCTTACGGCAACTCGAACACCAGTACCTCGGCGTCCTGGCCATCGGCCAGCGTGACACGGCCCGGCTCGCTGAATTTCGCGGCGTCGCCGGCCTCGAGCGTGCGACCGTTGACCGCGAGGCTGCCGCGCGCGACGTGCACGTAGGCGCGCCGGCCCGCAGCGACGTCGAGCGTTGCTGACTCGCTGCCGTCGAAGAGGCCTGCGTAGACGCGCGCGTCCTGGTGGATCGTCACGGATCCATCAGCGCCATCGGGCGACGCGATCAGCCGCAGCCGTCCGCGCTTGTCGGCATCGTCGAAACGCTTCTCCTCGTAGCCCGGCGCGATGCCGCGCACCGAGGGCTCGATCCAGATCTGCAGGAAGTGCGTGGCCTGCGTCCGCGCGTGATTGAACTCCGAATGCCGCACGCCCGTGCCCGCACTCATGCGCTGTACGTCGCCCGGCCGGATCACCGAGCCGTTGCCGAGGCTGTCCTTGTGCGCAAGCTCTCCATCGAGTACGTAGCTGATGATCTCCATGTCGCGATGACCGTGCTCACCGAAGCCCATGCCCGGCGCGACGCGATCTTCATTGATGACGCGCAGGGGCCCGAAGCCCATATGCTTTTCATCGAAATATTCAGCAAACGAGAAGCTGTGAAAGGACTTCAGCCAGCCGTGATCGGCGACGCCGCGCTCGCCTCCCGGACGCAGTTCCATTGCGATTCTCCTCTGACCGTTCAAGCGCCAGCCGTGGGGCGGCGCCGCATAGGGCGTATGCTGCGCCGATATCCGATCGAATACATCGGGAATCGTCTGTATGAGTCGCTCAAATTATATGAACGTCATCGAAGGTCTGTCGCTGGATGCGTTGCGGCTCGTCGATGCCATCGCCCGGCGCGGCAGCTTTGCCGGCGCAGCCAATGAACTCGGCCGCGTGCCCTCGGCGGTGACCTATGCCGTGCGCCGCCTCGAAGACGACCTCGACGTGCTGCTGTTCGATCGCCGCGGCTATCGCGCGCAGCTCACGCCGGCGGGCGAGGAACTGCTGCGCGAAGGCCGGCACCTGCTGGCGGCAGCTGACGAACTGACGCAACGCGTGCGGCGCGTGGCCTCCGGCTGGGAACAGGAACTGACGCTGGCGCTCGACAACATCGTCCCCTTCGAGCGGCTGCTGCCGCTGCTGCACGACTTCACCAAGGCCGCGCCGACGCAGCTGCGCGTCCTCGACGAGGTGCTGGGCGGCACGTGGGATGCGCTGCAGACCGGCCGCGCAGATCTCGCCATCGGCGCGCTCGAGGGAGGACCCGAGCCGGCGCACCTGGGCGTCGGGTGCAAGTCCGAAGCCATCGGCACCGTGCGCTTCGTCTTCGCCGTGGCGCCCGGGCATCCGCTGGCCGCAGCGGACGCGCCTTTGACGGCCGCGCAGCTGCGCAGTCAACGCCAGGTCATCGTCGCCGACACCTCGCAGCGGCGCGCGCCGCGCACCTTCGGCCTGCTTGGTCTTGCGCAGTCGCTGACGGTGCCGACACTCGCCGCGAAGATCGCCGCGCAGAAGGCGGGCCTCGGCTGCGGCTTCATCCCCCAGCATCTGATCCGCGAAGAGCTGGCAAGCGGCGAACTCGTCGTCAAGGCCACCGACCAGGAGCGCACGCCGAGCACCCTGCACGTCGCGTGGCGCAGCGATGCACGCGGCAAGGCCGTGGCGTGGTGGCTGGCGCGGCTGCGGCAGACACCGACCCGCCGCGCGCTGCTCGCGTAGCGCCAGCGCGCTGGCGTCAGGACACGCGCGCCGAGCGCGGCACCAGCGTCGCCACGTTGGCGGGCAGCCCGGCTCCCTGCGCGAAGGAGAAGCGGTTCTTGCCCTTGAGCTTGGCGTCGTACATCGCCAGGTCCGCCAGTTGCAACAGGCGTTCGAGATCGCGCCCCTGCTCGGGCGCCAGTGCAATGCCGATGCTCGCCGACACGCTGATCGACGGTCCGCCGGGTTCGGGCGTCATCGGCTGTTCGACGGCCGCGAGCAGGCGGGTCGCGATGCGCTCGACCTCGATGTTCGAGCCCACGTCGGGCACCAGCACCGCGAATTCGTCGCCGCCGCGGCGCGCGACCGTGTCCTGCGGCCGCATCACGCGCGTCAGCCGCGCGGCGGTCTCGCGCAGCATGCGGTCGCCGGCCTCGTGGCCGTAGCGGTCGTTGACCTGCTTGAAGCCGTCGAGGTCGATGGCGAGCACTGCGCAGCTCACCTTGCGCAGTTCCGACGTCGCGAGCGCTGCGGCCGCGCGCTCGGTCAGCAGGCGACGGTTCGGCAATCCGGTCAGTTCATCGTGCTGCGCCTCGTGCAGCGCGCTGGCCTCGCGCCGCCGGATCGTGTCGATGTCGGCGATGACCAGCACGAACTCGCCGTCGGCAATCGAACGCGCCGTGACCTGGCACCACGCAGCGACTTCGCCCGTGCCCGGGGCTCCGCCAGCATCGCGTCCCGCGGTCTTCCCAAGGCTCGCGCCGCGCTGCACCCGCAGTTCGCGGACCACGGCCTGGTCGCGTCCGCGCGCCTCGTCGGCGGCCTGCGTGATCTCGGCCCAGTCACCGTTGCGCAGCAGACAGCCAGCGAGCGGCGTGCGCGCCAGCTCATCCGGCGGCAGGCCTGAGAGCCGCAGGAACGCATCGTTGCAGCGCTGCACCAGTCCGAGCTTGACGACGGCGATCGCCTGCCCTGCCGAGTCCAGCACCGTGCGTTCGACGCGCAGCGCTTCCGACAGCCGGGTCTCGCGTGACTTCAGCGCCGTGAGGTCTGCGTTCATGCCGATCGCGCCGGCGAACTTTCCGCCGGGATGCCGCAGCGGCACCGCGCTGATCGACACGATCACGCGCCGGCCTTCCTGCGTGATGTGCACGGCCTCCAGGTCGCGGATCGGCCGGCCTTCACGCAGGCCTTCGAACGCGCGCCGCACGGCGGGCTGTTCGCCATCGTCGGGCAGCAGCATGGCAGCCGACTTGCCGAGCAGTTCCCGTACCTCGTAGCCGTAGATGTCGCGCGCGGCGCGGCGGCTGGCAAAGGTGATCGTGAAGTCCGCGTCGCAGGCCCAGATCAGGCTCGCCGACGCTTCGACCAGTGCCTTGTACTGCGCCTTGCTGCGCTTGAGGCGGTCGATCTCGGTCAGTTCGGTCGGCGATGCAATCGTGTCCATCACCAGCGCGGCGCGCAGCCCTTTGCCTTCGAAGGGCACGAAGTGGCTGCGCAGGTTGAGCCGGCCGCCCGAGGGACCACTGCGAGCGGTACGCACGTCGAAGGTCGGCTTGCCCTGCAGCGCGCCGTCGAGCGCGGCCTGCACCGTCGCGAAGGATTCGGGCTTGAACGCGAAGGCGGCCTCCCAGCTCGGCCGTATGCGCGTTTCGAGCACCAGCCCCCAGCGCCGCGGATCGGCGCCGGCAGCGCCATCGACGCGTCCCACCGCGTCGACGATCCACACCAGCACCGGCAGCCGCGTCAGCAGGTCGGCCGGGCGGTCCACGGGCACCGGCGCGGGCAACGGCCGCGGGTCGGCCAGCGTGCCGATGACGGCTGCCACGCCACCGACGGAGGCGCCGCGCGCCACGCAGACCACGCGCCGTTCGCGCGCGATGCCCTGCGCGTCGCGCAGCGCGACCGGCTCGTCGAACACGGTGCCGTTGCGCTGCGCCTCGCGCCAGACGGCGTTGATGCGTTCGCGTTCACTGCCGCCCACCAGGTGCGACAGCGGAAAGGCCTGCGCATCGGCCGGTGCGACGGCGTCGAGCGGGCTCGCGAATTCCGCCGGCAGCACCAGCAGGCCGCGCTCGTCGCGGTACCAGGGCGTACCGCCGGCGCCGACGCTGGCACCCATCCAGCTGGCGAAGCGCTGCGCATCGTCGGTCAGCGTGATCGACGGCGGCGCCGGCGCGTCCTGCATCGCGCGCGTCAGCGCCAGCACCATGATCGAGCCGGGCCGCCCCGGCTCCATGTAGCGCACGCGGCCGGTCCACAACGCGCCTTCGAAAGTGCGGTCGGCGGCACGCACGCGCACTTCGGCGCTCGCCTCGGACTTGTGCTTCTCAGGCTGCAGGGCCTCGGCCGGGTCGGCGATCAGGCTTTCGGACAGGCTGGTGCCGAGGATCGAACGCTCGGCGCGCCCGAAGAATTCGCAGGCCGAGCGATTGATCTCGATGATGCGGCCGTTGCGCGCGACGATGACCGGAGTCGGCATCGCATGGATCGCGGCCTGCCAGCCGAACTTGGTGGGATTGCTGAACAGCGCGTGGGCCGACCGCGCTTCCGCATGGCGCGCCAGCGGCTGCTGCCGTCCCAGCCACCATGCCGCCAGCAGCCACAGCGGAAAGCCGAGCGCGAAGCCGCTGAGCGCACCGTCCGTGCGCACGGCGGCCAGCGCCAGGATGCCGGCCCATGCGGCGACGTAGGCCGTCCACACCCGCGGCCAGGTCCCGAAGCTCAGCGCGGCCAGCATGACCGCGCCCGCGGCGGCGAAACCGCCCGCGCCGGCGACGAAGAGGTCGGGACGCGGCACCAGGCCGAGCAGCGCTGCCCACAGCACCGCATCCGCGACGGCACAGGCCAGATACTGGCGGGCGCACCGCGCCTGTGGCGCGATCGGATTGCGTGCGTCCGCGTAGATGGTGCCGAGCAGGAAGCGCACCGCGGCCACCGTCGCCGCCAGCGCGAGCCAGCCCCAGATCCACGAAGCGTGCAGTGCCGCCGCACCGGCGGCGGCGACCAGCGCCACCAGCAGCAGCGCCGGCAGCAGCCGGCGTTCGATGGCGAAGGCGATACGCAGATCCGCGCGGCGCTCCGGCCCGCGTCCTGCGCTTGCGCGCCGCAGCGCCCCGACGGTACGACCCACGCCGCGGCTGATGCTGCGGGTCAGGCTGTTTTCGATTGCATCCCCCGTGATGGCCGGTCGAACGAGTGTCCCGCTCCCCCGCCGGGCATCACGCGATGCTAGCGGCCATCCCAAAAACAGGGCAATCGCCAGCGGTCGGGCGCGACCAGGTTAGGCCAAACAGACGATTCAGAAACAACAGTCGCGGGCCGCGCCGCCCGGGCGCCGCTGCGGTCGGCGCGGTGCGCTCAGCCGCCGGTCGCCGGCCCGGACGTGGCGTAGAGGCTCGGCTGCAGGTCGGCCGCAAGCTGGTAGCGGTTCTTGCCCGCCGCCTTGGCCGCGTACATCGCCGCATCGGCCTGCGCGAGCAGCGTCTCGAAGTCGTGGCCATCCGCCGGGAACAGCGCCACGCCGACGCTGGCGGCGACGCGCAACGACCGGCCCAGGTCCTCGATGTTCTCGGAGGCCGCCGCGATCAGCTTCTCAGCGACCACCATCGCGGCCGACGGCTGCTCGATCTCCGGCAGCAGCACCACGAACTCGTCGCCGCCGGTGCGCGCCACCACGTCGTAATCGCGCAGCACGCTCGCCAGCCGCAGCGCGACGCGCTTCAGCAGTGTGTCGCCGTAGGGATGGCCGAAGAGATCGTTGATCTCCTTGAAGCCGTCGAGATCCAGCACCAGCACGGCCGCGAGACGTCGCTTCTGCAGCGCGAAGGACAGCTGGCGGCGCGCGTGCTCGCCCAGCTGCCGGCGATTGGGCAGGCCCGTGAGTTCATCGTGGTTGGCCTGGTGCCAGGCCAGTTCCTCGCGCCGCTTCAGCGACGTGATGTCGGTCAGCACGAGGATGTAGGCACCTGAATCGCCCGCCTGCCGCGAGGTCAGCTGGCACCACACGTTGCGCCCGTCGTTGGCGCGCAGCATCACTTCGTGAATCGCGGCGTCGCCACGCAGCGCGGCGGCGCGCGTGGCCTGGTCGACCACCTCCCAGTCCGAGCGCGTCGCGAGGATCTCCTCGATGGGCTGCCCCATCAGCGCTTCGCGCGTCAGCCCCAGCATGCGGGCCAGCGCGCGGTTCGGCCCGTCGATGCGGCCGTTGCGCACGAAGACGATGCCCTCGCCGGCCGAGTCGAACACCGCCTGCTGGTTGCGCAAGGCGACGTTGAGCTCGCGCTCACGCTGCTTCATCGCGGTGATGTCGGTGCACACGCCAGTCACGGTCTCGACCCGGCCGGCATCGTTGAGCACCGGCAGCGCGCTGACGTTGACGTGCAGTGCTTCGCCGCGGTGATCGCGCAGCACGGCCTCCATGTCGAAGACCGGCCGGCCGTGCATGGCCGGGGAAAACCGGCGCAGGAACTCGCGACGCGAGAAACCGGGACCGTTGAAGTCAGCCACGTGCCGGCCGAGCAGCGCGCGCGGCTCCATGCCGAACATCGCGCGGCACGAACGTTCCGAGAGGAAGGTCAGACGGCCACGGTCGTCGCACACCCAGATCAGCGAGGGCGACGCCTCGACCAGCGCGCGGTAGCGGCGCTCGCTGTCGACGACGCGCTGCTGGGCCAGGCGCTGCGTGCTGTTGTCGACGATCGACAGCACCTGCCGCGTGGCACGGCCGTCGCTGCCGCGCACCGACTCGCCGCGTACGGTCACGTCGACGTAACTGCCGTCGGCACGCCGCAGGCGGCAGTCCTCGCGCAGCGGCACGCCGGTCTCGGCGTGCAGGCGGCGGGCGTTCTGCACGCGCGCGCGGTCGGCCGGATGCAGTGCGTCCGAGAAGCGGTGCTCGCGCAGCAGCGCGTCGAGGTCCGCGTAGCCGAGGATGGCGACGTACTTGTCGGAGAAGAAGCGTTCGCCGGTCTGCAGGTTGGTGTCGGCAATGCCGGCGTCGATCGCATCGAGGGCGAGTCGCAGCTGTTCGCGGCTGCGGGTCAGCTCTGCATTGACCTGCCCCTGCAGCCGCGCGGAGTGATCGGTGCGCTGGCGCTGCGACAGGTTCGACGACAGCGTGCGCTTCAGCCACCGCGCGGTCGCCACCGCGCCCACCATGGTCAGCGTCCACGTCAGCAGCAGCAGTTCCTGCTGCGGCACGTTGTGCGACAGCATCAGCACGAGCTGCGCGAAGCCCACTGGCACCGCGAAGGCGAACCAGGGCAGTCCGGCGGGCGCGAAAGGCAGCAGCGCGCCGAGCAGCACTAGCATCGTCAGCGACAGTTCGAGCAGCAGGCCGATGTCCGAGCCGGCGGGCAGCAGCACCAGCAGGCCGGCCCACACAATGCCTTCGGCTGCGGCGCAGGTCGCGTACAGGCCCTCGCTGAACGACCGGCGTCGCAGCGCCAGATGGCAGACCGCGGCGCGCACGGCCACCGTCGCCGCCAGCACCATCCACCACAGCACGGCGGGCACGGCCCGGCCCTCGCGCCACAGCAGCAGCACGGCCAGCAGGCCGAAGGCGAGGCTCGCATACCAGGTCTGGCGACCGAGGTTGGCGGCGAGTCGGCTCAGGTCGTCATTGACGGAGCGGCGGGGCACGGGTTCCGGGAACGTGAGATGTCGACAGGTACGGGGCTTCCCTGCTCGCCGCATAATCGCAGCCGAACCGCCATGCGCTGGCTTCGATATGCGCAGCCGTTGCGGTGGAATCCGTCGCATGCCTGCCTCGAGTTCACCGTCCTATCGCGGCCGCTTCGCGCCGTCGCCCACCGGCCCGCTGCACATGGGCTCGCTGGTCAGCGCGCTGGCGAGCTGGCTGGACGCGCGCGCGCACGGTGGCACGTGGCTGGTGCGCATCGAGGATCTCGATCCGCCGCGCGAAGTGGCGGGCGCGGCACGATCGATCCTGGACACGCTGGCGGCGCGCGGCATGGTCTCCGACGAACCGGTCGTCTACCAGAGCGCGCGTCACGAGCTCTACGAAGCCGCGTTCGACGCGATGCACCGCGACGGTCACGTGTACGGCTGCGCCTGCAGCCGTGCGCAGGTCGAATCCGAAGGCGCCGGCACCGCGGTCTATGCCGGCACCTGCCGCAACGGCACCGGTGGACGCCCGGTCCGCGCGTGGCGTTTTCGCGTGCCGGATGCACCGGTGGGCTTCGAAGATGGCGAGTGCGGCACCGTCGTCCAGGATCTGCCGCGCGACGTCGGCGACTTCGTCGTGCGGCGCGCCGACGGACTCTGGGCCTATCAGCTCGCCGTGGTGGTCGACGATGCCGAGCAGCGCATTACGCACGTCGTGCGGGGCACGGACCTGCTCGACAACACGCCGCGGCAGATCGCGCTGCAGCGCATGCTGGGAGTCCCGACGCCGCGCTATCTGCACGTGCCGCTCGTGCTCAACGAACGCGGCCAGAAACTGTCGAAGCAGACCGGCGCGGCGGCGCTGGACGACGCGCAAGCACTCGAGGAACTGCGCCACGCGGCCGTCCATCTCGGCCTGCCGCGCGTCGCAGCCCCTTCGATCGACGCGTTCCTGCGCGCGGCAGCGGCCGACTGGCAGGATCACGCGCGCCCCCGGTAGCCGAAGCGCGGCCCGGTCCCTGCCAGACCTCCGCCGGCAGGCACGGGCGGTTCATACTTTGGCTGCCTGCATGCTCTTTCGGAGCCCGAGATTCCCGCCGACCTGATCTTCCGCCAGCTGTTCGATGCGACGTCGTCGACCTACTCGTACCTGCTGGCCGATCCGCGCACACGCCACGCCGTGTTCATCGACACGGTCTTCGAGCAGCACGCACGCGATCACGCGCTGCTCGGCGAACTTGGTCTGCAGCTGGTCGCGGTCCTCGACACGCATTGCCACGCCGACCACGTCACCGGCGCTTGGCTGATGCACCAGGCGACCGGCTGCCGCATCGCCGTGTCGCGCCGCTACCAGCCGGCCATCGAGGGCGTGGACCTCGCGCTCGATCACGGCGATCGCGTCGCCTTCGGCGGCAGGCACCTGGAGGTGCGCGCGACCCCGGGCCACACCGATGGCTGCATGACGCTGGTGCTCGACGACGGCAGCATGGCCTTCACCGGCGATGCGCTGCTGATCCGCGGCGCCGGCCGCTGCGACTTCCAGCACGGCAGCGCGCATGTGCTGTACCGGTCGATCACGCAGCAGATCTTCGTGCTACCCGACGAGTGCCTGCTCTACCCGGCCCACGACTACAGCGGCCGCACCGTGTCGTCGGTGCGCGAGGAGAAGACCTACAACCCGCGCGTCGGCGGCGCGGCGGACGAGCGCGACTTCGTCGGCTTCATGCAGAACCTGAACCTGCCGCACCCGAAGCAGATCGACGTGGCGGTGCCCGCCAACCTGCGCTCCGGCCGGCCGGCCGACGACAAGGTGCCGCGCGTGGCCGACTGGGGTCCTGTGCGCCAGAGCTACGCCGGCGTGCTGGAGATCGAGCCCGACTGGGTGGCCGAGCATCTGGACGAGCTGCACGTGCTCGACGTGCGCCAGCCCGAGGAGATGCAGGAGTCGCTGGGCCGCATTGCCGGTGCTCAGTTCGTTCCGCTGGACACACTGACGGCACGACTGGCCGCGATCCCGCGCGACCGGCCGGTGGTCGCCGTGTGCCACGCCGGCACGCGATCGGCGCAGGCCACGGTCATCTTGCGCAAGGGCGGGCTCGTGCGCTGCGCGAATCTGCGCGGCGGCATGCTGCTGTGGAAGCAGCTCGGGCTGCCGACCGTGCGCTGATCCCGCGCTGAACGTGCGGCGTCGCGCTACCGCACCGCGGCGACGATATCCGCCACGGCCACCGTCAGCCGCTTTGCGTAATCGATGTGCAGGAACTCGTTCGGCCCGTGCGCGTTCGAACGCGGTCCCAGCACGCCGGTGATGACGAACTGCGCCTTCGGAAAGCGCCGGCCGAGCATGTCCATGAAAGGGATCGTGCCGCCTTCGCCCATCCACGCGGCTTCCTTGCGCCACACCTTCTGCGATGCGGACGAAAGGGCCTGCGCGAGCCACGGCGCGGTGGGCGGCGCGCTCCAGCCGGTGGCTCCGCAATCGGCGTCGAAGGTGATCTTCGCGCTGTAGGGCGGGTCGGTGGTCAGTGCGCGCTGCAGCGCGCGCGTCGCGGCCTCGCCGTCCACTGTCGGCGGAATGCGCATGCTCAGCTTGAACGACGTCTTCGGGCGCAGCACGTTGCCGGCCGAGTCGATCGCCGGAAAGCCTGCGGCGCCCGTCACCGACAGTGCGGGCCGCCACGTGCGATTGAGAATGCCTTCGACCGGATCGGTGGTCACGGGCATCGCGTGCGCATGTCCGGCAGGCCCGTGCGAACAGCCGACCCACGGGAACTGCTTCCACACCGCGTCGCCGAGCACGGCACCCGCGGCCTGCGCCTGCTGCAGCCGCACGGACGCGATATCGGCATGCAGCTCGGGCAGCAGGACGCGGCCGGTGGCCGGATCGTCGATGCGGTTCAGCAGCTGGCGCGCGATGCGGAACGACGACGGCACGATGCCGCTGGCATTGCCCGAGTGCACGCCTTCGTCGAGCACCTGCACCGTCAGCGTGCCGCCGACCAATCCGCGCAGCGAAGTCGTCACCCACAGCTGCTCGTAGTTGCCGCAGCCGGAGTCGAGTCCCACCAGCAGTTGCACGTCGCCGAAGCGCGGCGCGAGCTTCTCGAGATATGCCGGCAGGTCGGGACTGCCGCTTTCCTCGCAGGTCTCGATGATGCCGACGCAGCGCGGCCGCGGCACGTTCTGCGAGTCGAGCGCGGCGATGACGGTCAGCGCGGCGTAGATCGCATAGCCGTCGTCGGCGCTGCCGCGGCCGTAGAGCTTGCCGTCCTCGATGACCGGCGTCCAGGGTCCGAAGCCTTCGCGCCAGCCTTCCATCTCGGGCTGCTTGTCCAGGTGGCCGTAGAACAGCACCGTGCGATCGTTGCCGAGCCCGTTCGTGGCCGGCGCATCGAAGAGCACGCACGGTGTCATGCCGTCGATGCTGACGATCTCGACGGCCAGGCCCTTGATCGATTGCGCACGACTCCACGCCTCGGCCTCTCGCACGACGGCCTGCAGGTGGCCGTGCGCCGACCAGCTCGCGTCGAACGCCGGCGACTTGGCCGGCACGCGCACGTAGTCGGTCAGGCGCGGGACGAGTTCCTCGTCCCAGCGGGTGGAGACGAAGCGGGTGAGTTCGGCGAGGTTCATGGCGGCTCCTGCCAGATATGAAAACGGCGCACCGGAGTGCGGTGCGCCGTCCGTTGCGCCGTCAAATGTAGACCAGCTTTTGCCCGCCTTCTATTTCGATGCCTTCGCGGCCGCCTTGGCCTCGCTCTTGGCGGGCTCGGGCGCCTTCGCGGGCGCGGCCTTGGCAGGCTCCGCCGCGGGCGGTGTCGCCGACACCGGCTTGAAGTCGACGTTCAGGTTCACGCCCGGCCAGGCACGCCCGTGGCAGGCCGGATTCGCGCAGAAATTGCCGCCTTCGCGCCCGAACTCGAGCTTGCCGTGGCACATCGAGCACGAATCGTCGAGCTTGAAGCGATGCTCGTGCATGAAGTTCGGTTCATGGTGGCTGTCCGGCGGCGATACGCCCTGCACCACCAGCGACGGCACGCTGCCTTTGCCGTTCTCCATGGTGACCGTCGGAAGGTTGTGGCACAGCGTGCATTGCAGCCGGATCGCTTCGCCCTTCTCGTTGAAGTGCTTGCCGTTGTGGCAGCGGAAGCAGCCCGGCGTGTCGCGGTGTTCACCGTGGTTCGGGAACGACTGCCACGACAGGCCGCGCGCCTCGAAGGAACTCGCGATCAGGATGTCGCGCATCGCCTGCTGGAAGCGCAGGTCCTTCTCCTTGAGCTCAGGCTTGACCGCAGCCTTGGCCGCATCAGCGGCGAGCAGCTTGTCGATGGCTGCCGTGCGCTCGGCGAGCGGACCGCTGAACTCCTGCGCGGCATTGATCAGCGCCACCGCGCGTGACTTCACCGCCGGCAGCGCACGGTCGATCTTCTCGGCCGCGATCGCCGCGTCGACCCGGTCGGCCGGATTCGGGAACGGGTGTCCGACCTGGTTGTGGCAGTCGAAGCACTCCATGCGGCGCATCTTGAGCTGGTCGAGTTCGCCGGCGGTGAGCTTGGTTTCGCCGTCGATGTAGGTCGACGTCGTGCCGTCGGCGCGCGTGACGCGCACCCACGGAATCACGCGGCCCTGCCGGTCCCCGGTCTTGAACTCGACCTTGTTGGCGATGTGCCAGTGAATGCCGGTCACCTTCCACGGCAGATCGCGCTCGGCATCGGCCGTGGTGTGCATGGTCAGTCGGTAGAGCACCTCGCTGCTCGCCGCGTCCGTCGCAAAGCGACGGTTGACGATGATGCGGTCCTGGTGCTCGGTCTCGGGCCAGTGGCAGCTCTCGCAGGCCTCGCGGGCCGGGCGCATGCCCGCCGCGTGCAGGGGCCGCTCGTAGCCGGCGACCATTCCCCACAGCTCGTGCAGGTGCGTGGGCTTCATCGCGATCAGCCGCAGCGTCGAGTTGCGGCCCATGTGGCATTCGACGCAGTTGACGCGGGCGTGCGCGCCTTCGGCATGCGCGCGCGATTCCTCCGGATGCACGTTGTGGCACATCGCTGCGCAGAACTCGTTGCTGTTGGTGTACTCCCAGCCGGTGATGCCCACCACCGCCACCACCGCGAAGGCCAGCGCAGCCACCGCCAGCGTCGCGAAAGTGCCGAGCACGGTCTTGCGCCCGATCTGCAGCTTCATGTCGAACCCTCCCCCAGATACAAGAAACGGGCTCCGCCTGCCGGGCGGAACCCGTTCGCTCGGAGCGAATCGTACTTCAGTGCGTGGCAACCGCCACGATTGCGCTGTAGATGATAAGCGCGACGGTGATGAGTCCGACGATCACCGCGATCGTGCCGATGACCCGTCCCGCAGTCAGCCGCTGCGCGGTGGGAGCCGGCACTTCTAGAGCCTTCAGCCGTCCCTGTGCGACCAGCCGCGCGTACTCGAGCGGGCGCTCTTCCTTCAGTTCGTGCTCGGACACGGTGCCGGTGAAGATCACCATGTCCATCGGGAACTTCTCGGGCCGCAGGTGCCCGTTGAAGAAGTGGATGGTGAAGATGAAGCCCATGGCCAGCAGCGCCTCCTCGCCGTGCACCAGCGTGGCAAGGTTGAACATCCAGCCCGGCAGGAAGCCCGAGAAGAAGGCCGGGAACCACAGCATCAGGCCCGAGCCGCCGATGATAAACATGCCCCAGAACACCGCCAGGTAGTCGAACTTCTCCCAGTACGTGTAGCGGTCGAACTGCGGCCGCGGGCCCAGGTGGAGAAACCACTTGATCATGCCCCACATGTCCTGCGCGTCCTTCAGGTTGGGCGTCAGCGAGTTGGGCCCCCAGAACATGCCCAGCGGATCGTCCGACTGGAACGCGCGCACGAACGTGCGCAGGATGTGGAAGACGAAGAGGAACAGCATGATGCCGGCGCTGATGCGATGGACCAGTGCCGCGCCGCCGAAGCCGCCCATCCACCCCACCAGCGTCTTCGCCCAGCCCTGCGTGGCGAACAGCAGCGGCACGCCCGACAGCGCCAGCCCGAGGAACGAGATCATCAGGAACACATGCATCACCTGCTCGATCGGGCTGAAGCGCCGGTAATGCCGTTGGGCCACTCCATGCGGTGCATGCCCCGCGGTGATCGTCGTCGACATCGTCTTCCTCTGCTTTCCTGCGGCTGTCCTGCTTGCTGTCCTGCTGTCTGCCCGATGGGCTGTCCGGTCGTCGTCGGCTGCGTCAGCGGCCCTTGCCGTTCTGCGCGCGCTTCTCCTGCCCCGAGCGGATGGCCCACAGCAGCGTATGCAGGCCGAAGAAGCCGAACACGCCGGCCAGCAGCAGCTGCATGAAGATGCGGCCCCAGTAGAGCATCGGGTCGCCGACCGGGTCATGCGGATTGCCGTGCGGACGGAACTGCGCGAAGTTCGCGTTGGCCTTCGGGTGGCAGTTGCGGCACGTCGTGACGATGTTCTCCGGCGAGATCGTCGAGCGTGGATCGGACGCCGGCAGCACTTCGTGCGCACCGTGGCAGCTCGCGCAGGTCGCGATGCGCGCGTAGCCGAGCTGCGTCACCTGCCCGTGGTATGTGTCGCGGTAGGTCTTGATGAAATCCACGTGGCAGTTGCCGCACTCGTTGATGACGCTGGTCTGGAACGCGGTTGCCGTGTGGTCCATCACGCGGTGTGCGGTGTGGCAGTCGATGCAGGTGGGTGCCGCCGAATTGCCCCCCTGCGCCATCCGGCCGTGCTGGCTCTGCGAGAACCGGCTGAACACCTGCTGGTGACAGCTGCCGCACATCTGCGCGACGTTGGCGCGGTTGACGCGGCTCGCCGGATCGGCAGGGCTGACGATCTTGTGCGCACCGTGGCAGCTGATGCAGTTGGGCGCGCTGCCCGCCTGCGCTCCGCCGGCGGCCAGCTTCCGTCCGTGGATGCTGTCGTGGAACTGGCTGGCGATGTTGCCGCCTGGAATGTGCGCCTGCTGGATCAGGGCGTCGTTGCCGTGGCACTTCGCGCACGTCGCCTCGACGTTGGCGGCGTTGGTGCGCGACTTCGGTTCGCTCGACTTCTGGATGTCGTGGCTGCCGTGGCACGAAGAGCAGGTGGCCGCGACCTGGTTGCCGCCGGCGCGCGCCTTCGCGTGCGCCGTCGCAAGGTATTCCTTGACGGTCGCCTCGTGGCAGCTCGAGCAGTCAGCCGCCTTCAGCTTCGGCTCATGCGGCAGCTTGTCCACCGACGTGTCGGTATGGCAGTCCGTGCACTTGAATCCCATCTGGCCGTGCACCGATGATGCGAATACCTTCGCATCGACGGCGATCGACTTGCCGGCATCGTTCTTCGCCGCGGCATCGCCGTGGCACATCAGGCAAGCTTCGTTCGAATCCGGCGCGTCGGCCGCCAGCAGTGCCGACGGAGCGCACAGGAATGCCGCAGTCACTGCGGCTGTGAACCAGTGGGGGAGATGAAGGCTGCGGGCTCGCATGTGTTGCTCCGCGCATGTCGCGCAATTCCTGAAGCGCTGGCAGTGTGGCATCGGGTTTCCCCTTGGCCGTTGACCGTTGTCAATCGGTGCCGGGCGTTGCACACGATGTCTGTTACTGCGCAAGTAACAGAGCGGGACGAGAATGCATTTCGTTTACAGTGAACATTGCTGCATGCACGAAACCAACGAAGACATGGAGACATCGATGCGACACCTCACCCTGATCGCGGCTGCAGCGCTGTGCGTCGGCGCGCTGAACGATGCGGCTGCGCAGACAGCGGCACCGGCGAGCGGCACCTACGCGATCAAGCTGATGACGCCTGAGACCGCGATGAAGGCGGTACGCGCAGCGCTGGACGACTGCCGAAAGCGCGGCTACCAGGTGGCCGTGGCGGTGGTCGATCGCAGCGGTGTTGCGCAGGCGCTGCTGCGTGACCGCTTTGCCGGACCGCATACGGTGATGACGGCCATCAACAAAGGTTATACGGCGATCAGTTTCCGCACCGACACGCTGGAACTCGCGAACGCAACACAGCCCGGCTCGGGCAGCGCGGGCATCCGCGAGCTGCCGAACGTCGTCGCAGTGGGCGGCGGTGTGAACATCGCAGCGGGCGGCACCTCGGTCGGCGCGATCGGCGTGTCGGGTGCGCCGACCGGTGCGGCGGACGACGCGTGCGCGAAGGCCGGCGTCGCGGCGATCCGCGACGACCTCGAGTTCTGATCCGCACCGGTTCCGGCTCTGGCTCTGGCTCCCCGCCTCAGTCTCTCGACGTTTGCGCTGCTGCTGGCGCCGCCGCTGTTCTGGGCGGGCAATGCGGTGGTGGGACGCGCGGTGGTCGGCGAGTTTCCGCCGCTCGCGCTTTCGTTCGCGCGCTGGGTCCTCGCGTTCATGGTCCTGCTGCCCTTCGTTTGGCGCAGCCTGCCCGCCGCGCTGACGGCCGTGCGAGGTCGCTGGCCGCTGATGCTCGTCATCAGCGCGCTGGGCGTAGGCTGCTACAACTCGCTGCAGTACCTCGCGCTGACGACGTCGACCGCGGTCAACGCCACGCTGATCGGTGCCTCCGGGCCGGTGATGACGCTGCTCACCGGCGCCGCCTTCTTCGCGACGCCGGTGCGCGGCGCGCAATGGGTAGGGGCAGCGCTGTCGATGGCCGGCGTGCTGCTGGTGGTCGCGCGCGGCGACCCGATGAACATCGCACGGCTGCAGCTCGACCGCGGCGACCTGATCATGCTGGTCGCCACGCTCACCTGGGCCATCTATACGTGGCTGCTGCGCACGCGGCGGCCGGCGATTCCCGCCGCGCCCTTCCTCGCGCTGCAGATGGCGCTCGGCGCGCTGATGATCCTGCCCTTCGCCATCGTCGAGCACCTGTGGACCGGCGCACTGCCGCGGCTCACCTTCGGCAATCTGTGGGCACTGGTGTATGTCGTGCTGCTGCCGTCGCTGGCCGCCTACTTCTGCTGGGATCGCGGCGTGGCCCGTGCGGGCGCGGTGCTGCCGATGTACTTCGTCAATCTGACGCCGGTCGTCGCGGGCGTGCTGTCCTACTTCACGCTCGGCGAGTCGATCGGACCCTATCACCTGCTCGGCGGCGCGCTGATCATCGTCGGCATCCATCTGGCGAACCGACAGCGCGGCCCAGGTCGATAGCCGCTACACACTACAATCGCCGCCGCTCAGCCACCCTGTAGCCCCCCGTCGCCGGCCCGCCGATGCGCACCGAAGAACCCGTCACCTTCCGGCGCTGCGACTACGCCGCGCCCGACTTCTGCATCGACCGCATCGCGCTCGATTTCGACCTCGACGCCGAGCTGACGACGGTGCATAGCACGCTCGACGTCCGGCGCCGGCCCGGCAGCAGCGCGACAACGCTCTGGCTCGACGGCGAAGAGCTCGAGTTCGTGTCGCTGGCCGTGGACGGTCGCAGCGCGGCGCCCGGGGACTTCGAACTGCGCGCCGACGGCATCGCGCTGCGCGCGCCGTCGGATACGTTCCGCGTGCACATCGTCAATCGCATCCGCCCCGTCGGCAACTCGGAACTGACGGGGCTGTACGTATCGAACGGCGCGCTGTACACGCAGTGCGAAGCCGAGGGCTTCCGGCGCATCACGTACTTCCCCGACCGCCCGGACGTGATGGCCCGCTACCACGTGACGCTGCGCGCGGAGCGCGCGCGCTTTCCGGTGCTGCTCGCCAACGGCAATCGGGTCGACGCGCACGAGCTGCCCGACGGACGCCACTGCGCGGTGTGGGACGATCCCCATGCCAAGCCGAGCTATCTGTTCGCCGTGGTCGCCGGCGACTTCACCGCGCTCGAACACTCCGTCACGCGCCGCAGCGGCCGCGACGCGCTGCTGCAGTTCTGGTCGACGTCGGCCGACCTGCCGCGGGCCGCGCATGCCCTGCGCAGCCTGCAGCGCGCCGTCGCCTGGGACGAGCAGCGCTACGGACTCGAACTCGATCTCGACCGCTTCATGGTGGTCGCGTCGCCCGACTTCAACGGCGCGGCGATGGAAAACAAGGGCCTCAATATCTTCAACTCGCGCTACGTGCTGGCCAGTCCGGACGTGGCCACCGACAACGACTACGCGCTGATCGAGGCCATCGTCGGGCACGAGTACTTCCACAACTGGACCGGCAATCGCGTCACCTGCCGTGACTGGTTCCAGCTGTCGCTGAAGGAAGGCCTGACGGTATTCCGCGAGCAGGAGTTCGCGGCGGACATGATGGGCGACGCTGCCGGCGATGCTTCCGGCCGCGCCGCGCGCCGCATCGCCGACGTGCGGCGCCTGCGCGCCACGCAGTTCCTCGAGGACGCGGGACCGATGGCCCATCCGGTGCGCCCCGATGCGTACCAGCAGATCGCCAACTTCTACACGACGACTGTCTACGAAAAGGGCGCCGAGGACTTCCGTCGGCACGACGGCCAGGCCGTCACCTGCGACGACTTCGTCGCTGCGATGGCGGACGCGAACGACCGCGACCTGACGCAGTTCAGCCTCTGGTACGCGCAGTCCGGCACGCCGCACGTCGCGGCCACCGGCGCCTACGACGCGCTGCGCCGCTGCTACGAGCTGACGCTCGCGCAATCGACGCCGGCCACGCCCGGACAGCCCGTGAAGGCGCCGTTCCACATTCCCGTGGCCATGGGCCTGCTCGACAGCGCCGGCCGCGACCTGCCGCTGACGCTCGAAGGCGAACCGGCGCCGGGACCGTCCGCGCGCGTGCTGGAGCTGACGCAGGCGACACAGACTTTCCGCTTCGTCGACGTGCCGGCCCGGCCGGTGCCGTCGCTGCTGCGCGATTTTTCGGCGCCGGTGATCCTCGACCAGGCGCTCGGTGACGCCGAACTCGCCTTCCTCGCGCAGCACGACTCCGATGCGTTCAATCGCTGGGAGGCGGCGCAGCGCCTCGCCGGCACGCGCCTGCAGCGGCTCTGCGATGCTGTCGAAGCAGGCCAGCCCCTTTCGCTCGACGATGAGCTGGTGCAGGTGTGGCGCGCGCTGCTGGCCGACGCAGCGCTGTCGCCCGCGCTGCGCGCGCTGGCGCTGACGCTGCCGGCCGAGAGCACGATCGCCGCAACACGCGCGATCGTCGATCCGCCGGCGATCCGCACGGCGCGTCGTCATCTGCTGCGCGAACTCGGCCGCTGCCTCGCCGACGACTGGCGCGCGGCGCACGATGCAAACGTCACGCCGGGTCCGTATTCGCCCGCTGCTGCGCCGGCGGGCCGGCGGGCACTGCGCAACCTGGCGCTCGCCTACCTGGTCGAAGGGGATGTGCCCGACGCGCTCGGGCGCGCACGACAGCAGTTCGAGCAGGCCGGCAACATCACCGAGCGCGAGGCGGCCCTCGCCTGCATCCTCGCCTCGTCGGCGCCGGACAAGGCCGATTTCGTCATCCGTTGCGGCCGCGCCTGGCAGCACGAGCCGCTGCTGATGCTGAAGTGGTTCCAGTTGCAGGCCACCGCCCCGGCGGCGCCTGGCGAACCGCCGGTGCTGGAGCGGGTGCGTGCCTTGCTCACGCATCCGTCGTTCCGGCCGACGAATCCGAACAATGTCTATGCCCTGCTGCGTGCGTTCTTCAGCCTCAACGAGGCGGAGTTTCACCGCCGCGCCGCCGCGCAGCGCTATCCCGGCTACGCTTTCTGGGTGGACCAGGTGCTGGCCGCCGACGCGCTGAACCCGACGGTGGCGTCACAGCTGGCCCGCACCGCGGAGCGGTGGCGGCGCTACACCCCCGATCGGCAGGCGACCTTGCGTGCGGCGCTCGAAGCCGTCGCCACCCATCCGCATCTTTCGCGCGACGTGCGCGAAATCGTCGACAAGTCCCTGGAACAGCCATGAGCACCCTGTCACTGACGCATTACCTGATCCGTTGCGAGCGCGAGCACGGCCTCGATCCCGACCTGCGCCTGCTGCTGGAAACCGTCGCGCGCGCGTGCAAGACCATCGGCCACGCCGTGGGCAAGGGCGCGCTCGGCGGCGTGCTCGGCGCCGCCGGCACGATGAACGTGCAGCAGGAAGCGCAGCAGAAGCTCGACGTGCTGTCCAACGAGATCCTGGTCGAGGCCAACAGCTGGGGCGGCTACCTGGCCGGCATGGCCTCCGAGGAGATGGACGATCCGATGGGCATTCCCGTCGCGTACCCGCGCGGGCGCTATCTGCTGCTGTTCGATCCGCTCGACGGCTCGAGCAACATCGACGTCAACGTGTCGATCGGCACGATTTTCTCCGTGCTGCGCGCGCCCGACGGCGGCCGGGACGTGGGCGAAGCCGCGTTCCTGCAACCCGGCACGCGGCAGGTGTGCGCGGGCTATGCGGTCTATGGACCGCAGACGCAGCTCGTGCTCAGCGTTGGCCATGGCGTGCAGATCTTCACGCTGGCGCGCGAGACCGGCTCGTTCCTGCTGACCTCGACCGACGTGCAGATCCCGGCCGACACGAAGGAATTCGCGATCAACATGTCGAACGCGCGGCACTGGGAAGCACCGGTGAAGCGCTACGTCGACGAGATGCTCGCCGGCCGCACGGGGCCGCTCGGCAAGGACTACAACATGCGCTGGATCGCGTCGATGGTCGCCGACGTGCATCGCATCCTGTCGCGCGGCGGCATCTTCATGTATCCGCGCGATGCGCGCGAGCCGGACAAGCCCGGCAAGCTGCGGCTGATGTACGAGGGCAATCCGATGTCGTTCCTGGTTGAACAGGCCGGCGGCGCGGCCACCAACGGACGCCAGCGCATCCTCGACGTGCAGCCGACGAAGCTGCACGAACGCGTGGCGGTGTTCCTCGGCTCGAAGAACGAGGTCGATCGCGTGACCCGCTATCACGCGGAAGCGCGCGATGCGTGAGACGGACTCGCGCCGGCCGTGGGCGCACGGCGGCGTGGCCGCCCT
>JBGAIO010000034.1:0-24555 GCA_044225415.1 Burkholderiaceae bacterium | reverse complement strand
GGACCGAGGCCGAGTGTGTGCGGCAGCAGCTGGATCACGATGTATCGATTGGCCGAGCGGTAGCCATGCCAGCGCAAGGCGGCGAAGCACAGCGCGTGGGCTGCGTTGTGGGCCGAATCGAATCGGCCTTCGAGTGACAGGCCGACAATTTCGGCATCCTTCAGGCGCGTCAGCCCCGACCGCCTGAGGCCGGCGAACTCGGCAGCGTCCGGCGGCTCCGCCTTCAGCGGCTTGCCGGCGCCGCAGAGGTTTTCAAAGGCAAAGGGCATCCTCGCTTCCGATCAGCCATATCTTGGGTTGCGCCAGCACGCGGGTTGCGAACGCCTCCTTGCGTTTGACCCGCTTGATGAGGTCCTGCGGCGTGATGATCGTCGGGTTGACCGTGCGGCCAAGTCGGTTGCTCACTGCTTCAAGCGCGGCGTACAGATCGGAGTAGGCGATGTCATCGCTGATCAACATCAGGTCGATGTCGCTCGATGCGGTGTCCTCGCGCTTGGCGATCGACCCATAGACGAACGCCGCCTGGATGCTCGCGGCGAGCGGCGCCAGGGCATCTCGGAGCGGCTCGGCCAAGCCGACTGTCTTCTGGACGATGCCGCACAGCTCGGCGTAGATGGGCGCGGCGGGATTGGCCTGGTAGTGCTTCTGGGTCCCGACCGCGCGCGTCGTGACGAGACCGCTACGCTCCAAACGTGCCAATTCGCGCTGGACGGCGCCGGAGCCCGCGCCGGCAAGGCCGATCAGCTCGGTGGCGTAGAAGCTGCGCTCTGGCTGGCCGAACAGCCACGCCAGCACGCGCTGCTGGGTATTGGTTAACAGTGCACCGGCGAGACCGCTCGAACCTGGCCTACTCGGCGCAGCCTTTTTCTTCATGCCCATATTGGGCATAAGAATACCCGAATTGGGCATTCAGAGGTCCTTACCCAGTCGATTCGCTGCCTGCCGTGCCTGCCAGGTCCCCTGCAATCAACCGAAACTGCTCCAGCGCCGCCTCTAGTTCATCGACGATCTCCTGCGCGATGACCTCGGGCGGGGGCAGATTGTCGGAATCGGCAAGACTTTCGTCCTTGAGCCAAAGGACGTCGAGGCTGGCCTTGTCGCGCGCCACCAGCTGCGAGCGAGGTCGCGGTTCGCGTCCATCAGCCGTCGCAGTTGAACGAAGGCTCGCATGATCGCGATATTTACCTCGACCGCGCTCGGCGTGCGTAGCACGCTTGACAGCATGGCGACACCCTGTTCGGTGAAAGCGTATGGGAGGTACTTGAAGTTCTGCCCTCGCTTCAAGATCACATTCTGTGATCTTGAAGCGAGGAGGGTGGCAGCCACTTCCGCAGTGAGCTGGAACATGAAGTCGGCGGGAAAGCGCTCGATGTTCCGCCTGACCGCCTGCTTGAGTGCACTGACTGTCACGCCGTACAAGGGGGCGAGCTGCTCGCTCAGAAGCACCCTTTCGCCTCGGAAGGTAACGATCAGGGAGGCGAGGCGCTCCAGCTTCAGAGCGGGCGGCCGCATCAAACGCGTTGCCCGGCGACGACGACTGTTGGAGTGCCGTACATCTTCGAACCTAAATTAGTGACGCTTGCTAATTTAGGTTGCGGCACCATCGTGAAATTGCGGATCGATGGACCCGGATTTGCCGCCGGAGGTCTTGACAGTTGAAGACCAACTACGTGTCGGAGGCTCCCAAGCCACTCCATCTCGGAGCCCCCGCATCTGACAAACCAAATAGATCCAACACCCTCTCCACCGTCTGCCCGACCATCTCCTCAATGCTCCCCGGCCGCTGATACATCGCCGGCACCGGCGGAAAGATCACGCCGCCCATCAGCGTCACCGCCTCCATGTTCCGGATATGCGCCAGGTTCAGCGGCGCCTCGCGCGTCAGCAGCACGACGCGGCGCCGTTCCTTCAGGCACACGTCCGCTGCCCGCGCGATCAGCGTGTCCGACAGCGCATGCGCCACCGCCGCCAGCGTCTTCATCGAGCACGGCGCGATCACCATGCCTTCGGTGAGGAACGAGCCGCTCGCGATGGTGGCTCCGATGTCATTCGCGCTGTGCACGACGTCGGCCAGCGCTTCGACGTCCGCGCGCTTCATGTCGAGTTCCTGCCATGCGTTGAGCACGCCGGCGCTCGACAGGATGAGGTGGGTCTCGACGTCGCCGCGCGCGCGCAGGCGCTGCAGCAGGCGCACACCGTAGAGGGTGCCGCTCGCGCCGGTGATGGCGACGATCAACCGGCGCGGGGTGGTCATCGCGGGGATCAGGCGGGCTTGGCGGCGGGCGCGGCCTGCGAGAGCAGCGTCTGCAGTTCGCCCGACTGCACCATCTCCGCGATGATGTCGCTGCCGCCGACGAACTGCCCGTTCACGTAGAGCTGCGGGATCGTCGGCCAGTTGGCGTAGTCCTTCACGGCCTGGCGCACGTCGTCGTCTTCCAGCACGTTCACCGTCACCAGGCTTGCGCGCCGGCCTGCTTCAGCGCCTGCACCGCGCGGCCGGAGAAGCCGCACTGCGGGAACTGCGCGGTGCCCTTCATGAACAGCACCACGGGGTGATCGGTGACGGTCTTGTGGATGAATTCCTTGGCGTCCATGGCGGGGGAGTCCTGAGACTGCGGAGGGGGAACGAGAGTTTAAACGTGCGGCTGGAAAGGCAAAATGGGTTCCCGCCTTCGCGGGAACGATAGTGCAGCGGTACGCAAATTGGGCCCCGGCCTGCGCCGGGGCGACGGCCCATCGTAACGTCACCGGCGAAGGCCGGGGCCCATTTTCTCTTTGTCTCACTGCGGATTCCGCCCCGCACATACCTGCTCGTGCCCCGCGGCATCGCGCGTGGTGGCGACGTAGTTGAAGCCAGCTTCGCGCAGCAACGCCGCCACCGCGGGCCCCTGCATGTAGCCGTGCTCGAGCAGCAGCCAGCCGCCCGGCCGCAGGTGAGCGCGCGAGCCGCGCACGATGGCCTGCAGGCAGCGCAGGCCATCGCCGCCGTCGGTCAGCGCGAGCACGGGCTCGTGCGCGAGCTGCGCCAGGTGTGCGTCGCCCACGGCGATGTACGGTGGATTGCTGACGATGGCATCGAAGCGCGTGGCCGGCGGCACTGCCGCATACCAGTCGCCGAGGGCGAAGGTGATCGGCGCATCGTGCGACTGCGCGTTCTGGCGCGCGATGGCCAGTGCGGCGACGGACACGTCGGTGGCGGTGATGACCGCATCGGGGCGTTCGAGTTGCAGCGTGACGGCGATGCAGCCGCTGCCGGTGCCCAGTTCAAGAACGCGCGGCGACGACAGGCCGGCCAGACAGCGCAGCGCGACGTCGATCAGGGTTTCGGTATCCGGGCGCGGCACCAGCACGTCGTGCGACACGCGGAAGTTGCGGCTGTAGAACTCCTGCACGCCGAGCAGGTAGGCCATCGGTTCGCCGTCGCGGCGGCGTTGCGTCAGCGTGCGGAAGGCGAGCGCGTATTCCAGCGAGACAGCGCGGTCGGGGTGTGCGATCAGGTGCTCGCGAGTGACGCCGAGCTGCTGGGCGAGCAGGGCGCGCGCTTCAGCGACGGGAAGGCCGCTGGCGCGGAGGAGGGTGGCGGCGGTGTCCACTACAAGGTGGGGAGAAATTGGGTCCCGGCCTGCGCCGGGACGACGATGCAGAATGCCGTCGCCCCGGCGAAGGCCGGGGCCCAAGTTTGCAGGCTCCGGGACTGCATCACGCACTCTCCCCCAACGCCGCCAGCTGCTCCGCCTGATGCTCCGCCGCCAGCTTCTCGGTCAGCTCCGTCAGATCGCCATCCATGATCGCGTCGATCCTGTACAGCGTCAGGTTGATCCGATGATCGGTCACGCGCCCCTGCGGGAAGTTGTAGGTGCGGATGCGTTCGGAACGGTCGCCGGAGCCGATCAGGCTCTTGCGCGTCGACGCCTCCTTCGCCTGCTGCTCGCGCGTGCGCGCGTCCATGATGCGCGCCGCGAGGATCTTCATCGCGCGATCGCGGTTCTTGTGCTGCGAGCGATCGTCCTGGCACTCGACGACGATGTTGGTGGGCAGGTGCGTGATGCGCACCGCGCTCTCGGTCTTGTTCACGTGCTGGCCGCCCGCGCCGGACGCGCGATACACGTCGATGCGGATCTCGGTCGGATCGATCTTGATCTCGTTGATCTCGTCGGCCTCGGGCAGCACCGCCACCGTGCACGCCGAGGTATGGATGCGGCCCTGCGCCTCGGTCTCCGGAACGCGCTGCACGCGGTGGCCGCCGGACTCGAACTTGAGCTTCGAGTACGCACCCTGGCCGACGATGCGCACGATCGCCTCCTTGTAGCCACCCATCTCCGAAACGCTCTCGGAAATCAGTTCGGTGGCCCAGCGCTGCCGCTCTGCGTAGCGCATGTACATGCGCAGCAGGTCGCCCGCGAACAGCGCCGACTCGTCGCCGCCGGTGCCGGCGCGCACTTCGAGGACGATGTTGCGCTCGTCGTTCGGGTCGCGTGGCAGCAGCAGCCGCTGCAGGTCGCCTTCGATGTCGTCCATGCGTGCGCGGGCTGCATGCACTTCCTCCTCGGCCAGTGCCTTCATGTCGGGATCCGACAGCATCTCCTGCGCGCCCGCGTGGTCGGCCTGCGCGCGGTTGTAGTCGTGGAAGCGCACGACCACGGGCTCGATCTCGGCGCGTTCCTGCCCCAGCGCGCGCAGCGTGTTGATGTCGCGCGCCGCGGTTTCGCTGGCGAGCTGCGCGTCGATGTCTTCCAGCCGCTTCGCGAGCTGCTGGAGTTTCTGCTGCATGGAGGGTTTCATGGGATCCGGGACGAAAGGACGGGGCAGCGCGCGGCGCTGCGGCGACTCTACGACAGGAATGGCCCGCGGCGAAGGCGCGGGCGACAGCTAATCGTCGGACGACGAGTAGAAGCGGGCCAGCAGCGTCTGCAGCCGCGCATGCTCGGCGGCATCGCCGGCCGAGCGCAGTGAAC
Source organism: Burkholderiaceae bacterium (assembly GCA_044225415.1). Taxonomy (GTDB): domain Bacteria; phylum Pseudomonadota; class Gammaproteobacteria; order Burkholderiales; family Burkholderiaceae_F; genus JALORV01. The sequence goes on along the minus strand of JBGAIO010000034.1, from coordinate 19,600 downwards.
TGACGGGGTCGTGCAGGAACTTGTTGGTCAGCGCCTGCGACAGCTGCTCGAGCACGGCCTCGGGCGCTTCGCCGCGCGCGAGCTGCTTCAGCGCGCGTTCCATCTCGTGGCGGCGCAGCGCGTCGGCGCGCAGGCGCAGCTCCTGGATCATCGGCACGGCCTGGCGCGAACGCACCCACGCCTCGAAGTCGTGCACGCCGTTTTCGATGATGGCCTCGGCCTGCGCGACGGCGGCCTGCCGGCTCTCATTGCCGCTGGCGACGATGCGGCCCAGGTCGTCGACCGTGTGCACGTAGACGTCGTCCAGCCGCGAGACCTCGGGCTCGACGTCGCGCGGGACGGCGAGGTCGACGATGAACATCGGCTTGCGGCGGCGCGCCTTGATCGCGCGTTCGCTCATGCCCAGCCCGATGATCGGCAGCGAGCTCGCCGTGCACGACACGACCACGCCGTAGTTGCCGATGGTGTCGGGCAGGTCGGAAAGCTTGATGGCGGTGGCGTTGAAGCGCGCCGCCAGCGCCTGCGCGCGCTCGGCGGTGCGGTTGGCGACGGTGATCGACTTCGGCTGGTGCGCGGCGAAGTGCGTGGCGACCAGTTCGATCATCTCGCCCGCGCCGACGAACAGCACGTGCTGGCTGGTGATGTCGCCGAAGATGCGTTGCGCCACCTTCAGCGACGCCGCGGCCATCGACACCGATTGAGAACCGATCTCGGTGGTCGAGCGCACTTCCTTCGCGACGGCGAAGGTGCGCTGGAACAGGTGGTTCAGCATCAGGCCCAGGCCGCCGGCGTTGCGCGCCAGCTTCTCGGCCTGCTTCATCTGGCCCAGGATCTGCGGCTCGCCCAGCACCATCGAGTCCAGTCCGCTCGCCACGCGGAACGCATGGCGCACGGCGCTGGCCTGCGGCAGCACGTAGGTGTGCTTCTGCAGTTCGTCGAGGCTGAGCTGCTTCTCCGCCGCAACGAATTCGGTCAATGCGCGTTGCGCGACTTCCGGGTCGTTGGCCGCGCAGTAGAGCTCGGTGCGGTTGCAGGTGGAGACGATCGCGGCTTCGGAGATGCGCCCGCCGGAAGGCTCGGCCAGCCGTTCGCGCAGCCGGCCGATGGTCGTGCACACCTCTTCGGGAACGAACGCCACCCGTTCGCGCACGGCGAGCGGCGCGGTGGTGTGGTTCAATCCCAGCGTCAGCAGATGCATCGCACTGGACAACGGCAGGTTGGAGAAACCCCGGCGCGCTGCCCCTCCCAGGGCCTGTTCTTGTAACTGTGTGCTGGCCGATGGCAGCCAGACGGGCAAATTATAGGGTGTACCGCTTGCTGTAACTCTTGATCTGCGTCGCGTCGGGACCCACCTGTACGGCGGATGACGACCTGTCCCGCGTGCGTACTTTCCCTTGGAAATCAATGATTTCGAATGCCATCGCCCTGGTTCCCGACACCCGCCGCGACATCGACGCGGTGGCGCGACGCTGCCGGAAGCTGGCCACTCGGCGCGCGCTGATCTCCGCGGGCGCGTCGGTCGTGCCGATTCCTGGCGTGGATATCGCGGTCGACATCGGCATGCTGATGTCGATGATGGAACAGATCAACGCCGCGTTCGGTCTGACGCCGGAACAGATAGAGAAGCTCGCGCCACGCCGGAAGATGTTTGCCTACAAGGCGATCACCGCGGTCGGCGGCGCGGTGGTGGGCCGCGTGGTCACGCGCGAAGTGGTGGTGCGCATGCTGCAGACCGTGGGCGTGCGCCTCACCGCCAAACAGGCCGCGCGCGTGGTGCCGATCGCGGGTCAGGTGGTGGCGGCGTCGATCAGCTTCGCCGCGCTGAAGTACCTGGGCGAGCGGCACATCGAGGACTGCGTGAAGGTCGCGGACACGTTGATGGAGCTGTCGCGCGGAGAGAGCTGAAGGTCAAATGAGGCCCCGGCCTGCGCCGGGGCGACGGCAGCTCGCTCGTCGCCCCGGCGCAGGCCGGGGCCCAATTTCCCGTAGTAGATCACCCCGTCGTTCTGCATCGTCTGCACGATGATCGTGACGAACGAATTGATCAGTTCCGGCGCGCTGTTGTAGCCGGTCGATGTGGTGGTCGCAGCCGACCAGATGACCGCCGCGTCCTTCGTCTCCAGCAGCCGCGTGTCGACATGCACGTTCTGCGTCGTCGTCACCTGGGGCGGAATCGACGTCGCCCACATCGTGTTGTAGTAACCGGCCCAGCCGCCCCAGCCCGGACCCCAGCCGCCGCCCCAGCCCCAGCCCGGTCCCCACGCCGGACCCATCACCATGCCCGGCGACACGTTGACCTGCGTGCTGACGTTGATCACCCGCGACACCAGCGCATGGCCGACGCCGGCCTGTGCGACCGCCGCGCGCAGCTGCTGCTCGGTGACCGGCCCGTCGGTCGGGATGAACTTGTAGGACTGCACGGCCTTCAGGCCCAGACCGCTCAGCTGCGCGACCATGTTGTCTTCGGTCAGGCGGCGATTGGTGGCGTCACGCACGGCCGCCATCACCATCACGTTGTTCACCGGCCGCTTGCCGGCATAGGCCGGGTTCACCCACTGCGCATCCAGCGACGTGGGATTGCTCGCGCAGGCTGCCAGCAGCGCCGCACTCGCCGCGGCCAGGGCCAGTCTCCATCGCTTGAACATGATGACTACTCCAGTTGGTTGGTCGGTTGGCGGTTGGCTACGCGGCTAGGTTAGCGCAATCGGCGCGACACGGACGTCGCGTAGTCCTCGATCGCGTCGATCATCGTCATCAGGCTTTGCTGCAACTGCGCGAAGCCCGCGCTGCGCTTGCGCGCAGCCTCGTCCATGTACAGCCGCTTATTGATCTCCACCTGCAGGCTGTGCCGGCCGCGTGCCGGCGCGGAGTACGCGCGGACGAGCTCGACGCCCTTGTAGGGATCATTGACTTTCACGTGGTAGCCCATCCCGGCGAGCGTCGCGCGCACGAATTCCGTGAAAGCCGGATCGCAGGTGGTGCCATCGCGATCGCCGAGCACGAAATCCGCGCGCTGCGAGCCGGCGCCGCCTTCGCCCATCGCACCGGCGATCGAGTTCATCGAGTGGCAGTTCAGGTGATGGACGACGCCGAAGTCGGCGTGTGCGGCGTCCATCAGTTCGACCAGTGCGCGGTGATACGGCGCGTGGAAGCGCTCGATGCGCGCCTGCACTTCGTCGACCGGCAGGCGGCGCGCGTAGATCGGTCGGCCGTCGTCCAGCGTGCGCCAGACCAACGCCTTGCCGAACGCTGCCTTGCCGCTGGGTACGTACTCGTGCGGCCAGCGGCCGCCGTCGATCAGTTCGAGATCGATGTCGCCGCGATGCCGATTCGGATCGAGGTAGGTGCGCGGGAAGCGCGCGGCCAGCAGGGGAATGCCGCGCTCGGTGGCGGGGCGATACAGATCGTCGACGAAGCAGTCTTCGCCGTCACGCAGATCGAATTCGCTGACGACGGCGTTGAAGTCGGACGGGAACTCGACGCCGGAGTGCGGCGAGTCGAGCACGAGCGGAACGCGCGGGCGCTCGGGTCCATGGAGGAACAGGGCGGAAGGGGAGACAGACACGATGACTCAACAGGCGATACGCCGGGAAAGGGCGATTGTCGCCCCGGCGCAGGCCGGGGCCCAATTGGCGGCTCCCTCAACCTCGACCCCGGCCTATGTCGGGATGACGATGGCGGCAGGCGCGTCGGTTATACTTCGCGCCCTTCGCGACGGCGCATCATCACAGCCGTCCTGCCGTACCCAGGCCAAGTAGCTCAGTTGGTAGAGCAGAGGATTGAAAATCCTTGTGTCGGCGGTTCAATTCCGTCCTTGGCCACCATATTTCCTCTAACCGGCCCTCCTTCGATACCCTGAACGGAGATCGCGCGATCGCCATGGATAAGCCGCCGCGACGGCCACCGTCCTGACACGTGCAGGACGGTGGCGACCCCAAAGCCATGAAGCTCACCGTCCTGAAGGAACTGTTCGCGGGTTTCCTCCGAACCCGCCACATCTCCAGGCACTTCCATCGCCGGGCGCTGCTGGATTCGTTGGCACAGACCAACGTCAGCCGCGAGGTGCCTTCGGCCCTGACCCGGACGCTGGTCGATGCTGCCACCGGCGACGCAGACGCGCTGCTCGCACGCTTCGACAGCCACAGCGAAGGGTTGTCCGAAGCCCAGGCGGAGGCGATCCGCGAACGGGTGGGCCTCAACGAAGTGCGCCACGAGAAGCCGCTGCCCGGGTGGGTGCACCTGTGGCACTGCTACCGCAACCCCTTCAACCTGCTGCTGACGCTGCTGGCCGTCGTGTCCTACGTCACGGAGGACATGAAGGCCGCGCTGGTCATCGGCACGATGGTGGTGCTATCGACGCTGCTGCGCTTCTGGCAGGAAGGCAAATCCAGCAAGGCTGCCGACGCGCTGAAGGCGATGGTCAGCAACACCGCCACGGTGTTGCGCCGCATACCGCCCTCGAGCGACGCAGCAGATCCGGCCGTCATCGTCGAAGCCTCTGGCGCGCGGCGCCCGGCGGTGGGCGCGCCGCGCGTCGAGTTGCCGATCCAGCTGCTGGTGCCCGGCGACGTGATCGCGCTGTCGGCAGGCGACATGATCCCCGCAGACTGCCGGGTGCTCGCCGCCAAGGACCTGTTCGTCGCGCAGGCCGCGATGACCGGCGAATCGATGCCGGTAGAAAAGTTCGCCTTCCAGCGCGATGCGCAGGCGGTCAACGCGCTGGAACTGGACGACATCCTGTTCATGGGAACGAACGTCGTGTCCGGTTCGGCGACGGCCCTGGTGCTGGGCACGGGCAACGCCACGTATTTCGGCGCGCTCGCCAGCCGCGTGACCGCGACCGACCGGGCGCCGACGTCATTCCAGGCCGGCGTGAACAAGGTGAGCTGGCTGCTGATCCGCTTCATGCTGGTCATGGCGCCGGCGGTGCTGATCATCAACGGCTTCACCAAGGGCGACTGGATGGAGGCGCTGCTGTTCGCGCTGTCCGTCGCGGTGGGACTGACGCCCGAGATGCTGCCGATGATCGTGACGTCGACGCTGGCCAAGGGCGCGGTGTTCCTGTCGCGCAAGGACGTCATCGTCAAGCGGCTGGACGCGATCCAGAACTTCGGCGCGATGGACGTGCTGTGCACCGACAAGACCGGCACGCTGACGCAGGACCGCATCTTCCTGGCGCGGCACGTCGATGCGTGGGGCGAGGAATCGGACGACGTGCTGGAACTCGCCTATCTCAACAGCTACTACCAGACCGGCCTGAAGAACCTGCTCGACGTGGCCGTGCTGGAGCACGCCGAGGTGCATCGTGAACTGGAGCCCGCGAAGAACTTCCGCAAGGTCGACGAGATCCCGTTCGACTTCGATCGCCGCCGCATGTCGGTGGTGGTGGCCGAACACGACGAGCATCACCTCGTCATTACCAAGGGCGCGGTGGAGGAGGTGCTGGCGGTGTGCACGCGGGTGCGCCACGGCGACGCGGTGGAGCCGCTGTCGCCTGAAGTGCTGGCGCGCATCCGTGCCGTCACGGCCGATCTGAACGAGGAAGGCCTGCGTGTCGTGGCCGTTGCCGCGAAGGAGCTGCCGCCGACGCAGGAGACCTATGGCCTGGCCGACGAGAGCGGCCTGACGCTGATCGGCAGCGTCGCCTTCCTGGATCCGCCGAAGGAAACCACAGCGCCGGCGCTGAAGGCGCTGGCCGAGCACGGCATCACGGTCAAAGTGCTGACCGGCGACAACGAGCGCGTCACGGCGAAGATCTGCCGCGAAGTGGACCTGCCGCAGCTGGGCGTGCTGCTGGGCGGCGACATCGAGCGCATGGCCGACGCCGAACTGTCCCTCGCGGTGGAGCGCCACAACGTCTTCGCTCGCCTGACGCCGGCGCATAAAGATCGCATCGTGCGCGTGCTGAAGTCCAACGGCCACGTGGTCGGCTTCATGGGCGACGGCATCAACGACGCGCCGGCGCTGCGCACCGCCGACATCGGCATCTCGGTGGACACGGCCGTGGACATCGCCAGGGAGGCGGCCGACATCATCCTGCTGAAGAAGAGCCTGATGGTGCTGGAGGAGGGCGTGCTCGAAGGGCGCCGCACCTTCGTCAACATGCTCAAGTACATCAAAATGACCGCCAGCTCGAATTTCGGCAACGTGCTGTCGGTGCTGGTGGCGTCTGCGTTCATCCCGTTCCTGCCGATGCTGCCGATGCACCTGCTGGTGCAGAACCTGCTCTACGACATCTCGCAGATCGCCATTCCGTTCGACAACGTGGACGACGAACTGCTGCGCCGGCCCCAGCACTGGCGGCCGGCCGACATCGGGCGCTTCATGGTGTTCTTCGGCCCGATCAGCTCGGTGTTCGACATCGTCACGTTCGCGATGATGTGGTTCGTGTTCGGCGCGCAGACGCCGGCGCAGCAGACGCTGTTCCAGTCGGGCTGGTTCATCGTGGGGCTGATCACGCAGACCCTGGTGGTCCACATGATCCGCACGCCGAAGATTCCCTTCCTGCAGAGCCGCGCCGCGCCGCCGCTGATGGCGATGACCGGCATCATCATCGCCGTCGGCATCTTCCTGCCGATGGGGCCGCTGGCGCACTACTTCAAGCTGCAGGCTCTGCCGCCGCTGTACTTCGCGCTGCTGCCGCTGATCGTGCTGGGCTACATGGCGCTGACGCAGGCGATGAAGACCCTCTATCGCAAGCGCTGGGGCTGGCAGTGAGTCTTCCGCGTGCTACACGCGCTTGCGATACTCGTGCGTGCGGGTGTCGATCTCGACCTTGTCGCCGGTGCTGACGAACAGCGGCACCTGGATCTCGAAACCGGTCGCGATCTTCGCGCTCTTCATCACCTTGCCGGACGTGTCGCCCTTGATGGCGGGCTCCGTGTGCGTGATCTCGCGCACCAGCGTGATGGGCAGTTCCACCGACAGCGCGCGACCCTCGTAGAACACCACCGACACGGGCATGTTGTCATCGAGGTAGGACAGCGCGTCGCCCATGTTCTCGGCCTCGACCTCGTACTGGTTGTATTCCTCGTCCATGAACACGTACAGCGGATCGGCGAAGTACGAGTAGGTGCAGTCCTTCTTGTCGAGGACGACCTGCTCCATCTTGTCGTCGGCCTTGAAGACGACTTCGGTGCCGAAGTTGTTGAGCAGGCTCTTCAGCTTCATGCGGACGGTGGCGGAGTTGCGGCCGCCGCGGCTGTATTCGGACTTCAGAACGATCATCGGGTCCTTGCCGTGCATGATGACGTTGCCGGCGCGGATTTCCTGGGCGATTTTCATCGGAGACTCTCGTATCGGTTGGGGACCGCGCCGGTGATTCGCGCTGGTCTTTCTCTGGTCTTTCGCTGGTCTTTCGATCTTGCCGGCGCATGTCGCGCGGCAGCCAGCAAACCCGACATTTTACCGTGCCTCGCGAACAAACGCCTGCAGTGAGCTGACGAGATCGGGCAGCGCAAGCAACTGACCGCGCCACGCCTGCGCCTGCGCCTGCCAGGGCGCCAGCGGCGGCAGTGCCATGCCAGCCGCGGGCGCCAGGCGTTCCAGGCCTGCGCAGCTGCGCAATGACGACGCCAGCCCGGCGTCCGTTCCCGACAGCATCCGATCGAGCAGCGCGTCGAGCTTGCGGCCATGAACGCCGTCCGCCTGCGGATAGGCCTGCCACAGCCACGGCGGGCCGGACAGCTGCGCGCGCACGAACGAGTCCTCGCCACGCACCAGGTTCAGGTCGCAGGCCCACAGCAGATGGTCGTAGTCGCGCTGGGTCAATGGCGGCAGGTAGTGAATGCGCAGCGCTCCGTGCCGTGAGGCGGTCCCACGCAGGGCGCGCACTTCACGCGTCGCGATGCCGGCGGTGACCACGAGCAACGTTGGAGTCTGCGCGAGTGCGTCTAGCAGCGCCGGTAGTGCTGCGTTCGCATAGCAGAACAGGCTGACCAGCCGCTCGCCGGGGGCGGTGTCGAGCCCATGGGCGCGCCGCCACGCGATGCGGTCGAAGTCACGCTGGCGTGTCAGCAGGTCGCGCTCGCGCAGCAGCCCGCCGGTGTCTGCAGTGAATCCCGGATAGAAGAACCACTTCACGAGTCCGCGGCCCGGTCCGTCGAGTTGGGGCGACGGCAGTCGATGGTTGCGCGCGGCATAGTCTTCCGCGCTGAGGTATTCGAGGTTGATCCAGCGAGGCGGTCGCGCGCTGGCGGCCATCGCACTCACGAAGGTCGGCGGCGGGTCGCATCCGAACGCCTCGATCACGACGTCGCCGGGTGCGCCGGCGAGCGCCGGGTCTGCGCTGGTCGCGGTGGTCCAGTGCCGCAGCGTCACGCCTGCCGCGCCATCAGGCGCCATCCACGCGAGCGCCTGCGGATCGTCCACCCACAAGATCACCGACTCACCGCGGGCCGCCAGTTCCGCGGCCAGCCGCCAGCACACGCCGAGGTCGCCGTGGTTGTCGATCACGCGGCAGAAGAGATCCCAGCGCATGCCGGCGATTATCCGGCGTGCGTGCCGCAGCAGAAATGAAAACGGCGCTGCGGGACCGAGGCCCGCAACGCCGTTCGCGGTGACGCGCTGTCGAAAGGCGTCCAGGAGGCCTGCTTGACCTCGGCACCTTCCACGAGCCGTCGAGGATCGACGGCGCCTTGTCCTTCGGCCAGTACAGCCGCATCATCAGGATGAACTTGCCGCTGGGCGCGGGCAGCCAGTTGGCTTCCTTGTCCTTGCCCGGCGACTCGTGCTGGATGAGCAGGTCCACCGATCCGTCTGCGTTCGTCTTCAGCTTGTTCCGCTGCGACAGCGTGTAGCGGTTCAGCGGATTGGCGACGAAGAAGTAGTTCTCGTCGTACATCGTCAGCGACCAGAAGCCGTTGACCGGCGGCAGTTGCCCCTTCGGGAAGTGCAGCACGTACTTCTTTGCGCCGTCGTACTTCTCGACGGCGCCCGGGCCTTCGGACGTGGGATAGACGGCGTCCTCAGGCCGGTTTGCACCCAGGCCGATCGCGGTGATCAGTGCGCGCTGCGTGTAGTGCGTGCCGTACAGGCCGGTCTTGGTCGTGAAGAACCAGCCGTTCTCCAGCTTGATGTCGCCGGCGGCGATGCCCGCCTTCATCCAGCCCATGATGACTTCCTGCGCAGGCTTGGGTGCGCCGGCCATGCCCTTGGCAACGGCCGGATCGATCTTGGCCGGATCGAAGTCCTGCCCCGGCACGATGCCCAGCTTCGCCAGTTTGGCCACCATCGGCGCATCGTCCGCTGACGGCGGGTTGGTCTTCAGCAGGTCGGCGAACAGCTTGAAGTAGGCGTTGGCGTCGAGCGCATCGACCTGGTCGCGGACGGCCTTCTTCATGTCGATGGAGGCGTCGACCTTGCCGGGTTCGGGCTTGTAAGGCTTGCCCCACGACGACAGCGGCACGACCGATATCTGGTCCTGCAGCGCATGCACGGCCTTGTAATCCTCCGGCGTGCCGGTGCAGTAGATGCGGCCCAGCAGCCATACCATGCTGGTGGGCGACTTGTACTCGGTCACCCCTGCGGGCAGCGTTCCCGTCCAGCCCGGTCCGGTGATCGCGTACTTCTGCGCCTTGGTTCCGGTCGTGCGCTTGCCCGGCACCTGGAACACATTGGTCCAGCCGTCGAGCATCGGGAACAGGAAGTAGCGGTCCTTCATGTCGGGCAGGCTGAGAATCCACGGCTCCTTGCTCACGTCGATCCAGGCCGTCATTGGAGACGATGTCCACATTGGGCGGTCACGTCGCGGGCGAATCGGATACTGGCGAGCACGGATGAACTGGCCCATCGGTCCACGCATGGCATCGACTTGCGCGACATTCGTCATCACCCGCCGCGTGTACTCCATCGTGACCAGCGGATAGGCATAGACGTAGGCCTCGGTGGCGAGCGCGAGCGCTTCGGCCTCCTTCGCTGCATCCGCGACGGCCTTGGCGGCCGCGGCCGCATCCTTCTTGACTTCGGAGACCGCCTTCGCCTCGGTCTGTTCGGCCTTCTGGCCGCAGCCCACGGCCGCCAGCCCGAACAGCACTGCGACAGCGGAGATCTTGATCCATCGATTCATGGGGGTTGGTCCTATCAGTACGGGAGTGAAGTAGTGCGGTCTAGGGGGCCTGCACGACGCCCGGCGGGGGCCACGATCCCTGGCCTGCCGGCAGAAGCGATGGCGGCGTCTCCTTCGGCCAGTAGAGCCGCATCACCAGGTACATGGGTCCGTCGGGCGCCGGCAGCTAGTTGGCCTCCTTGCCCTTGCCCGGCGACTTGTGCTGCAGGTAAAGCGTCAGCGAGCCGTCGGGGTTCTTCTTCATCGATGACAGCATCGGCGAATTGATCCAGGTAGCGGTTGATCGGATTCTCGATCAACGGCCTGCGTACTGCCGTCGTACATCGTCACCGACCAGAACGCGTTGACCGGTGGCAGCTGATCCTTTGCAAACGTGATCGTGTAGTCGTGCTTGCCGGAATCAAGCGCGACGCCCTTCGCATCGTCGCGCGTCATCGGATACATGGCCTCGACGGCGTCGTTGCCGTAGATGCCGCCCTTGGCGGCGGCGGCGCGCTTGAGCCAGTCGCCGGAATAGAAGGCGCGATCGCCGAACAGCGAGCCCACCTTCCAGCCGTTGATGTTCTTCAGGCCGGTTTCATCGAGGTACTTGTCGACCTTGTCGTTGCCTTCCTTCATCGCGACCAGGATCGCGGCCTTGTGTTCGGCCGACAGATCCTTGAAGGCGAAGGTCGCGCCCGGACCGATGCCGATGGTGGCGAGCCTGGCGCGGACCGCCTTGTCCTCGGGCGTCTCCGGCACGTACTTCAGCGCCGCGTCCAGGTACTGGAAGAAGCTGTCCTTGATGCCCGCAGGTCGGCGGCAGGAAGCGATGGCCGGCGCGCGGCGGCGCCGTACGGTTCAGGAACGCCGACAGCGATCAGCATCAGGGTTGCCTGGCACCTTGATCATGCCAGCATGTCGGCGGTCGAACAGCCATGCGAAAGATGGTCAGCGCGAACGGCGTGCTCGACTCGAAGACCTTGTCGACGCCCGGCTTGTCGCCTTCCAGCTCCGGACCGACGACCATGTAGTTGCCAGCCTTCGGTCCCGTCGCGCGGGTGCCGATGTAGCCGAAGTTGTAGACGTTGCCGTCGATGAACTGCACCGAGTAATAGCGCTTGCTGTCCACCGCCGGCACGGAAATCACCATCGGTTCGGCGCGCAGGTCGAGCCACAGCATCGAGTACGGCGTGTCGCTGTTGGGCGTGACCACCGCCGTGTCCTTGTAGGTGAACACGCGCCTCGTTGCCGAGGAAAGGAACGGCGCTCGAATTGGCTGAGTTCCGGTTGACCGCGAACTCGTTCATCACCGCGTAGTTCATCACCAGCGGCAGGCCGTAGATGAAGGCCTCCTCGGCGATGGCCTTGGTCTCAGCGATGCCGGGCGCGGCACGCCCTGGCCACGTCCTGTTTTCGGCCTGGGCGACGGGATCGTCGGCTTCACGCAGCCGGCCAGCAACGCCGCGGCCGTGGCCGCCACCAGCAGGCCGCGGACAAGAGTTATCGCATTCATTTGCATGGCAACCGTTGCTCCAGCGAATACGTCGAGACGACTTCGCCATTGGCGACGCGCGCGCCGTCGCCGTTGCCTTCGATGTAGACGCGCTGTCCGACGCGCAGGCCGGCGTTCACCGGCTGCGTGATCGAGACCAGCACGCCAGTGGTCGTGCGCACGATGATCTGCTGGCCGGCGATCGGCTGATCGTGCTTCTTCTGCACTTCGTTGCCGACCAGCGCGCCGCCGACCGTGCCCAGCACCATCGCCACGTCGCGGCCGGTGCCGGCGCCGATCAGGCTGCCGATGCCCAGGCCGGCCAGGCCGCCCACCACGGCGCCTCCATTTCGCCGGGCTGCACGCCCTGGTGCTGGTTGGTGGATATCGAAGTGGGCGTGATCTGCTCGATGGTGCCGCGGCGGATCTCCATCTCGCCGGGCTGGACGCCGGGCGCGGCGCAAGCGGCGAGCAGGGAGGCGAAGGTGGCTGCGAAGTTGTAGTTGAGGAATCAGCAGACGGGTGATGCGTGACATTGTGTTCTCCTGCGGATGTACGTGAGCCCCAGTGAACGACTCGAGAAACATGGACAGCTGGACCAGAAACGCGCGCCGTCCGGCTCGCGGAAAGGTCCGGGTTGTTCAGGATGTTCGGGTGCCGCGGGGACGTTGAAGTTGGTGTTGTTCTGGAACGGCACGCGTTGCCGACAGGATGCCGAGCTTGGCCAGTTCCTCGGTGGCGGCAAGCGCACGCGGGAAGCGACTGCCATCAGCAGTTCGAATGAACATGGCGGGGATTCAGAAGTCCTTCGGGCAGGTGCTACCGGCGGAAGTTCACTTCGATTCGCGGGCGCCGGCGCACCCGGTTCGACTGCGATGGCGACCGCTTCGGTGAAGGTGGCCTCGACCTGGTCGCCAACCTTGATCATCGCCAGTTGCTGCGGATCGCGGACCTTCAGATCGATCGTGCGCTCGACGCCGCGCAGCCGGACCGTCTGCTTCGCTGCATTGACCGCGACGACGTCAGCAATGACCGTCACCGTGCGGCCGACCGCTGCGCCGGGGCGCTCGCCGGGCTTCGCGACGGCCGCGCCTTCGCGCTCGATGCGCTCGCGCACGGTGCCCGTGCCCTTCTTCAGTTCGAGCGTCAGCGCTTCGACATAGCGGACGACCACGGAGTCGCCGACCTTGATGTTGTCGAAGTTCTTCACTTCCGGTCCGGCCTGGATGACGAACACATTGCCCTCCGGACCCTTCAGCGTCAGCAGGCGCTTGGCCTTGTCGATGGCCGTCACGGCAGCGGCGACCTGCACGGCGTCGCCCATCGCAACCTTGCCCGGCGCCGTTTCCTTGACCGCCATTGCGCCGGTCGGCGCCTGCGCGGTCGCGCACGTCGCCGCGACGGCGAGTGCGGACAGGGTGATGAGCAGAGACTTCTTCATGGACTTCCTCTTGATTGAAGGATGACAGTTGCGGGGGCCCGATGTTCGCACCGGCCATTGCGCACCGCGGCCGTGGGTAGCGGACGGCGATGCAGGCGCGCCGAGTGGATTCTACCAGTGGAAGACGACCGCGATGGCAGGTCCGTTGAAGGAAAGCTCCTGGATCGCGTCTCCGGACTTCATGTCGTAGTCCGTATAGCGCCAGGCGCCGACCACGTCGCCCCAGCCGAAGGCATAGCCCAGGCCGGCAATGGCCTGCCAGGTGAACTTCGACTGACCTGTGCCGATGTCGAGGTAGTAAGGCACGAACCAGCGGTTGTCCGCGCCGAAGGACTTGCGTCCCTTCACGCCGATGATGGCGTCGACGTTGCTTTCATCCACTTCGCGCGTGCCGGCGCGATCCGCCAGCGCGAACTGGCCGACGTTGCCCGTCAGCGTCCAGTTGACCTTCGGGCTCATGTCCAGCCAGCGGGCGCCGAACACCGCATCGGCCGTGAAGTCCGGATCGCCGATCATGCGGTAGGTGCCCGCCATGGTCGCGATCCAGCCCTTCAGGTCGTATCCGACCGTTGCGTTGACGTCGGCTGGAATGCCCACGTGTCCGATCTGGAAGTCGCGCACGCCCTGCTTGGTGTTGCCGACGTCCATGTAGATCACGTCGGCGAGAACGCCCCAGCGGCCTTTGTTCGCCTCGAACGTGCCCATGAAGGCGAACTTCAGGCTGTCGAGGATCGAACCGATTTCGGCGGTGCTGCTCTTCGACTCGCCGTGCGGCGGAAAGGTCGTCGTTCCGCTGATGTCGGGGAAGTAACCGTAGATCGCTGCGCGGAATCGCCAGTCGTCATTCGACTGGGCCGAGGCGCCGGACGCGAGTCCAATGGCGAAAAGCGCGGCCGCGCCGCGCGCAAGGTGGTGACTCATCTGGACTCCGGGTCAGCGGTGGCCGTCGGCGGCAAAGCAGCTGCCGCTGCCGTCATTGGGACACACGACGACGTAGGTCGCGCGCTTGCCGCAGCCGTTCACGCCCACGGTGAACACCGCACGGTCGGGCGCGCGGTAGCGCACGGCCTGCAATGCGGGGCGCGACGTCCTGCTCGTTGAGCAGCGCAGCGTGGCCGTCGGACAGCCAGCTCGAAGCGTCCGCGCGTCTCGGCGGTCTGCATCGCCTTCGGCTGGATCGAGGCCATCCATTCGGCCGTGGACTGGCAGCCGATGGCCGCCAGCGCGAGGCCGGCCACTGCGAAATTCCTGAAAACGCATGTGCTTCCCCTGTGTTCCCGCTCGGCTATCGGACCATTCCTTCCGAGGGCGCCAGATTTTCCTCGCTACCCCTCCTTCGGCCTTGACCTTGGGGCCCGGATTTTTGACACTTCGCGCCACGGCCTATGCCGGATAACGGGACTACCAGTGGGGACCATCACTGCCGAACGCCGCCCGGTCATTCGCGGGCTGGTACGCATCGGCCCATTCGTTCAGTGGCCGCAGCTGCTCGACGAACTCGGGGTGGAGACGGATCGCCTGCTGGCGCAGTCGGGGCTGGCCCGTGGCGTCTTCGCCGATCCGGAGAGCGTCATTCGTTCGCGGCCGTGGGCCGGCTGTTCGACGTCTGCCGCGAAGCGACGCGCCATGCCGGCCTGGGCGTGACGATCGGCCTGCGCTCCCGACTGTCTTCGCTGGGGCCTGTCGGTCTGATGATGCAGTCGTCGCCGACGGTGGGGCACGCGCTGCACGTGCTGGCGCAGCATTACCGCGCGCACGATGGCGGCGCGATCGTCACCGTGGAAATGGACGGTCGCATCGCCACGCTGGGCTACAAGGTCGTGGTGCCGGACATCAGTGCGCTCGACCAGATCTACGCGATGGTGCTGGGCATGGGCACGAGCTACATGCGAACGATGCTCGGCCCTGCGTGGCGTCCTCGCGAGGTGCTGATTCCCTTTGCGCGGCCGGCCGACGTGTCGCCGCTGCGCAAGGCCTTCGACGCACCGCTGCTGTTCGACGCGGACGTCGCGGGCCTGGTCTTTCCGACGTCCGATCTCGATGTGCCGCTGGCGACCGCCGATTCGTTCCTCTACGCGATCATGCTCGAACGGCTGCAGCAGATCGAGGCACTCGCCGCCGCCGCGCTGCCGGATCGAGTGCGTCATCTGCTGGCCTGGATGATCTACACCGAAGGGTGTGACGCGCAGATGCTGGCCGCGCGCTGCGACCTGAGTGTCCGCACGCTCAATCGTCGTCTGGCGGAAGCGGGAACGACGCTGAAGACGCTGCGCGACGAGGCGTTCCGCGACGCGGCGTGCCAGCTGCTGGTGTCGACCGACAAGCCCACCGGCGAGATCGCCGCCATCCTGCACTACTCGGACGGCAGCGCGTTCACCCGGGCGTTCCGCCGCTGGCACGGTGTTGCGCCAACGCAATGCGCGCCGCGCAGCGCGCTGCACGGTCCGCCGTCCCGGCGTAGTGTCTCGCCCGCAGCGGCGCGTCGGCAGCCGCGCCGTCGCAACCGGGCGTCGTTCCGACGCAGCACAACTCCGAAGAAGCCCATGGCCCTGATCCAGCTCACCGACGAACAGATCCGCACCTGGACCCGCGAACAGAAGGACGAGTGGTGGCTGAAGAACGTGTTCCGCGGCGACATGCCGCAGCTCACGCTGCGCTCGGCGATCACGGGCTTCCTGCTCGGCGGGCTGCTCGCTGCGGCGGCGCTGTACATCGGCGCCAAGACCGGCATCACCATCGGCGTCGGGCTGACCTCGGTGATTCTCGCGTTCGCGCTGTACCGATCCTGGCGCGCACCGGCGTGATCAGCGACTTCACGATCCTGGAGAACAACTGCACGCAGTCGATCGCGACCGCGGCGGGCTACATGGTCGCGCCGATGATCTCCGCGCTCGCCGCCTACATGCTGGTCACCGAGCGTGTGCTGCCGTGGTGGCAGATGGTGGTGTGGATGAGCGTGGTGTCGATCATCGGCGTGCTGCTGGCCTTTCCGATGAAGCGGCGCTTCATCAACGACGAGCAGCTGCCGTTTCCGGAAGGTCGTGCCAGCGGCGTGGTGCTCGACGCGCTGTACACCGGCGGTGCCGCCGAAGGCATGTACAAGGCGCGGCTGCTCGGCTTCACAGCGCTGGTCGCCGGGTCGTACCAGGCGCTGGTCAGCGATGGCTGGATGCGCATCCTGCAGTTCAAGCTGCTGCGCATGGACGGCTGGGCCGGCATGAAGGAACCCTGGACCTTCCACGAGCGTCTCGACACCTACTACTACGCATGGGCGACCAAGGCGCACGGCTGGATCCCGACCATCCTCGGCACCGACATCCGCCAGCTCGGCCTGCGGCTGACGCTCGACGTCGCGATGCTCGGCGTCGGCGGCCTGATGGGCATCGCGGTGGCGACCAGCTGCCTGCTGGGCGCCTTCGTCAACTTCGCGATCCTGGCGCCGATCATGATCCAGGCCGGCGACATCGTCGCGCGCACCAGTCCCAGCGGCGCCATCGTGCCGATCTCGCGCGCCGAGATCGTCAACCAGTGGTCGCTGTGGTGGGGCGTGACGATGATGGTGGTGGGCTCGCTGGTCAGCCTGCTGGGGCGGCCCGAGATGTTCAAGGGCCTGTTCAAGCGCAGCAGCGGCCCGAAGGGCGCGGACGTGCTGAAGCACATCGAGTTCCCGCTGTGGATCTCGATTGTCGGCATTCCCGTGATGAGCGCCGTCGGCGCGTGGGTCACGCACGAATTCTTCGGCGTGCCGTGGCTGCTGGCGGTCATCTCGCTGCCGCTGATCTTCGTGCTGTCGGTGATCTGCACCAACTCGATGGCGCTGACCTCGTGGACGCCTACCGGCGCGCTGTCGAAGATCACGCAGTTCACGATGGGCGCGATCGACCGCAGCAACCCCGCGAGCAACCTGATTCCCGCCGGCATGACGGCGGAGATCGCATCGAACTCCGCGAACCTGCTGTCGGACATCAAGCCCGGCTACATGCTCGGCGGCAAGCCGCGGCAGCAGGCGGTGGGTCACGTCATCGGCATCTTCGCGGGCTCGCTTGCGTGCGTGTGCTGTTCTTCCTGCTGTTCCTGCCGGTGGGCGCCGACGGCACGCGCTCGGTGACGGCGATGGTGTCGGACCAGTTCGCTTTCCCGGCTGCGCTGCAATGGAAGGGCGTGGCCGAACTGATCGCGAAGGGCATCAGCGCGCTGCCGACGTCGGCGGTCGTGTCGATGATCGTTGCGGCGGTGTGCGCGACCGCGATCGAGGTTGCGAAGATCATCACCAAGGGCCGCTTCGGACTGTCGGCGGTGGCGATCGGCCTCGGCGTGGTGCTGCCGCCGGAGTCCACGCTGGCGATGTTCGTCGGCGCGCTGGTGTTCTGGATCATGGGCCGGCGCCATCCGGTGAAGGGCACGCCCGGCAACAACTTCTGGGTCGACGGCATGGAGCCGATCTGCGCGGGGTTGATCTCGGGCTCGGCGCTGATGGGCATCGGCAACGCCATTGCCAACGTGCTGATGAGCTGACGACTATCATCGGCGCATGACGGTTTCGCAGCAGGGCCGGGGAGCGCCGGCCGAGGCATTGTCGGCCGACGTGGCCGTCGTCGGCAGCGGCGTCGCCGGACTGGCCACGGCGCTCGGACTGGCGCAGCAGGGGCTGCGCGTCAGCCTGGTCGGCCCGCGCGCCGCCGCCCATCGTGCGACGGCCGATCAACCGTTCGATGCGCGCATCTACGCGCTGGCGCCGGCCACGGTGGCGCTGCTGCAGCGACTGTCGGTGTGGGCGCGCATCGATGCCGCGCGCCTGACGCCGGTCGAGACGATGCGCGTGTTCGGCGATCGCGGGGATGAACTGACCTTCGATGCCTACGGCGCCAGTGTCGAACGCCTGGCGACCATCGGTGAGGAATCCGCGCTGCTGCAGGTGCTGGATGCCGCCTGCGACTTCCAGCCGGCGATCACGCGGCACGCCGCGGCCTTCGAAAGCGCGGTGGCCGACGCGGACAGCGTGGCGCTGCAGCTTACCGGTGGCTCGTGAGCGCGCGCGGCTGCTGGTCGGCGCCGACGGCGCAGGATCCGCGGTGCGCGCCGCGTCCGGCATCGGCCAGCGCACCACCGACTACGAGCAGACCGCGCTGGTGTGCAACTTCCGCTGCGCGAAGCCGCATCTGAACACCGCGTGGCAGTGGTTCACCGACGAAGGCGTGGTCGCGCTGCTGCCGTTGCCGGATGATCACGTGTCGCTGGTGTGGTCCGCGCCGGCAGCGCTGGCGCCTTCGCTGCTGCAGCTGACGCCGGCGGAGTTCGCGCAGCGCGTAGCGGAGCGCAGCGGCCGCGTGGTGGGTGAGATGCAGCCGGCCGGCCTCGTCGCGTCGTTCCCGCTGCGGCTGATCGTCGTGGACCGGCTGATCGCGCCGCGCGTCGCGTTGGTGGGCGACGCGGCGCACGTCGTGCATCCGCTCGCCGGGCAGGGACTGAACCTCGGTCTGCAGGACGTCGCCTCATTGCTCGAAGTGGTGCGTGGCCGCGAGGCTTTTCGGGACATCGGCGACGCGGTGCTGTTGCGACGATACGAGCGCAGTCGCGCGGAACCGGTGGCGATGATGCGCGCCGCAACCGACGGGCTGGCGCGGCTGTTCCGCATCGACGATCCGCTGGCGCGCTTTGTACGCAATACAGGCATGGCCGCCGTCGATCGGCTGACACCGGTCAAACGTCTGCTGATCCGGCAGGCGCTGGGCTGAGCAACGCTCGATAACGCACATTCGGGCACCGACTGCAGAACTCGCGCGGGCGCGTCGGGTCACAGGGTTTCCGCCGGCGCACGGGGCGCTCCGGCATCTGCCGCGTCGGTAAACTGCGCGGCCGCTAATCGAGAGGGTTTCATGATTCGCCGTATCGCTACATTCGTATTGCCTGCGCTGCTGATTGCCGCGGGTCCGGCTGCGTGGGCGCAGACGAAGAGCGCCAATGCGTCGAAGGGTGTCGCCGCCGGCGGCACCGAAGCGCAGGTCGCTGCACTCTTCGCCGAGCGCTCGGGCATGAAGCCGGACCAGGTGTTCCGCGGCCAGGGTGGCCTGTACGAAGTGCTGGTGCGTGGCGAGATCTACTACGTCGACGCCGGCGTCAACGTCGTGATCACGGGCCGCATGTTCGACGCCAAGACGCGCGAAGACCTGACGCAGAAGCGGCTCGACAGCGCGCTGAAGGTGGACTTCAAGGCGCTGCCCTTCGATCGCGCCATCAAGACGGTGCACGGCAAGGGCACACGGACGCTGGTGACCTTCGAGGATCCGAACTGTCCGTACTGCAAGAAGCTGTGGACGAACCTGAAGAACCTCGACGACGTGACGATCTACACGTTCCTGTATCCGATCCTGTCGCCGGACTCGCAGGAGAAGAGCAAGGCGATCTGGTGCTCGAAGAATCGCGCGCAGACATGGGACGAACTGATGCTGCAGCAAGCGCCGCCCACGACGCCGGCCGCGGCGGACTGCAAGAACCCGATCGAGCAGAACGTCGCACTGGGCCGTGACTTCGGCATCAACGGCACGCCGACGATCATCTTCACCGACGGCACGCGCGGCGCGGGCGCGGCGGAGACGATCGAGCAGAGGATGGCGGCGGC
>JBGAIO010000155.1:0-2926 GCA_044225415.1 Burkholderiaceae bacterium | reverse complement strand
TCGCACGCGCCGCGCGCATGGCCGACGCGGTGGCCGGGCGCATGGTGTTCGTGCCCGAGGAGCTGCCCGCGGCCGATGCCTCGGGCCGCTTCGAGGGCGCCGTGAGCCGCCCGGCGCAGGCCGTGCCGATGCGCGAGCGGCTCGACGCATTGCGCGCAGTGTGCGCCTCGGCGCACCCGGATGCGCGCATCGTCGACTGGGAAGCCAGCCTGATGGCCGTGGAGGTGTCGCAGCTGCTGCTGACCAGCGAAGGCGGCCGCACCGAGCAGCGCTGGCACGTGACGATGCCGCACGTGCAGGCCTCGGCGCACGTCGACGGCGTGACGCAGACGCGTTCGTCGGCCGGCCAGTACAACGGCTTCTGCCAGCAGGGCGGCCTCGAGGTGCTGGAGCGTGCCGGCTTCGCGAACGAGGGCGCGCGCGTCGCGGCCGAGGCGATCGAGCTGGCGATGGCCCCGCCCTGCCCCGGCGGCACGATGGACGTGCTGCTGATGCCCGACCAGATGATGCTGCAGATCCACGAGTCGATCGGGCACCCGCTGGAACTCGACCGCATCCTCGGCGACGAGCGCAACTACGCCGGCACGAGCTTCGTCACGCTCGACATGTTCGGGACCTTCAAGTACGGCTCGCCGCTGCTCAACGTCACCTACGATCCCGCGCGCACGGCCGAGTTTGCAAGCTTCGCCGTCGACGATGAAGGCACCGCGGCCGAGCGCACATTCCTGATCAGGGACGGCGTGCTGCTGCGCCCGCTGGGCGGCACCTCGTCCCTGCAGCGCGCGCAGCGCGAGCAGCCCGCCCTCGGCGGCGTGGCGACCACGCGCGCGTGCTCGTGGAACCGTCCGCCGATCGACCGGATGAGCAACCTGAACGTCGAGGCCGGCACGAGCTCGGTGCAGGACATGATCGCGGCCACCGAACTGGGCGTGCTGATGCAGACCAACCGCTCGTGGTCGATCGACGATTCGCGCAACAAGTTCCAGTTCGGCTGCGAATGGGGCCGCATGATCCGCAACGGCCAGCTGGCCGAAGTGGTGCGCGATCCCAACTACCGCGGCGTCAGCCGCGACTTCTGGCGCTCGCTGACGATGGTCGGCAACGCCGACACGGTGCAGGTGCTGGGCACGCCCTACTGCGGCAAGGGCGAGCCGAACCAGGCGGTGCGCGTCGGCCACGCGAGCCCCGCTTGCCGCTTCAGCAACATTGCCGTGTTCGGTGCGGAGCGATGAACATGCAGCAGGAATTCTTCGCGCTGGCCGACGACGCGTTCACGAAGCTGCGCGGCACCGAGGTGCTGCTGCTCAACTTCAGCGGAGAGGCCACCGACTTCGTGCGCTTCAACCACGCGCAGGTGCGCCAGCCGATGACGGTGCGGCAGGCCTATCTGTCGATCGACCTGATCGAAGGGCGGCGGCGCAATTCGGTGCGGCTCGCGCTGAGCGGCATCGACGCGCAGGACCGCATGCAGGTGGCCGACGCCCTCGCGATGCTGCGCGCAGACCTGCCTGCGCTGCCGGAAGACCCGTTCCTGCTGTATGCCACCGAGCCCTCGCAGTCCGAGCGCATCGAGCGCGGCGCGCTGCCGAGTGCGGAGCAGGCCATCGGCGACGTCGTCGACGCGGCGCGGGGCACCGATCTCGTCGGCATTCTCGCCAGCGGCCCGATGATGCGCGGCTTCGCGAATTCGCTCGGCGCGCGCCACTGGCACCAGGTCGAGGCCTTCCTGTTCGACTGGTCGCTGTACCACTCGACCGACAAGGCCGTGAAGAGCGCGTGGTCCGGCAGCGCGTGGGACCGCGCGGAGCTCGGCCGCCGCATCGAGGCAGCCCGCACGCAACTCGCCTATCTCAGCCGCCCGCCGCGCACGCTGCAGCCTGGTGAATACCGCGCCTATCTCGCGCCTGCCGCACTCGACGAACTGCTGTGGATGCTCAACTGGGGCGGCGTGTCGGAAAAGGCCCAGCGCACCAAGCAGAGTTGCATCCAGAAGCTGCGCGACGGGCAGGCGAGCCTGTCGCCGCTGGTACAGCTCGTCGAAGACAATGCGCGCGGCCTGGCGCCCGCCTTCGACGACGCGGGCTTCACGCGCCCGGACGCCGTGCCGCTGGTGCGCGACGGCCGGCACGCGGGCAGCATGGTGAGCCCGCGCACCGGCGCGGAGTACAGCATCGATGCCAATGGCGCCGGCGACGACGAAGGCACCAGCGCCATCGCGCTCGCGCCCGGCTCGCTGGCCGAATCCGATGCGTTGCGTGCGCTCGACACCGGCATCTGGGTGGGCAACCTGCACTACCTGAACTTCTCGGACCGCGCGAATGGCCGCGTCACCGGCATGACGCGCTTCGGCACTTTCTGGGTCGAAGGCGGCCGCATCGCGGCGCCGATCAACGTCATGCGCTGGGACGATACGTTCTACCGCATGCTCGGCGACAACCTCGAGGCGCTGACCGATACGCCGCAGTGGATCCTGAACAACCTGACCTACGGCGAGCGTTCGGTGCAGACCAGCCGCGTACCGGGCGCGCTGCTCAAGCAGATGACGTTCACTCTGTAGCGCAGCTTCCGGCTGCACCGGACCGGGCAATGGGCACGATCGACACCAGCCAGCTGCGCGACTACGCGACGGTGATCGCCGCCTCTGTGGCGGTGCTGGTCTTCATCGTGAACACGATTTCGCAGCTGCGCACGCGTCGCCTCGAGGACCTGGCACGCTTCAACCACGCCCATCAGCGACTGTTCGATCACGACACCTTCCTGACCATGCATCTCGCCGACATCGAGGGCGGCAGGTTGCGGCGCGACCCGGCCAACGCAGCGATGGAGCGGCGCTTTCACCTGATGCTGCTGGAGATCGAGCGCCTTGCCATCCTGGCCAACAATCGAGCGGTGCCGCGCTCGACGCAGGTCTACATGTTCGGCTCCT
>JBGAIO010000033.1:0-24648 GCA_044225415.1 Burkholderiaceae bacterium | reverse complement strand
GGCAATACGCGATGCGAAGCACCGCGCCGGTCATGGCGCGGCCGTGGGGAGCGGGCCATCCTGGGCCTGATCGCCGTCATGATCCTCTGTGCAGCGCCGATGGTGCAGGCACAACAACCAGCAGGCAGTCTCGTCAGCGCCGAATGGTTGCAGCGCCAACTCGGCCGATCCGATCTGCTGCTGCTCGATGCGCAGCCGCCGGCACTGCATCGCAAGGCGCACATTCCGGGCGCGGTCAGCATCAATATCTACAGCTACGCGGCTCGCGAGCAGAGCACCGTCGACATGCAGACGCTGATGCGCGCATGGGGAATCACCGCGGACAAGACAGTCGTCGTCTACGACCAGGGCGGCGACATGCTCGCTGCGCGGCTTTACTTCGACCTCTACAGGAACGGGCTGCCGACGGACCGGCTGCTGCTGCTCGACGGCGGACTGCGCCGCTGGCAGGCGATCGGCGGCGTGGTGACCGCGGATGCGACGCCACCACCCGCGGCCGGCGACATCGTGGCCGACGACCGTCGTCGCGGTGAAGTACTCGCGAGCCTGCCGGATGCGTTCGCAGCTTCGGGCAGCACGGACACTCACGCACTCGTCGATGCACTCGAGCCCGAGTACTACTACGGGCAGACGCAGTTCTTCGGACGCGCCGGTCACCTCCCGAACGCCACGTTGATGTCGAGCGCGGACCTGTACAACGCCGATGGCACGTTTCGATCGCCGACAGAACTCCGCCGGCTGGCCGGCTACTACGGCATCCGTCCCGACCAGCAAGTCGTCACCTACTGCGGCGGCGGCGTGGCGGCAGCCATGCCGTGGTTCGCGCTGAAGTTCGTGGCAGGCTATCCGCGCGTCAGCCTGTATGCAGGCTCGGAACACGAGTGGCTGCGCGACGATCGTGGGTTGCCCTTCTGGACCTACGCCAGGCCGACACTGCTGCGCGACGCGGCGTGGCTGGAGGCGTGGAATGCGAAGATGCTGCGCAACTTCGGCCTCGCGCGGATCAGCGTCGTCGACGTGCGTCCGGCAGCCGCGTACGCGCAGGGCCATCTGCCCGCCGCGGTCAGCGTGCCGACGGAGCGTTGGGTCGCGCAGATGCGCGATCCGCGGGCGCTGGCGACGATGCTCGGCGCGGCGGGCGTCAGGCCCGGAGACGAGGCGGTCATCGTGTCGGCGGGCGGGCTCAACGGCGACGCCGCACTGGCCTTCGCGCTGCTCGAGCAGTCCGGCCAGCAGAAGGTGTCGATGCTGCTCGAATCGGTCGACGAATGGGCGCTGCGTGGACTGCCGCTGGAGAAGGCGGCGGCGGACGGTGCCCCGACGGCGCCTGCCACTGCAACCTATCGGCCCGAGCAGACACGCGAAGTGATCGTCGCCGACCCGAGCGCTCCCGGCGGTGTCTATCCAACGGTACTGCTCGACTCGGGACGCACGCGCTCGCCAGGATCCTCTCGATCGATTCATGTGCCTTACGTCGAGTTGCTGAACGCCGACGGTTCGCCGAAGACCGCGCAGGAGCTGTGGGCCATTCTCTCGAAGGCCGGCCTGCCACGCCATGCGCGCGTCGTCACGATGGCGGATGATCCGCGCGAGGCGGCGATCGGCTATGCCGTCCTGCGGTTGATGGGCTGGCCCGACGTCCGCGTGCTGGTGCGCTGAGCGCGCGGCATTGCAAAATGCAATCCGATGACTGCCGCACCCACCGCCCCTTCATCTTCGCTGCCGGCAACGCAGCTGTTCGGCTGGCGGCGGGTGCTGGTCGCGCTGCTCGCGGCCGTGCCCTTCGGCATGCTCTTCAGCCTGAGCTCTGCGACACCGATGCGCACCTGGGTGCTGCGAACGGTGATCACCGCGTTGGTCATGCTGCTGGCGTTCGGTGTTGCCGAACGTCGGCCGACGCGGTTGCCGCGCCTGGCGCCGCGCTGGCTTTGGCAGCTCATCGCACTGGCATTCGCAGCGCCGCTCGGTGCACTGCTCGCGTACGCGGTGTCCGAGGGCGGCAATCCCGGTTTCGTGGCAGTGCCGGCGCGCTTCGCCGGCTTCGCACAGATCACGCTGGCCGGACTGATCTTCGGACTGTGGATCGGCATGATCGCGCTGGTGCGGCAACGCGACGCGCTGGCGCGCGACCAGGCGATCGCCTTCGAACGCGAGCGCGCGGAGCTGTCCCGCCAGGCGATGCACGCGCGCACGCGCCTGCTGCAGGCGCAGGTGCAGCCGCATTTCCTTTTCAACACGCTCGCCAACGTGCAGGCCCTGGTCGACGCCGGTTCACCGCAGGCCTCCGCCGTGTTGCGCAGCCTGGTGGCGTACCTGCGCGCTGCAGTGCCCCGGCTGGACGAGGCGAGCTCCACGCTCGGACAGGAGATCGATCTGGTACGCGCCTATCTCGAGCTGATGCGCATGCGCATGCCGGACCGGTTGCAGTTCTCGATCGACGCCAGCGACGCGGCGCGCGCCGTCGAATGCCCCTCCATGACACTGATGACGCTGGTGGAGAACGCGGTGCGCCACGGCCTCGATCCGTCCGAAGTCGGCGGCCGCATCGACGTGCGCGCGGCGCTGTTCGATGACCGCTGCGTCGTGACGGTCGAGGACTCGGGCCTTGGTCTGCAGGCGCACGGCGGCAGCCCGGGCACCGGGCTCGCGTCGCTGCGCGAGCGACTGCAGCTGGCCTTCGGCGGCGACGCGCGCCTGTCGGTCACGTCGCGCGAACCGCGGGGCGCACGCGCCGAGCTGCAGTTTCCCGTGCGCAGGGCCGCGCCATGAAGACCGCTCCGACCGCGCTGATAGCGGACGACGAGCCGCTGCTGCGCGAGTCGCTCGCCGCCATGCTGCAGCAGGCCTGGCCGGCGCTGCAGATCGTCGCGCAGGCCCGCAACGGGCGCGAAGCGGTCGAGCAGTTCGAGGCGCTGCAGCCCGACGTGTGCTTTCTCGACGTCCATATGCCGGGCGTCTCCGGTGTGGACGCCGCACGGCTCATCGGGCGCCGTGCGCATCTGGTGTTCGTCACCGCCTTCGACCAGTACGCGGTCGAAGCCTTTGCGCAGGGCGTGCTCGACTACGTCGTCAAGCCGGTGGAAGCGGCGCGCCTTGCCGATACGGTGAGCCGCGTGCAGGAGCGACTGCGGGCAGCACAGCCGGCCGCGAACACCGATGCCTTGCTGCTGCAGCTGGCCGCGCGACTGCAACCCGACCCATCTCAGGCTTCACTGCGCTGGATCCGCGCGACCGTGGGTCCGATGCTGCGGCTGATCGCCGTCGACGACATCGACTTCCTGCGTTCCGACGAGAAGTACACCCTGGTCGCCTGGCGGGGCGACGACGGCAAGCCCGGCGAGGCGATCATCCGTACGCCGCTGAAGGAACTGGTCGCGCAGCTCGATCCCGCGCGCTTCGCGCAGGTGCACCGCTCGGTCGTCGTCAACCTGGCCGCGATCAGCCATGTGCGACGCGGCGAGAACGAGACGGCCGATATCCACCTCAAGGGCCGCAGCGAGGTGTTGCCCGTGAGCCGCAGCTACCTGCACCTGTTCCGGCAGATGTGATGTGCCGCACCGGGTGCGCGCAGGCAGCACGCTATTTCTTCTGCCCTTCCGTGGTCTGCGTCGCACCGTGTGCGGCGCTTTCCTGCACCTGATTCGGATTGCCGCCGCCACCGGAACCCTCGGACTTGGATTCGGCCGCGGCATTGGGTGCCTGGCTGCCGGGCGCAGCAGACATCGTGGACGCGGGCGGTGGAGTGGCCGGCGGCAACGGCTGCGCGCCGGGCGGCGCGCTGCCGGCAGTCGAAGAGCTGGCGGGTGTCGCGCCCGGTGCGGGTGGAGAACCCGGACCCGAGGGATTGCACGCTGCCAGCAGCAGCGCGGGTACCGCGTACAGGATCCGATTCATGGCGATGCCTCCCGAAGACCGGCGCTGTCGGACGCTGGCGGAGCGGCGGACTCGGCCTCATCCGGATCGCCGTGCAGCAGCATGAAGTTGACGCCCCAGCGCAGGAACTCGCGCTCGTCCATCAACAGGTCCAGCGTCAGCGTCGCGAGATCGTCGGCGCACGCGTCCACCGCGGGATCGCGATCCATGTACACGATCTTGGTGTAGCTGCCGCACTCGGTGCACGCCTCGGCCATCACCGGATGGCCGTGGCGCGGCGCGTTGCCCGTCGGCTCATCCACGTGCGCGCCCGCATCGTCGAGCGCGTAATACGAGATGCCCTTCGTGCTCTGGCAGCGTGCGCACTTGATGCGCACCATGTGCCACTGCGTGCTGCAGAGCGAACACTGCAGGTAGCGCAGGCCGGCGGCATCGCCGCCGATGCGCACGACGCTCGCCACCGGCGGGCTGCCGCAGCACGGACACAGCGATGTCGGCGCGCTGCCCTCGAGCACGCCGGCCGGCAGCGCCAGCGCGCGGCGCGTCGCATGCACCTGCAGGGCGGCGCCGATGAATGGTGCGGAGGCGGTGTCCAGCCCGAGCGCCGTGCCGTTCAGCAGCCGCTGCGCCTGCTGGTCCAGCAATGCATCCGGCGCTTCCAGCAAACGGCGCAGCACCGGCCGCGCCTGTGGCGGCAGCTGCGGCTCGACACCGGACACGATGGCGCGCAGCACGCCGCGCCATTCGGCCGACAGCGGCTCGCTCGCCAGCGCCACCGGGGGAAAGCCGTGGTCGCGCGCGCGCTCGACGCCCGCGAGGTCCCGGCGCGGCAAGGGGCCTGCAGCCTCCAGCGCCTGCTGCTGCCGTTCGGCGATGCGCGCGACGAACGCCAGGTAAGGTCCCGCGGCGTGGCCGTCGGCGAGCGCGCGCAGCCGCGCGGCGCGACGTGCGAATACGTCGCCGGCGTCGGGCAGCAACGCTCGCGGGATGCGGCTCGGCGTCTGTCCGGCGATCTCCTCCGGCGACAGCAATCGCTGCTGCGCGACGCTCATCGCAGCCGGCTCCGGCCCAGCATGCGCTGCAGCCACATCGGATGGTGGCGATGTGCCCAGCGCTGGCTCACCCATCCCTGCACCATCGCGCGGATCGAACCCTTGACCCAGAACGCCGAGTAGATGTGCACGACCATGAGCACGACGAGCAAAGCAGCCGCGTAGGCGTGCAGCAGCGTCGCGATGCGGATCACGCCGATGGGGAAGTAGTGCGCGAACCACGGCCGCCAGAACAGGAAGCCGGTGACCAGCAGCGTGAGCAGCACCAGGATCAGCACCCAGTACAGCATCTTCTGCCCGGCGTTGTAGCGGCCCATGCGCGGCAGCCGGTCTTCGCGGTTGGTGACCACGTCGCCGATCTGCGTCAGCCAGCGCCGGTCATCCGCCGTGATGCGATTGTCGGCCGTCAGTCGCGCGACGATCGCGAACAGGAAGAAGAACAGGACCATCGCGATGCCGAAGAACGGGTGCAGCACGCGCGTCCACTGTCCGCCGCCGAACAGGCCCGACAGGCCGAACAGCGCAGGATGGAACAGCGCCATGCCGGACAGGCCCGCGAGGAAGAACGCGATGGCCAGCGCCCAGTGCAGCGTGCGCTCGTTGGCCGTATAGCGCACGATGCGCGCGTCGGGACGGTAGTCGACCGGATAGCTGGCATGCGGATTGGCCTGCAGCGCGGCTTCGCTGCGCGGCAGGCTGCGGCCGGGACCACGGACGGCGGGATCATGCATGGTCGCGCTCCTCGTCGTTGAGCGGCGGCTCGGCGCCCACGCCCGGGCGCTCGGCCGGCACGGTATCGCCGTCGGCATCGTTCGGGCCGACGCGCATGTAGTGGAAGAAGCCGGTCAGCGCGGCGGCCCCGATGGCCACCAGGCTCAGCGGCTTGAGCAGGCCCTTCCACAGCGAAACGAACGGACTCACCTGCGGATCGCGCGGCAGGTTGTGATAGAGCTCGGGGCGGTCGGCATGCTGCAGCACGTACATCACGTGCGTGCCGCCCACGCCCTGCGGGTCGTACAGGCCCGCGTTGGCGAAGCCGCGCTCCTTCAGGTCGACGATGCGCTCGGCCGCGTGCTCCTTCATCGCCTCCTTGGTGCCGAAGGTGATGCAGCCGGTGGGGCAGGTCTTCACGCAGGCCGGCTCCATGCCCGCGACCACGCGATCGGAGCACAGCGTGCACTTGTAGGCGCGGTTGTCCTCCTTCGAGATGCGCGGGATGTTGAACGGGCAGCCGGTGATGCAGTAGCCGCAGCCGATGCAGTGTTCCTCGATGAAGTCGACGATGCCGTTGGCGTACTGCACGATCGCGCCCGGCGACGGGCAGGCCTTCAGGCAGCCGGGATCGGCGCAGTGCATGCAGCCGTCCTTGCGGATCAACCATTCGAGATGGTCGTTCTCCTCGTGCTCGTGGAAGCGCATGACGGTCCATGAGCGCGCCGACAGGTCCGCCGGATTGTCGTAGACGCCCACGTTGAAGCCGATCTCGTCGCGCAGGTCGTTCCATTCGCTGCACGCGACCTGGCAGGCCTTGCAGCCGATGCACTTCGACACGTCGATGAGCTTGGCGACTTCCGTCGCGCGGCGCACCGACGGCGGCGTGGTGGTGGTGGCGGAACGCGCGCCAGATCCAGTGATTGCAGGGATGACATGGGCGGCCTCAGGCTTTCTCGATGTTGACGATGAAGGCCTTGAACTCCGGCGTCTGCGTGTTGGCGTCACCCACGAAAGGCGTCAGCGTGTTGGCGACGTAGCCCATGCGCGTCAGGCCCGTGAAGCCCCAGTGGATCGGGATGCCCACGGTGTGCACCCTGGTGCCGTTGCAGTCCAGAGCGCGGATGCGCTTGGTCACCAGCGCCACCGATTCGATGACGCCGCGGTTGGAGCGCACGCGGATCTTCGAGCCGTTGGCGATGCCCTTCTCGCGCGCCAGGTCCTCGCCGATCTCGACGAACTGCTGCGGCTGCGTGATCGCGTTGAGCTCCGCGTGCTTGGACCAGAAGTGGAAGTGCTCGGTCAGGCGGTAGGTGGTGGCCGCGTACGGAAACTCCGCCGGCTTGCCGAAGGCTTCCATGTCGCCCTTGAACACGCGCGCCGCCGGATTGGCGAAGGCCTGCGGATTGTTGGGCGACATCAGGTTCACCGTCACCGGCGACTCGAAAGGCTCGTAGTGCTCGGGCAGCGGACCGTCGGCCATGCCGGTGGGTGCGAACAGTCGCGCCACGCCTTCGGCGTTCATGATGAACGGGCCGACGTCCTGGTCCGGCGCGGCGTTGGGCCGCATGTCGGGCACGTCGGCGCCGACCCAGGCCGTGCCGTTCCATGCGATGTAGCGGCGATCGGCGCTCCACGGCTTGCCCTGAGGATCGGCTGATGCGCGGTTGTAGAGGATGCGCCGATTGGCAGGCCACGCCCACGACCAGTTCAGGCTCTGGCCCACGCCGTACGGATCGGAGTTGTCACGGCGCGCCATCTGGTTGCCGGCCTCGGTCCAGCAGCCGGTATAGAGCCAGCAGCCGGATGACGTCGAGCCGTCGTCGCGCAGCAGGCCGAAGCCCGCCAGCTGCTGCCCGGCGCGCGCCAGCACGCGCGTCTTGTCGGTTGGATCGATGACGTCGCCCAGCGCTCTGCCGTTGTATTCCATCGCCACTTCCTCGGGCGACGGATTGGCGGCCTGCTTGTACGGCCAGCTCAGGTTCAGGATCGGTTCCGGATAGGCGCCGCCCTCCTTCTGGTACAGCGCGCGCAGCCGCAGGAACAGGCGCGACATGATCTCGGTATCGGGCAGCGCCTCGCCGGGCGGCTCTCCGCCCTTCCAGTGCCACTGCAGCCAGCGGCCCGAGTTGGTGATGGAGCCTTCCTCCTCGGCGAAGCAGGTCGACGGCAGGCGGAACACCTCGGTGGGAATCTTCGCCGGATCGACGTCGTTGTACGGACCGAAGTTGCGCCAGAACTCGGAGGTCTCCGTGGTCAGCGGATCGATGCTGACCATGAACTTCAGCTTCGACAGCGCACCGACCACCTTGGCCTTGTGCGGGAACGACTGCAGCGGGTTGAAGCCCTGGCAGAAGTAGCCGTTGATCCTGCCCTGGCCCATCAGCTCGAAGGTCTGCAGCACGTCGTAGTTGCGGTCCAGCTTGGGCAGGTAGTCGTAGGCCCAATGGTTGTCCTTCGTGGCGGCCGCGCCGTACCACGCCTTCATCAGGCTGACGTGGAAGGCCGGGTAGTTCTGCCAGTACGCCATCTGGTTGGGCCGCAGCGCCTTCTGCGTGCGCTGCTTCAGGAATGCGTCGAAGTCCTGTTCGCTCTCGCGCGGCAGCGTGAGGTAGCCGGGCAGCGAGTTGGTGAGCAGGCCCAGGTCAGTCAGCCCCTGGATGTTGGAATGCCCGCGCAGCGCGTTCACGCCGCCGCCGGGTAGTCCGACGTTGCCCAGCAGCAGCTGCAGGATGGCCGCGGTGCGGATGATCTGCGAACCCTGCGAGTGCTGCGTCCAGCCCAGCGCGTAGAGGATCGTCATCGCCCGGCCGGCATCGGCCGACGAGGCGATGTATTCGCACACCTTGAGGAAGCGCTCCTGCGGCGTGCCGCAGATCTTCGACACCATCTCCGGCGTGTAGCGCGCGTAGTGCGCCTTCATGATCTGCAGCACGCAGCGCGGATGCTGCAGCGTCGCGTCGACCACCGCGTAGCCGTCCTTGTCCAGCTCATAGGCCCAGCTCGACGGGTCGTAGGCCCGCTTCTGCGCGTCGTAGCCCGAGAACAGGCCGTCGGCGAACGAGTAGGTGTCGTTGATGACGAAGCCGGCGTTGGTGTACGCCTTCACATAGGCGTGCTGGATGCGGTCCTTGGCGAACAGGTAGTTGATGACGCCGCCCAGGAACGCGATGTCGGTGCCGACGCGGATCGGGGCGTAGTAGTCAGCCACCGCTGCGGAGCGCGTGAAGCGCGGATCGACCACCACCAATCTCGCCTTGCGGTGCGCCTTGGCCTCGGTGACCCATTTGAAGCCGCAGGGGTGCGCCTCGGCAGCATTGCCGCCCATGATCAGGATGACATCGGCGTTGCGGATGTCCACCCAGTGGTTGGTCATCGCTCCACGGCCGAACGTCGGGGCCAGACTGGCCACCGTCGGGCCGTGTCAGACACGTGCCTGGTTGTCGAAGGGCAGGATGCCCAGCGCGCGCACCACCTTGTGCGTGATGTAGCCGGCTTCGTTCGACGAGGCCGAGGCCGCGAGGAAGCCGGTGGAGATCCAGCGGTTCACTTTCGCGCCGGACGCCGTGGCGGCCACGAAATTCCTGTCGCGATCGTCCTTCATCAGGCGCGCAATGCGATCCAGCGCCTCGTCCCACGACAGGCGGCGCCACTCATTGGTGCCGGGCGCACGGTATTCGGGATACTTCACGCGGTTGGGGCTGTGCACGTAGTCGAGCAGCCCGGCGCCCTTGGGGCACAGCGTGCCGCGGTTGACCGGGTGGTCGCCGTCGCCTTCGATGTGGACGATGCTCGACTGCACGTTCTTGGCGTTGTCGCCCAGGCTGTACATCAGCAGGCCGCAGCCGACCGAGCAGTAGGTGCAGGTGTTGCGAGTCTCGACGGTGCGCGCCAGCTTGAAGGCACGCGTTTCGGCGAGTACCGCCTGAGGAGAAAAGCCCAGCATCGCCATGCTCGATCCGGCGACGCCGGTCGCGCACGCCCTGAAGAACCCCCGGCGATTCATGTCCATGAATTCAACCCTCCCGAGTCTTCCCGACCGCAAAAAATGCAGCAAGGCGCATGCCACAGGCGCTGCCGCACGGAGACCACCTGCTGACAGGATGTGACTGGATCAGCACGCCGTTGGTTCACCCGGCATGCACAGCGCGCCTTGCGCGAGACTTACGTCGCGGTCGCAGACAGGGTTATTCGGCGTCAGGCTGGCGCGAAGGCTGCGCGTCGATGAAGGCCGGCAACTGCATGCAGCGTTCGAAAATGCCCATCACGACCGGCACGTGATCGAGCCGGCAGTCGTAGCGCTGCGCGTTGAAGATCTGCGGCACCAGCAGCACGTCGGCCAGCGTCACCGTGTCGCCCAGTACGTACCGGCCGCTGCGCGCCTCGGCGACCAGGCGCGCCTCGAGCGCGCCCAGGCCCTGCTCCACCCAGTGGCGATACCACGCCTCCTTCTGCGCTTCGCTCACCTTCAGGTCACGCACCAGGTAGCGCAGCACGCGCAGGTTGTTCAGCGGGTGGATCTCGCACGCGATGCTCAACGCGATCGAACGCGCGAAGGCGCGTGCGACGGGGTCGGCGGGCAGCAGCGGCGGCTGCGGATGCGTTTCCTCCAGGTATTCGATGATGGCGAGTGACTGTGTCAGCAGCCGGCCATCGTCGTCCAGCACCGGCACCAGCTGGTCCGCATTGAGCGCACGGAACGCCGGCGCAAGCTGCTCGCCGCCGCCACGCGTCAGGTGCACCGGCACCTGCTCGTAGGCGAGGCCCTTGAAGTTCAGCGCGATGCGCACGCGGAACGACGCGGAACTGCGGAAGTAGTTGTAGAGCTTCATCGTTCACCTCGGTGTGCAACTTCAGCGCACGAAGCCGGCGAGCGCGAGCGACAGCGCCGGCACCGCCACCAGCAGGGTCAACCGCAGCGCGTCCGCGGCCAGGAACGGAAAGACATTGCGGTAGACGCGGCCGATCGGCACGTCGGGCGCGAGCGCGCCCACGACGTAGACGTTGAGCCCGACCGGCGGCGCGATCAGGCCGATGTTGACGACGGTGAGCAGCAGCACGCCGAACCACAGGCCCTTCTGTTCCAGCGTCAGCCCGGCGATATCGAGCTGCATCACGGCAGGAAAGACCACCGGCAGCGTCAGCAGCAGCATCGACATCTCGTCCATCACGCCGCCGAGCACGATGTAGAACAGCAGCACCATCGCGACGACGGCGAGCGGCGGCCAGCCGAGCTCGCCGACGAACTGCGCGGCGCGCGCTGGCATCTGCGACAGCGCCAGCGCGCCGTTGAGCATGTCGGCGCCGATGAAGATCATGAAGATGATGCCGGAGGTCTGCGCGGTGGCGAGCAGCGCGCGGCGCCAGGCCGCGGCGTTCAGCCTGCGGCGCGCCACGCCCGCGACCGCCGTGAGCAGCACGCCGACCGCGGCCGCTTCGGTGGCGGTGAAGATGCCGCCGTAGATGCCACCCAGCACGACGAGGAAGATCAGCAGCACCGGCAGCACGCCGGTCAGCGTCGGCCAGCGCGCGCGCCATGGCACGCGCGGCTCGGCCGGCCCGAGGGCAGGACGCGCGCGCATGGTGAGCGCGATGGC
This sequence comes from Burkholderiaceae bacterium, assembly GCA_044225415.1. Taxonomy (GTDB): domain Bacteria; phylum Pseudomonadota; class Gammaproteobacteria; order Burkholderiales; family Burkholderiaceae_F; genus JALORV01. The sequence goes on along the minus strand of JBGAIO010000033.1, from coordinate 13,415 downwards.
ACCGCAATAAAGCGCTGCCGCGAGCAGCCCCGGCAGCAGCGCCGCCGCAAACAGCTTCGCGATGTTCTGCTCGGCGATGATCGCGTACAGCACCAGCACCACCGACGGCGGAATCAGGATGCCGAGCGTGCCGCCGGCGGCCAGCGTCGCCGACGCGAAGCCGCCGTCGTAGCGATAGCGCCGCATCTCGGGCAGCGCCACCTGCGCGATCGTCGCGGCCGTCGCGACCGACGAGCCGCACACCGAGCCGAAGGCCGCGCTCGCCAGGATCGAGGCCTGCGCGAGTCCGCCGCGCCAGTGGCCGACGAAGCTCGCCGCCGCGCGGAACAGCGCCTGCGACAGGCCGCCCTCGGATGCCAGGTTGCCCATCAGCAGGAACAGCGGAATCACCGACAGGTCGTAGATCGAGAAGCGCGCGAACACCATGCCCTTCAGGCTGGCGAGCCACGCATCCGCACCCGACAGCGCGACATAACCCACTGCGCCGGGCAGGAACATCGCGACCCAGATCGGCACGCGCAGCGCCATCAGCAGCAGCATCGCGGCAAACAGCAGCAGCGGCGACCAGGCGGCCATGCGGATCAGCGCGACTGAGCGTGGCTCGACGTCGGCGCTGCGCCCGCGCCCACCGCGGAGCGCGCGCCGGGACCGAGCAGAGCGACCGCGGCAGCCAGCGCGAGCGACGGCGCCATCGTCGCGTATGGCAGCCACAGCGGAATGCCGAGCACCATCGATGTCTCATGTGCCCGAGAGAGATCCGCCACTCCGGTGGCTGCGCGCGCCGCGAGCAGCGCGAGCACGACCGCCGAAGCGACGTTCGCCATGCGATCCAGCCGGCGATTGAAACAGGCATCTGCGCGCGCCGTGAACAGGTCGACGACGAGATGACTGCCATGCAGCTGGCAATACGGCAGGAAAAGCGCGATCGCGGCCGCGGTGCCGAGCTGCACCAGTTCGACGTCGCCGGCGATCGGGGCGTCGGCGAGCCAACGCCCGGCGATCGACGCCACCGTCAATGCGGCGACGGCCACGAGCACGACCGCACCCAGCAGCGCGAGCGCGACCGACGCCGCTGACAGTGCGCGCCTCATGCGGGCCGGCCTACTGCGTTGCCGGGCGCCCGGCGCGCGGCGCCGGCGGCACGCGCTCGGAACGGCGTGACGCATCGGACGGGGTCGCGGACTGCGCGGCCGATCGTTCCGCATCGGCGCGCGCGATCAGCGCCCGTGCCTCGGCGAGCAGCGCGCTGCCGTCGAGCCCGCGGCCCTTCACGTCATCGATCCACGCCGCTTCGATCGGTGCCGCCGCAGCCTGCCAGCGCTTCAGCTCCTTCGCGGGGATGACGACGATCGTGTTGCCGCGTTCGACCGCCAGCTGCCGGGCGGGCGTCTTCTGCTCGTCCCACAGCCGGCCGGCCTGCGCCGACAGCGCTTCACCTGAGTTCCGATCGATGATCGCGCGCAGGTCGGGCGGCAGCCGGTCGTAGCTCGCGCGGTTCATCGCCAGCAGGAACACCGCCGTATAGAGCGCGGGCTGCGCCGGATCCGTCTCGGTGTGGAAGCGCGCCACCTCCTGCACCTTGACGGCAGGCACCACTTCCCAGGGGATCACGGCACCGTCGAGCACGCCCTTGCTCATCGCATCCGCGAGACCGGTCACCGGCATCGACACGGGCACCGCGCCGAGCGCGGCCAGCAGCTTGTTGGTCTGGCGCGTGGGCGCGCGCAGCTTCAGCCCGCGGAAGTCTTCCAGCACGCGCACGGCCTTGTCGCGCGTATGCAGCTGTCCGGCGTCGTGCACATGCACGGCCAGCGGCCGCACGTCGCCGAATTCCCTCGTGCCATGCTTCGCGTAGTACTGCCACGCCGCGCGCGATGCGGACTCGGCATCCTTGATCATGAACGGCAGCTCGAACACTTCCATCGCCGGAAAGCGGCCCGCGTTGTAGCCGGGCAGTGTCCATACGACGTCGACCACGCCGTCGCGCACCTGGTCGTAGAGCTGCGGCGCGGTGCCGCCGAGCTGCATCGACGGGAAGAGCTGGCACTTCAGCCGGCCGGCGGATTCGGCCTCGAGCTTCGCGCACCATGGCACCAGCAGCTTCGCGTGCGTGGTCGAACCCGGCGGCAGGAAGTGATGCACCTTGAGGGTCACGGTCTGCGCAGCTGCGGGCGACATCGACACCGCGAACGCGAGCAAAGCGTTCAGCAGCACCGTCGGCTTCATCACCCGCGCCGCAGTCAGACGATACGGACCTGCAGCCCGCCGATGCCGGCGATGCCGCCCGCCAGCAGGTCGCCGCGCACCACCGCGCCGACGCCTTCAGGCGTGCCCGTGAAGATCAGGTCGCCCGGCGCGAGCGTGTAGTAGCCCGACAGATGTTCGATGGTCTCCGCAACGCTCCACATCAGCTTCGACACGTCGCTGCCCTGCCGCCGCTGTCCGTTCACATCGAGCCAGATCTCGCCGCGCGTGATCTCGCCGGTCTTCGCAACGGGCCTCAGCGGCGAAATCGGTGCAGAGCAGTCGAAACCCTTGGCGACGTCCCACGGACGGCCCTTGTCGCGCAGCGCGAACTGCAGGTCGCGGCGCGTCATGTCCAGGCCCACCGCGTAGCCCCACACATGCGCGAAGGCGTCGGCCGCGGCGATGGCGCGTCCGCCCCTGCCGATGGCCACCACCAGTTCGATCTCGTGATGCAGATTGGCGGTGGCCGGCGGATACGGCATCTCGCCGGTGGCGCCGAAAGGCACGGGCAGCACGGCATCGGCCGGCTTGCTGAAGAAAAACGGCGCCTCGCGTTCGGAGAAGCCCATTTCCTTCGCGTGATCCGCGTAGTTGCGACCCACGCAGTAGATGCGGTGCACCGGATAGAGATCCGTGCTGCCGTCGATCGGCACGACGGCCTGTGCCGGTGCCGCAATCGCGTAGCCCATGCGTTGTCCTCTCGAACGTGCCCTGCGAAGAGGGCGCAAGCGTACTACGCGTGGCCCGGCCCCGCGGCGCGCGCGATGGCCCGCGACAGCAGCACCACCGGCAGCACGCCGGCCAGCACGATGGTCAGCGACGGCAGCGCCGCCTCGCCCAGGCGTTCGTCGCTGGCCAGCTGATAGGCGATGACCGCGAGCGTGTCGAAATTGAAGGGGCGCAGCACCAGCGTGGCCGGCAGCTCCTTCATCACGTCGACGAACACCAGCAGCATGCCGGCCATCACCGACGGGCCCAGCATCGGCAGGTGCACGCGGAAGAACACCGTGAGCGGCGACGCGCCGAGGCTGCGCGCGCTCGCGTCCATCGTCGGCGTGATGCGCGCCAGTCCGGCGTCGACCGACTGGTAAGCGACCGCGAAGTAGCGCACCAGATAACCGTACAGCAGCGCCACGACGCTGCCGGTGAGCAGCAGGCCGGTGCCGATGCCGAGCGCCGATTTCATCGCCGCATCGAGCGCGTTGTCGAAGCGCGCGAGGGGCACCAGGATGCCGACCGCGATCACCGAGCCCGGCAGCGCATAGCCCAGGCTCAGCAGCCACACCGAGCTGCGCGCCATCGACTGCGGCAGGCCGCGCGCCGCGTTGCGCGCGGCGTAGGCCAGCGCGAGCACCGTCAGCAGCACCACCATCGCGCCGCCCGCCCCGACGATGACGGTGTTCAGCAGCCAGTGCGAGTAGCGGGCCCAGTCGAGCTGCGTCCACGCCGGCAGCAGCAGGCGCAGCAGCAGCCAGACCGGGATGGCGAAGCCCAGCAGGATCGGCAGTGCGCAGGCCGCGATGGCGCCGGCCGCACGCAGTCCGCCCAGCGGCGCGCGCGGTGCGGGCCGCTGACTGGCCGTGGGCGTGTAGAAGCGTGCACGGCCGCGCGCGCGCCGCTCGACGGCGAGCAGCAGCAGCACGATGACGAGCAGCACCGCCGAGAGCTGGCTCGCGGCCATGCGATCTCCGAGCGAGAACCAGGCGCGATAGATCGCGGCCGTGAAGGTCTGCAGCCCGAAGTAGACCGACGCGCCGTAGTCGGCCAGCGTTTCCATCAGCGCGAGCAGCGCGCCCGCGACGATCGCGGGCCGCGCCAGCGGCACGTTGACCTGCCACCACGTCTGCCATGGCGTCAGGCCGAGGCATCGCGCCGCATCGATCATTGCGGCGGTGCGCGCCACGAAGGCCGTGCGCGCCAGCAGGTAGACGTACGGATACAGCACCAGCGTGAACACGAAGATGCCGCCGGCGAGCGAGCGGATCTCGGGAAACCAGTAGTCGCCGTGGCGCCAGCCGAAGGCCGCGCGCAGCGCGCTCTGCACCGGGCCTGCGAACTGCAGTGCATCGGTGTAGGCGTAGGCCGTGATGTAGGCCGGCATCGCCAGCGGCAGCAGCAGCGCCCATTCGAAGAAGCGGCGCCCGGGAAATTCGCAGCTCGCGACGATCCAGGCCGCAGCGGTGCCGATCACGATGACGCCTGCGAGCACACCGCTGCCGAGGATCAGTGTTTCCAGCAGCGCACCGGGTATGACCGTCGCGGCGAGATGGCGCAGCGTGTCGGCCGACGCCGCGCTGTCGACGAAGCTGGCGAACACGCTGAGGACCGGCAGGCCGACCAGCGCCGCAGTCAGCGCGAGCAGCACCAGCAGCAGCGGCTGGCTTGCGGTGGCGCGGCGGCGCATCCGCGACCCATGTTGATCGCGCGCGGCCGGCAGACCAGAGCCCTGCAGCGCAGTCGCACGCGCGTCTGCGCGGCTCGTCGCCATGCCTGTGGTTCCCGTTCGCCGTGCTGTTGGGTCAGGGGGCAGTCTAAATGCAAACGAGAATCGACTGCAGGTGACTTACACTCGCCGTATGCATCGCGACGCCCTGACCTCGGCCGACCGGCCCGCACAGCACGCGATATCGCAGTGCGCGCAGACGGCGACCCTGCTCGCGATCGACGGACTCGCGGTCGCCTACAGCAGCGGCGCGCCGGTCCTGCAGCATCTGTCGCTCGCTCTGCAGCGGGGTGAACTCGGCTGCATCGTCGGCCGCTCCGGCTGCGGCAAGACCACGCTGCTGCGGGCGATCGCCGGCTTCGTGCCCGTCTCCGCCGGCACGATCGCGATCGACGGGCGCGTGGTGGCCGACGCGCATCACAGCGAGCCGCCCGAGAAGCGCGGCGTCGGCCTGGTGTTCCAGGACTACGCGCTGTTTCCGCACCTGAGCGTCGCGCAGAACGTCGCCTTCGGCCTGCACGCGCAGTCCGCGCTGCGTTCGCAGGCCAACCTGCGCACGGCACAGATGCTCGATCTCGTCGGCCTGGCAGCGCTGGCGCAGCGCTATCCGCACGAACTGTCCGGCGGCCAGCAGCAGCGCGTCGCGCTGGCCCGCGCACTGGCGCCGCACCCGGCGCTGCTGCTGATGGACGAGCCGTTTTCCAGTCTCGACGTCGAACTGCGCCAGCGGCTGAGCCACGAAGTGCGTGACATCCTGAAAGCGAGCGGCACGACCGCCATTCTGGTCACGCACGACCAGCAGGAGGCCTTCGCCATCGCCGATCGCGTGGGCGTGATGCATGGCGGCGTGCTTGAACAGTGGGACCGCCCCTACGAGCTGTATCACCGGCCGGCGACCCGCTTCGTGGCGGACTTCATCGGCCAGGGTGTGTTCGTGCCGGCGCGCGTGCTGCCGGACGGCGGGCTGATGCTGGAGCTCGGCGAGCTGCGCGGCCCGCCGCCGGCACGCAGGGTCCGCGCCGGCGATTCAGTGGAAGTGCTGGTGCGTCCGGACGACGTCGTGCACGACGATGCGAGCCTGCTCAAGGCGCGTGTGCAGCGGCGCGTATTTCGCGGTGGCGATTTCGTTTACACGCTCGCGCTCCCGAGCGGCCGCGAGGTGCTCGCGCTGGTGCCCAGCCACCATGATCATGCGATCGGCGAGATGATCGGCATCCGGCTCGAGGCCGATCACGTCATCGCCTTCGGCGCGGATGCGCCGCTGCCTTGAAGCGCGCGCCGTCGGTGTTCAGCGCTTGCCGCCGCCCAGCAGCGCGGCCACGCGGCCGCCCCTCGAGGGCTTGACCGGATCGGTCGATGCCGGCGACTCGACGGCGGACGTCGTGCGCGTCGCGGCGCTGTCTTCGTAAGGCTTCGTGAAGAAGTCGTCGACGGGTGCCGGAGGACGCGTCCACGGCGCCGGCGTCGCGCTGCGATCCCCGCGATCGCGACGGTCCTCGCGATCGCGTCGCTCGCGGCCCTCCCGGCTGTCGCGACCCTCCCGGCCTTCACGACCTTCGCGACGCGGCCGATCGACACTGAGCGAACCCACCTCGAACTTCTGTTTCGTCAGTTTCTCGATGGCCGCGACCGAACGCTCGTCGGCGCCGGTCATCAGCATGATCGCGAGGCCCGACGCGCCCGCGCGGCCCGTGCGGCCGATGCGGTGCACGTAGTCCTCGGGCGAAAACGGCACGTCGAAGTTGATCACCACCGGCAGTTCGACGATGTCGAGTCCACGCGCGGCCACGTCGGTGGCGACCAGCACTTCGATCGTGCCCGCCTTGAAGCCCTCGAGCGCCTTCATGCGCTCGTCCTGCGTCTTGTCGCCGTGGATCGCGTCGGCGTTGACGCCGGACTTCTCGAGCTGCCGCGCCAGCCGGCGGCATTCGATCTTCGAATTGACGAATACCAGCACCTGCGTGAGCCGGCCGCCGTCGTCTCCGCGCGTGCGCAACAGCTGCAGCAATGCGTCGGGCTTTTCGGAGTCGTGCACGCGGATCACTTCCTGCGTCACGCTCTCGGCCGTAGCGTTCCTGCGCGCCACTTCAACCAGCACCGGGTCGCGCAGGAAATTCCCCGCGAGCTTCTTGATCTCCTCGGAGAAGGTCGCCGAGAACATCAGGCTCTGCCGTTCCTTCGGCAGCAGGTTCAGGATGCGCGAGATGTCGGGCAGGAAGCCCATGTCGAGCATGCGATCGGCCTCGTCGAGCACGACGATCTGCACCTGCGACAGCGACGTGTTCTTCATCTGCAGGTGGTCGAGCAGACGGCCCGGCGTCGCGACGACGATCTCGACGCCCGTGCGCAGCGCCTGCGTCTGCGGATCCATGTCGACGCCGCCATAGACCGTCGCACAGCGCAGCGGCGTGCCGGCGATGTAGCTCTTGACGTTCACGGCCACCTGGTCGGCGAGCTCGCGCGTCGGCGTCAGCACCAGCGCGCGCACGGGATGGCGCGCCGGCGACATGCTGGTCGACGCCTGCGGCAGCAGCCGCTGGATGATCGGCAGCGCAAAGCCCGCCGTCTTGCCGGTGCCGGTCTGCGCCGCGCCCATGACGTCGCGACCCTGCATGACGAGCGGGATCGCCTTGGACTGGATCGGCGTGGGCTTGGTGTAGCCCATTGCCTTCACGGCCGCGACGATGCGCGGGTCGAGCCCGAAGTGATCGAAGTCCTGATGTTCCGACAAGTGCGTATGCCTGCTGTGCGTTGGGCTGAGTGGTGGGCCGTGCTGGACTTGAACCAGCGACCAACGGATTATGAGTCCGCTGCTCTGACCAACTGAGCTAACGGCCCCTGCTGGTCAGCATCGTTCGCGTTGGTCGCCTCATCGTGGACGGCATGGACTATTCGAGGAAGCTCTTCAGCTTGTCCGAGCGGCTGGGGTGGCGCAGCTTGCGCAGCGCCTTCGCTTCGATCTGGCGGATGCGCTCGCGCGTCACGTCGAACTGCTTGCCGACCTCTTCCAGCGTGTGGTCGGTGGACATCTCGATGCCGAAGCGCATGCGCAGCACCTTGGCCTCGCGCGGCGTCAGCGAATCCAGCACGTCCTTGGTGACGCCCGACAGGCTGTTGTACTGCGCCGCGTCCACCGGCGCTACGGTCGTCTGATCCTCGATGAAGTCGCCCAGGTGCGAATCGTCGTCGTCGCCGATCGGCGTTTCCATGCTGATCGGTTCCTTGGCGATCTTCAGGATCTTGCGGATCTTGTCCTCGGGCATCTCCATCTTGACGGCCAGCGTCGCGGGATCGGGCTCGGTGCCGGTTTCCTGCAGGATCTGGCGGCTGATGCGGTTCATCTTGTTGATCGTCTCGATCATGTGCACCGGGATGCGGATCGTGCGCGCCTGGTCGGCGATCGAACGCGTGATCGCCTGGCGGATCCACCACGTGGCGTAGGTCGAGAACTTGTAGCCGCGGCGGTATTCGAACTTGTCGACCGCCTTCATCAGGCCGATGTTGCCTTCCTGGATCAGGTCCAGGAACTGCAGGCCGCGGTTGGTGTACTTCTTGGCGATGGAGATCACCAGGCGCAGGTTGGCCTCGGTCATCTCGCGCTTGGCCTTGCGCGCCTTGGCTTCGCCGGTGGCCATCTGCTTGTAGACCTCGCGCAGGTCGCGCAGCGGCAGCACCACGCGCTTCTGCAGGTCCGAGAGCTTGCCCTGCAGCTCCTGCACGGCCGGCAGGTTGCGCTTCAGCACTTCCGAATACGGCTGGCTGGCGTCGGCTTCACGCGCGGCCCAGCGCTGGCTGGTCTCGTTGCCCGGGAAGGACTTCAGGAAGTGCGCGCGCGGCATGCCGCACTTGTTGACCATGATCTCGTAGATCTGCTTTTCCAGGCTGCGCACTTCGTCCACCTGCTTGCGCAGCGTGTCCGACAGCCTCTCCACCATCTTGGCGGTGAAGCGCAGGCTCATCAGCTCGTCGAGGATCTTCGTCTGCGACTTGAGGTAACCCGGCGACTTGTAGCCTTCCTTCTCGAAGGCGACGCGCATCTTGTCGAACAGCTTGGCGACGTGATCGAACTTGTCGATCGCCCGCACCTTCAGCTCGTCGAGTTGCGCGGCGGTCATGCCCGACGCACCGATGTCGGTGGTCTCTTCACCCTCTTCGTCATCGTCGTCGCCGCCGGCGGTGGGGAAGTCCTCACCCGTCGGATCCATCAGGCCATCGACCACTTCGTCGATCGGGATCTCGCCGGCGCGAATGCGCTCGGAGTGCGCGAGGATCTCGGCGATGGTGGTCGGGCACGCCGACACGGCCATCACCATGTGCTTGAGGCCGTCCTCGATGCGCTTGGCGATCTCGATTTCGCCTTCGCGCGTCAGGAGCTCCACCGAACCCATCTCGCGCATGTACATGCGCACCGGGTCGGTGGTGCGGCCGAATTCGGCGTCCACCGTGGTCAGCGCCGCTTCGGCCTCTTCCTCGACGTCGTCGTCGGTGGTCGCGGCCGGAACGTTCTCGTTCATCAGCAGCGTCTCGGCATCGGGCGCCTGGTCGAAGACCTGGATGCCCATGTCGCCGAACGTCGAGATGATCGAATCGATCGCCTCGGCATCGACCAGGTTGTCGGGCAGGTGGTCGTTGATCTCGGCGTAGGTCAGGAAGCCGCGCTCCTTGCCGAGCTTGATCAGCGCCTTCAGCTTGTTGCGGCGGGCCTCGAGGTCTTCCTCGGTGCCGTGATAGCTGCGCTCGAGCGCCTCCTTCAGCGCCTTTTCCTTGGCGCGGCGGTCCTTGGCGCGCTGCTTGGTCGACAGCTTCTCGACGATCTGCACGCTCGGGTCGACGGCGTCGTCACCGGCCTCGGGCACGGCATCGGCACCTTCGCCGCCCATCAATTGTTCGTCGGTCTGCTTGGGCTTGCGGCCGGGCCGGCCACGCGGCGCGGCCGCAGCCGGCGAGGCGGGCACAACGGGCGCAGCCGCCTTGACAGGCACGGCCTTCGCCGCGGGATCCGCCTTCGCAGCGGGCTTCGCGTCTTTCTTCACTGCGGCGGGCTTCACCACCGGCGCGGGCTTCTTCGCCGACGCGTGCTCCGCGGCACGGGCAGGCTTCGCGGGTTTGGCCTTGGCCACCGGCTTCTTCGTCACCATTCAGTCACTCCAGATTGATCGGCAGCGCGCACGCACGCGAAGATGCCGAACGGCATCGCGGCACAGCACGACAGCAGCACACCTTGCATCATTGGGTCAGCACACGCGAAGGCAAGCGTGAACCTCAGGGCATCGGCGCGTGTGGGGTTGCGGACCTGCCGCAGAGCCAAGGTTGGCTCGAAGAGAACGCACGCTGCGTGATGCCGGACTGCTGCGCCACCGATCGAATCGTGATCTCCTGGGCGCCGACGCCTTCGGCTGCGCCTGCCACGGTGGGCATGTGCCGCCGAAACGTCGAGAATTCAACATATTAGCAGACTGTTGACAGCGGCCGTGCCGCCGTGTTCCCGGCGGGCGTCACCGCGCCGGCCAGACCCTCACCCCGCCGAGGTCTGCTGGTCGCGGGCGCGTGCCCGGGTGTAGGCCTGGTCGGCCGCCTGGTAGGCGTTGAGCCGCTCGGGCGACGGCTCGCTCTCGTAGTCGGCCAGCCGCTGCTGGCGCTCGTCGGCCAGCCGGCGCAGCCGCAGCTTGTGGAACGCCTCTTCCAGCACCAGCCGGGCGGTCTCGATGTCGGTATCCAGTTCCATTTCCTGCGCAGCGAGCGTGCGGTAGTCGTCGATGTGCTCGCTGTCCTGCAGCGCTTCCAGCAGTGCGCCGTGCGTCAGCACGGCGCCGGCGGCGGGTTCCGGCGCGGCAGCGGCACGCCAGACCTCGACGATCTCCTGGTCCACGGTCTGCGCGCCCTCCAGATGTTCCTCGGCGATCGAATCGCTGAACTCGCGCGACAGCAGCGGATGCGCGAGCAGCTGCTGCAGGATGCGGCGCTTCAGGTCCTCGACGTCGGCGTGCGGCGTGCGACGCGCCAGCGGCGCGGGCGCAGAGCGCGCGCGCCGCAGCCCGTAGAGCGCCTCGATGTCTTCCATCGGCGTGCGCGCGGCCTCGGCCAGTTCGCGTACCAGTTGCAGGCGCAGCGCGCCCGGCGCCATCGACAGGATCAGCGGCCGCGCCTCGGCCAGCATCGCCGCGCGATCTTCGGGTGACGCCAGCGAGCGGCCCGCACCGGACGACAGCGTCTCGATCAGGAAGCGCGACAGCGGCAGTGCACGCGCCAGTTCGCGCTCGAAGGCCGCTGCGCCGCCATGCCGGACGATGCTGTCGGGATCCTCACCTTCGGGCAGCAGCAGGAAGCTCGCGCGGCGCGTGTCGGCGATGACCGGCAACGCAGCCTCCAGCGCACGGCGCGCGGCCTTGCGGCCCGCCGCGTCGCCGTCGAAGGCGAAGATCACGTGTTCAGTCAGGCGCAGCAGCGTGCCGACGTGCGCGGGCGTCACCGCGGTGCCCAGCGCGGCCACCGCTTCGCCGAAGCCCGCCTGCGACAGCTGGATCACGTCGAGGTAGCCCTCGCAGACGAGGGCACGGCCCTTCTGGCGGATCGATTCGCGCGCCTCGTGGAGCCCGTAGAGCTCCTGGCCCTTGCGATACACCGGCGTCTCGGGCGAGTTCAGGTACTTCGGCTCGCCGGCGCCGAGCACGCGCGCGCCGAAGCCGATGTGCTGGCCCCGCGCATTGCGGATCGGAAACATGATGCGGCCGCGGAAGCGGTCGTAGCGCTTGCCTTCGTCGGCGATGACGAGACCCGCTTCGACGAGCTGCGGGTCGTCGTAGTTGGGCGTCCCGGCGGCGAAGGCCGCGCGCAGCGGCTGCCACGCATCGGGTGAGTAGCCGAGCGCGAAACGCAGTGCCGTTTCGCCGGTGAGCCCGCGGCCCTTCAGGTAATCGATGGCGACCGGCGCAGTCTTCAGCTGCGCGCGATAGAAGTCCGCCGCGCGCTTCAGCAGGTCGGTGAGCGCCGTCGTGCGGCTGGTCTGCTCGCGGCTGCGCTCGCTGCTTTCCGGCACCACCATGCCGACGTTCTGCGCCAGCTCGCGGATGGCCTCGACATAGTTGAGCCCGCGCTGCTCCATGACGAAGCCGATCGCGCTGCCGTGCGCGCCACAGCCGAAGCAGTGATAGAACTGCTTCGACGGACTGACGGTGAACGACGGCGTCTTCTCGCCGTGGAACGGGCACAGCCCCAGGAAGTTCTGGCCCGCCTTCTTGAGCTGCACGCTGCGGCCCACGACATCGACGATGTCGACGCGCGCCAGCAGGTCCTGGATGAAGCTGTGCGGGATCATGGCCGCGAAAGCGCCCCGTGCGCGAAGCGTGACGTGCCGGGAGCCTAGCCGGCCAGCCGCTGCTTCACCAGCGCGGACACCTTGCTCATGTCGGCACGGCCGGCGAGCTTCGGCTTGATCACCGCCATCACCCTGCCCATGCCCTGCCCACCCTGCCCGGCGGCGCCGGTATCGGCAATGGCCGCGTCGATGACGGCGATGACTTCGGCCTCGCTCATCTGCTGCGGCAGGTAGGCCGTCAGCAGATCGAGTTCGGCCCGCTCCTTCGCCACCAGGTCGTCGCGGCCGGCCTTGCCGAACTGCTCGATCGAGTCCTTGCGCTGCTTGATCAGCTTCTCGACGATGGCGAGCACCGCCGTGTCGTCGGCGACGATGCGCTCGTCGACTTCCTTCTGCTTGATGGCGGCCTGCAGCAGGCGGATCGCGGAAAGACGCGCCGCGTCCTTCGCGCGCATCGCGGCCTTCATGTCTTCGGTGATGCGGTCTTTCAGCGCAACGGTGCTCATGCTCGACTCCTGATGCAGAAAACAAAAGCGCGCCTGAAGGCGCGCTTTGTCAGAACCTGGCTGGCTCGCGCGCGAGGCGCGGCACTGCTAGCAGCAGTACATCTCTAGTACATCTTCTTCGGCAGCATCTGGCTGCGCAGGCGCTTGAAGTGGCGCTTGATGGCGGCGGACTTCTTCCGCTTGCGCTCGGCCGTGGGCTTCTCGTAGAACTCGCGCGCACGCAGTTCGGTCAGCAGGCCGCTCTTCTCGATGGTGCGCTTGAAGCGACGCAGCGCAACTTCAAACGGCTCGTTTTCCTTGACGCGAATCGTGGGCATGGGTCAGAACACTCTACGGGTTGGCGGGCTGCGGGCACGCAAAGGCGGGCTGGCCCGGAAACAAAGCTGGCGATTATAGCCGCAACTGAAAAGTGCTGGCAACCCAAGCACTTAGGCCGGGCCGACAGGCCGTGTCGCCGTAAAATCGCCCGATGCGCATCCTCGGCATCGAAACGTCCTGCGACGAGACCGGCATCGCGCTGCTCGACAGCGACCGCGGCCTGCTCGGCCAGGCGCTGCATTCGCAGATCGACATGCACCGGGCCTACGGCGGCGTGGTGCCGGAACTGGCGTCGCGCGACCACATCCGGCGCGTGCTGCCGCTGCTGGACGACGTGCTGGCCTCGGCGCATCTGGCCGCGGCCGACATCGACGCCATCGCCGTCACTGCCGGCCCCGGTCTGGCCGGCGCCCTGCTGGTCGGCGCCAGCATTGCGCACGCGCTGGGCTATGCGCTCGGCAAGCCGGTGGTCGACGTCCATCATCTCGAAGGCCATCTGCTGTCGCCGCTGCTGGCGGAACCGGCGCCGGCCTTCCCCTTCGTCGCGCTGCTGGTGTCGGGCGGCCACACGCAGCTGATGCGGGTC
>JBGAIO010000032.1:0-24277 GCA_044225415.1 Burkholderiaceae bacterium | reverse complement strand
GCCACGCACCGACGCAGGCACGCGCCAGTGCGCCGTCGAATCGATGCATTGCGCGCGCAGCGCAGCGCTGCCCGCGTCCAGCGCCACCGGCAGTTCGGTGCAGGCCAGCACCACCGCGCTGCGCGCCCTGGTTGCAGCAGCGCCTGTACCACGGGCGAGCAGCCGGGCACTGCCGGCCGGGGCGTTGCACTTCACGGCGTCGATGCACGGCTGCACGGCGTGGGCGAACGTGACGTCGTCCGGCACCAGCCACTCGATGCCTGCATCGAGGCGGCGCTCGTAGATGCCCGCCGCCAGCGTTGCCTCGGTGGCGATGATGCCCAGCCGCGTGCTGCCCGCCGGAATGCGCGCGGCAACCGCATCGACGATGTGCGGAAATCGATCGCACGGTCCGCCATCATCGGCTCGGCCCAGCGATGCGCGGTGTTGCAGGGCATCGCCAGCATCGTCGCGCCCGCCGCCAGCAGGCGGTCACGCGCAGCCAGCAGGTCCGGCAGCGGCGACGCGCCGTCACGCAGCACTGCGGCCGGACGCGACGGCAACTGCGGCACCGAGTGGATCAGCACCGGAATGTGATCTTCGTCGCAGCGTGGCCGGCGCGCCTGCGAGCAGCTTTTTGACGAAGAAGTCGGCCGTGGCCAGCGGTCCCATGCCGCCGATGACGTCCCCAGCATGGGTTCCGCCTACAGTCCCAGGCGCGGCGCGGGCGTGCACGTAGCCGAACAGCCCGGCCGCGCCGCCGGTGTGCAGGAACACGACGTTGCGATGGCGGGCGAACTGGCCCCGGCGCACCAGGTCGATGAGTCCGGCCATCGCCTTGCCCGAGTACACCGGGTCGAGCACGATGCCTTCGGTGCGTGCGGCGAGTTCCATGGCCTCGTGCATCGCCGGCGTCGGCATGCCGTAGCCAGCGCCGACATAGTCCGAGTTCGCGACCACGCGCTCGCGTGCGACGGCGCCCGGCACGCCGAGCAGCTCCGCGGTGCGTTCCGCCAGCGCGTGCACCTTCTGCTCCTGCACGTCGCGCGGGGCGCGCACGCAGATGCCGAGCACCGGGATGTCGGCGCGCCTTCGAGGCCGGCCAGCAGCCCGGCGTGCGTGCCGGTGCTGCCGGTAGCGGTCACCAGCAGGTCGATGGGCAGGCCCGCGACCGTCGCCTGCTCGGCGAGTTCGAGCGCGGCCGTCACGTAGCCGAGCGCGCCCACCGCATTGGAACCGCCGCCCGGAATCACGTACGGCCTGCGGCCCTGCGCGCGCCGTTCGTCGGCGCGCCGCGCCATCGCCGCGTCCATGTCGGTGCCGCCGGGAACGTGCGACAGCGTCGCGCCGAACAGCCGGTCGAGCAGCACGTTGCCCGAGCGGCGGTAGTCGTCCTGCGTCGAGCCGGTGCGGTCCTCGAGCAGGATCTCGCAGGCCAGCCCGAGCTTCGCGGCCGCTGCTGCGGTCTGGCGCGCATGATTCGACTGCGTCGCGCCCTGCGTGATGACCACGTCGGCGCGCTGCGCCAGCGCCTCGCCCATCAGGTATTCGAGCTTGCGCGTCTTGTTGCCGCCGGTCGCGAGACCCGTGCAGTCGTCGCGCTTGATCCACAGGTTCGGCCCGCCGAGCGCGCGGCTCAGGTTCGGCATCGCTTCCAGCGGCGTGGGCGCGTGCGTGAAGCGCACGCGCGGGAACCTGGAGAGCTTCATCGCGGCGCGCTCACGCCGTCTTCGCCACCGGCCGCGCGACCGGCAAGCGGATGTCGAAGACCTGCCGCAGGTACGCGAGGTACGCCTCGTCGGTACACATGTTCTTCTCCGGCGCGTCCGACAGCTTCGCCACCGGCTGTCCGTTGCAGCGGATCATCTTGATGACGATCTGCAGCGGTGTGTAGCCAAGATCGTTGGTGAGATTGGTGCCGACGCCGAAGGCGACGCGCGCGCGATCCTTGAAGCGCGTGTAGAGCTCGACCACGCGCGGAAAGTCCAGCGAGTCCGAGAAGACGATCGTCTTGGTGCGCGGGTCCACCCGGTTGCGCTCGTAGTGCTCGATCAGCCGTTCGCCCCACTGGATGGGATCGCCCGAGTCGTGGCGCGCGCCGTCGAACAGCTTGCAGAAGTACAGGTCGAAATCGCGCAGGAACGCGTCCATGCCGTAGACGTCCGACAGCGCGATGCCGAGGTCGCCGCGATACTCGCGCGCCCACATCTCGAACCCGAAGATCTGCGAATCGCGCAGCCGCGGTCCCAGCGCCTGGCAGGCCTGCAGGTATTCGTGCGCCATCGTGCCCAGCGGCGTCAGGCCGTGCTTGGCCGCGAACAGCACGTTGCTGGTACCGGCCAGGTTGTCGCCCATTTCCTTCTTCAGCGTCAGCAGCACCTCGTCGTGCCACAGCCGCGAGAAGCGCCGCCGCGAGCCGTAGTCGGCGATGCGCACGCCTTCGAGCGTCGCATCGTCGCGGATCAGCGCGATCTTCGCGCGCAGCCGGCGCCGGCCCTCGGCGAAATCCGGATCGCGGATGCGCGGCATGGAAATACACCTCGTTGACGATGGCCAGCACCGGGATCTCGAACAGGATCGTGTGCAGCCACGGACCCTTGATGAAGATGTCGATGCCGCCATTGACCTCGGCGTTGCGCTCGATGCGGATCGACTTCAGGTTGAGCTGGAACAGGCCCAGGAAGTCGATGTAGTCGCTCTTGATGAAGCGCAGCCCGCGCAGGTACTCGAGTTCGCTGTCTCGGAAGCGCAGCGTGGTGAGGTGCGCGATCTCTTCACGGATCTCGTCGATGTGCGGCGTCAGGTCCACGTCGCGCGTCCGGCACGCGAAACGGTACTCGACGTGCGCGCCCGGAAAATGATGCAGCACGACCTGCATCATCGTGAACTTGTACAGGTCCGTGTCGAGCAGCGACTGGATGATCATGCGGCCGATTGTATGGGCAGGACGCGGCGGGCGGAACGCGGGTCGTCAAAGGCCCCTCAGCCAAGGCGCGGCACGGCGCGGACCGCCGGGTCGGCCGCGGCGATCTGATCGCGCGTCGCCATGCCGGTCACGTGGCCCTGTTCCAGCAGCACCGCGCGGTCGGCGAGTCCGCTGACGAAACCGAGGTTCTGCTCGGACAGCAGGGTGGCCACGCCGCGCTCGCGCATCGCCAGCACCGCCGCCTTCATGCGCTCGACGATGATGGGCGCGATGCCTTCGGACGGTTCGTCCAGCAGCACGATGCGCGGGTTCGCGGCCAGCGTGCGCGCGACGGCCAGCATCTGCTGCTCGCCGCCGCTCATCTGCGCCGCAGGCCGGTCGAGCATGTCCGCGAGGTTGGGAAAGATCGCCAGCAGTTCGGCCTGTATCGAAGCCGCCCGACTGCGCGCGCGCGGCGAGCGTCCAGGTTCTGGCGCACCGTGAGGTCGGTGAAGATGCGCCGGTCCTCGGGCACATAGCCGAGGCCGCGGCGCGCGCGCGCGTAGGGCGGCAGCCGCGCGATCGACACGCCATCGATGGCCACGCCCGGCGACGCGCGGCATCAGCCCCATGATCGCGCGCAGCAGCGAGGTCTTGCCCGCGCCGTTGCGGCCGATCAGCGCGACCACCTCGCCTGCTTCGACGGTCAGCAGGCCCGGTAGACGACCTGCGCCGCGCCGTACCGGGCCGACAGCGCGCAGCGCGAGCAGGGTCATGCCTGATTCCCCAGATACACGGCCTGCACCTGCGCATCCGCCCGCACGGCATCCGGCGCACCGTCGGCAATCAGCCGGCCGCGCGACAGCACCAGCACGCGCTCGGCGAAGCCAAAAACGACGTCCATGCTGTGCTCGGTGAACAGCACCGTCATGCGGCGCTGTTCAGCGAGCGCCGCCACCAGCGTCATCAGCGCGGTGCGTTCGCCCGGCGCCATGCCGGCGGTGGGTTCGTCCATCAGCAGCAGTCGCGGTTCGGCCGACAGCGCGAGCGCAAGTTCCAGCCGCTTCAGGTCGCCGTACGCCAGGCTGGCCGCCGGTTCCGCGCTGCGCTCGGCCAGTCCCGCCTGCTGCAGCAATGCGAGCGCTGCGCTGCGCCGGCGTGCATCGAGCGGCGTGCCGACCGAGCGCTGTTCGCCGGCCGCCGCGACCAATGCGAGCTGCGCGTTCTGCAGCACGGTCATCGACGCGAAGGTCTGCGCCACCTGGAAGGTCCGCCCGATGCCGGCACGCGTGCGCTGCGCGGTGCCCATGCCGACCAGCGAATGCCCTTCGAAACGGATGCTGCCGGCATCGGGCGCGAGCTGCCCGTCGATCAGGTTGAACAGCGTCGACTTGCCGGCGCCGTTCGGACCGATCAGCGCAGTCAGGCTGCCGCGCGCCAGTTCGAAGGACACCCCGTCGACCGCGCGCACGCCGCCGAACGCGCGAGACAGATCGCGCACGGCGAACACGGACGCGTCGGTGTCACTCATCGGACACTCCACCGTGCACGCAGCGTGCCGACGATCCCCTGCGGCGCGAGTATCACCAGCACGACGATGACCAGGCCGAGTGCGAAGCGCCAGTAGGTCGCATGACGCAGCAGCTCCGTCGCCAGGGCGTGGTACGCGATCGCGCCGACGATCGGCCCCGACAGCGTCTGCAGCCCGCCGAGCAGCACCATCACCAGCGCATCGACCGACGTCGAGAGCGACAGCGCGTTGGGGAATACCGCGCCCTTCTGGAACACCTGCAGCGCGCCGGCCAGCCCGCCGTAGGCGCCGCCGGCGATGAACGCCATCCAGCGCAACCGGCGCACGTCGATGCCCAGCGCCTCGGCGCGCGGCGCCGCGTCGCGCGTCGCGCGCAACGCGTAACCGAACGGCGCAGCGCGGCACGGCGCAGCGCGAGCAGCGCGATGCCCACCACGGCCAGCGTCAGCAGGTAGTAGACGAGGCGCGACGCGGTCGGCGGCCAGATGCCCAGCAGGCCGTTGTCGCCGCCGGTGACTCGACCCACTGCACCGCCACCGACCACAGGATCTGCGCGAAGGCGAGCGTCAGCATCGATGCGTAAACGCCCTGCGCGCGCAGCACGAAGAAGCCGGCGAGCGCGGCGGCGATGCCGGCCACGAGCGGCGCCGCGATCAGCGCCGCGGCGAGCAGCGCCGCCGCGCTGACCAGCAGGGCCGCGGCGTAGGCGCCGAGACCGAAGAACGCAGCGTGCCCGAACGACACCAGCCCGCCGTGGCCCATGAAGAACTGCAGGCTCGCGGCGAACAGCGCCAGGATCGCCATCTCGGTGGCCAGTACCAGCGCATAGTCACCGAGCAGCAGCGGCGCGGCGGCCGCGATGACGAGCGCGCCGATCAGCGCCGCCCGCATGCGCGCCGGCAGCGGCGTGAACGGCGAGTGCAACGTGCCGCGCGCGCCGTGCGCGGCCAGATCGGGTCGGCCGAAGAGCCCGTAGGGTCGCACGATCAGCACCGCGGCCATCGCGACGAACACCAGCACCAGCGTCGATTGGGGCAGCAGCCAGATGCCGAAGGCATGCAGCACGCCGATGGCGAGCGATGCCCAGAACGCGCCGGTGATCGAGCCCAGGCCACCCACGACCACCACGACGAAGGCCTCGACCAGGATCGTCAGGTCCATCTGCAGGTTGATCGTCTCGCGCGGGATCTGCAGCGCGCCGGCGAGTCCTGCGAGGCCCGCGCCGAGCGCGAACACCGTCGAGAACAGTCGCCGTTCATTGATGCCGAGGGCGCCGGCCATCTCGCGATCCTGCGTGGCGGCGCGCACGATCGTGCCCCAGCGCGTGCGCCGGAACACCCACCAGAGCGCGCCGAATATCACAGGCCCGACCAGCGTCAGCACCAGGTTGTACTGCGGCACGAAGGCGCCGCCGACTTCGATCACGCCCTTGAGTCCGGGCGCGCGCGGCGCGAACAGTTCCTCCGGTCCCCAGATCGCCAGCGCGACGTCCTGCAGCATCAGCGCGACCCCGAAGGTGGCGAGCAGCTGGAAGATTTCGGGCGCGGCGTAGATCCGGCGCAGCACGACGAACTCGATCACCGCGCCGACCGCCGCGACCGCGACCGCGGCGAGCAGCACGCCGCCGAAGAAGCCCAGCGGCGTCGCCGGCAGTGCAGCCGTCAGCGCATATGCCGCATACGCACCCAGCATGTAAAGCGCGCCGTGCGCGAAGTTGACGACGCGCGTCACGCCGAAGATCAGCGTCAGGCCCGCGCTGACGAGAAACAGCGTCGAGCCGAACGACAGGCCGGCGAGGAACTGGCCGACGACGAGATCCACGGTGTTCGCAGGCGGGCCGACGGGGTGGCCAAGTCCAGGCGCGCGGCGAGAGGCGACCGGAATGCCGTCGCTACTTCATCGCCTCCGCCGGGCGCCGCGCCTTCACTTCCGCATCGGTCGGCAGGTACTTCGCGCCGTCGGCGTAGCGCCACTGGGACATCGTGCCGCGGCCGTCGCGCAGCGCGAGCTTGCCGACGTAGGCGCCCATCGTCGACTGGTGGTCCAGCGCGCGGAAGGTCGCAGGACCGAAGGGCGTGGTCCACGTCAGGCCGCGCAGCGCGGCGATCAATTTCTCTGTGTCGGTGCTGCGGGCCTTCGCCAGCGCCGCGAAGATCGCGGTGAAAGTCGCATAGCCGACCACCGATCCCAGCCGCGGCGTTTCCTTGTAGCGCTTGTAGTACGCATTGAAGAACTTCGCATGCTCGGGCGTGTCGATCTGGTCCCACGGATAGCCGGTGACGATCCAGCCGACCGGCGTCTCGTCCTTCAGCACGTCGAGGTACTCAGGTTCTCCGGAAAGGAGACTGACGACAGGCACCCGCGGGAACAATCCGCGCAGGTTGCCTTCGCGCACCAGCTTCGGCAGGTCGGCGCCGAAGGTGACGTTGAAGATCGCCTCGGGCCGCGCCGCGATCAGCGCCTGCACCGTGGTGCCGGGCTCGAGCTTGTTCAGCGCCGGCCACTGTTCGCCGACGAACTGCACGTCGGGCACGCGCGCCTTCAGCAGCGCCTTGAAGCTCGCGACCGCAGACTGGCCGTACTCGTAGTTCGGCGCGACGATCGCCCAGCGGCGTGCCGGCAGGCGCGCAGCCTCCTCGACCAGCATCGCGGACTGCATGTAGGTGCTGGGCCGCAGGCGGAAGGTGTAGCGGTTGCCCTTCTCCCACACCAGTGCATCGGTCAGGGGCTCGGCGGCCACGAACAGCACCTTGTTGCGCAGTGCGAATTCGGAGACCGCGAGGCCCACGTTCGACAGGAAGGTGCCGGCCAGCAGGTCCACCTTCGCGCTCGACACGAGTTCGGTGGCCAGGCGGATCGCATCGTCGGGCTTGCCGGCATCGTCGCGCGAGATGACTTCGACTTTGCGGCCGGACAGGCCGCCCGCCGCGTTGAACTCCTCGACGGCGAGCTGCCAGCCCATGCGGTACGGGATGGTGAACTGCGGAATCGTCGAGTAGCTGTTGATCTCGCCGATGCGGATGGGCGTGCCTGCGTTCTGCGCCCGCAGGGTCGGCGCAAGTCCGGCCGACGCCAGGGCCGCCGTCGACATCAACAACACTTCACGCCGGGTGGTCATGCGTTTCCTCATGGCGGGCGCCGCCTCATGTGCCACATCAGGTGCCACGTCGGGCGCCACGTCAGGCGGCGCGGTTCACTGCGACACTCCACTACAATACCGGCTTTGCGTATTGCTGCATTCACGAGTCAGCGAGGAATGCAGAAACCGGAAAGGACGGAGCCGCGGGATGACGCACGTCGTCACTGAATCGTGCATCAAGTGCAAGTACACGGACTGCGTGGACGTGTGTCCGGTGGACTGCTTCCGCGAGGGCCCGAATTTCCTCGCCATCGATCCCGACGAGTGCATCGATTGCGCGGTCTGCATTCCGGAGTGTCCGGTCAATGCGATCTACGCCGAGGAAGACGTGCCCGAAGACCAGCGCGACTTCATTCCGCTGAATGTCGAGCTCGCCAAGCAGTGGCCGTCGATCACGCGCATGAAACCGCATCCGGCCGACGCCGACGACTGGAAAGACGTACGCGACAAGCGCGACAAGCTGGAACGTTGAACGCCGCCCCGACGTTCGGCGCGCTTATCGCCGGATCGGGGCCACGGAGCTTTGGTTTACCATGCGCCCGCATGATCGCTGTGCCGGGAGGGCATGACGGGTGCTGAAGCTGACGGGATCCACGCGCGTCGTACCTGATTGCGGAGGCCGCCGTGCTCTATCACCTGCATGAGCTGCAGCGCCGGTTCCTGTCCCCACTGTCGGTGTGGGCGGAGGCGACGTCCCAGCTCTTCTCGAGTCCCTACAGCCCGCTGGCCTACACGCCGATGTCGCGGCGCCTGTCGGCCGGCTACGACCTGCTGCACCGGATCGGCAAGCCCTACGACAAGCCCGCGTTCGGCCTGAAGACGACGCAGATCGGTGACACCGAAGTCGCCGTCGTCGAGGAAGTCACGGTCGACAAGCCCTTCTGCCGGCTGCTGCACTTCCGCCGCGAACTGCCCGCACGCAGCCGGCGCGCGGCCGACCCGCGCATCTTGCTGGTGGCGCCGCTGTCGGGCCACTATGCGACGCTGCTGCGCGACACCGTGCGCGCACTGCTGCCCGACCACGACGTGTGGATCACCGACTGGGCCGACGCAGAAGATGGTGCCGGTCGCCGCCGGACCGTTCCACCTCGACGACTACGTCGACTACATCATCGAGTTCATCCAGACGCTCGGTCCCGACGTGCACGTGATCTCGGTGTGCCAGCCGACGGTGCCCGTGCTGGCGGCGGTGTCGCTGATGGCCAGCAACAAGGACCCGAAGCAGCCGAGGTCGATGACCATGATGGGCGGCCCGATCGACACGCGCCGCAACCCGACGCAGGTCAATGCGCTGGCGACGCGCAAGGCCTTCGAGTGGTTCGAGCGGCACGTGATCTTCAAGGTGCCGACGTCGTATCCCGGCTACCTGCGCAAGGTCTATCCCGGCTTCCTGCAGCATGCCGGCTTCGTCGCAATGAATCCCGACCGGCACCTGACCTCGCACTGGGACTACTACCTCGACCTGGTCAAGGGCGACAACGAAGACGCTGAAAGCCATCGCGCGTTCTACGACGAATACAACGCGGTGCTGGACCTGCCCGCGGAGTACTACCTCGACACGATCAGGATCGTGTTCCAGGAACACCGCCTGCCGAACGGAACGTGGAAGGTGCACGGGCAGCCCGTGACGCCGTCCGACATCCGCACCGTGGCGCTGTTCACGATCGAGGGCGAACTCGACGACATCTCGGGCAGCGGCCAGACGCAGGCGGCGCACGACCTGTGCACGGCCATTCCGAAGTCGAAGCAGCGGCACCTGACCGTGCAGGGCGCAGGCCATTACGGCATCTTCAGCGGCCGCCGCTGGCGTGAACAGGTCGCGCCGCAGATCGCCGCGTTCGTGCGCGAGCACGCCTGAGGCCGCGCGGGCCGGCGCGCCCGTTTCCCTGATGTCCCGTTCGACACTCGCCGACCGCATCGACGCGCTGCTGCCGCAGACGCAGTGCACGAAGTGCGGCTACGACGGTTGCCGTCCCTATGCGGAGGCGATCGCGGACGACAGCGCGGCCATCAACCAGTGCCCGCCCGGCGGTGCGTCCGGCATCGCGAAGCTGGCGGCGCTGACCGGTCGGACGGCGTTGCCGCTGAACCCTGCGAACGGTGTCGAATCGCCGCTGCGCGTGGCGGTGATCGACGAGCCTCGCTGCATCGGCTGCACGCTGTGCATCCAGGCCTGTCCCGTGGACGCCATCATCGGCGCGGCACGGCGCATGCACGTCGTCATCGACCCCTGGTGCACGGGCTGTGACCTGTGTGTCGCGCCCTGCCCGGTGGACTGCATCGCGATGGTCGACATCAAGCCGCCGCGCGCATGGAGCGGCGTCGATGCCGATGCCGCGCGCGCCCGTCACGATGCCCGGCGCCTGCGGCTGGCAACGAAGGCCGGGGAGCCTGCACCCGCGCCGGCCGACGACGCCGGACTGCGGCAGGCCGCGGTGCAGGCGGCATTGGCCCGCGCCCGTGCCCGCCGCGGCGGCGCCGCGCATCGCTGAGGCCTGATCTGAGTCCTGCATGAATCCCGCCAAGCGTCGCGCCATCTACGAGCGCCTGCGCAGCCTCGACCCGCATCCGAAGAGCGAGCTGGAGTACGGCTCGCCCTTCCAGTTGCTGGTGGCGGTCGTGCTGTCGGCGCAGGCCACGGATCGCAGCGTCAACCTCGCCACGCGCCGGCTGTTCGCGGACGCGCCGACACCACAGGCGATGGCGGCACTCGGCGTGGCGAAGCTCGAGGACTACATCCGCACCATCGGACTGTTTCGCACCAAGGCCGCGAACGTCGTCGCCTTGTCGCAGCAGTTGATCAGGGAGCATGGGGGCGACGTACCGCAGGACCGCGCTGCGCTCGAGGCGCTGCCGGGCGTCGGCCGCAAGACCGCGAACGTCGTGCTGAACGTCGCGTTCGGCGAACCGACCATCGCCGTGGACACGCACATCTTCCGCGTTGCCAATCGCACGCAGCTCGCGCCCGGCGACACCGTCGAGGAGGTCGAGCAGCGCCTGCTGAAGTTCACACCCGACGAGTTCCGCCTGAACGCGCATCACTGGCTGATCCTGCACGGCCGCTACATCTGCAAGGCGCGCACGCCCGAATGCTGGCGCTGTCCCGTCGCCGAGTGGTGCGAGTACCGCCCGAAGACGCCGGCACCCCGCACACCGGCGCGCATGCCGCTGCCGCGCGGGGATTGACGCCATGTTCACGCCCAGCAGTGCCGATGTCAGGCGCTTCTTCTGCGAGACCTGGCGCAAGCATGGCAGCGGCGAAATCCTGACGCCCATCGAATCGATGGCGCTCGACTGGATCGTCGAGCATCCGGAATATCACGCGGCTCTTGCGAGCGGCGACGACGCCGCTGTCGCGGATTACCGCGTCGACGACGGCCGCACCAACCCGTTCCTGCACCTGTCGATGCACCTGGCGATCGCCGAACAGCTGTCGGTCGACCAGCCGCCCGGCATCCGCGCCGCGTATCAGCGGCTGGTCGCGCGCCGTGGCGACGCGCACGCGGCCGTGCACGACGTGATGGAATGCCTGGGCGAGGTGCTGTGGACCGCGCAGCGCGCCGGACAGGCGCTGCCGCCGGACGAAATGAGTGCGCGCTACCTGGATTGCCTGGCGCGCAGAGCCACCGCGGATTGAAGACCCCATGTGGATCCCCGCCCAAGCGGGGATCCACCTTGACGTTTCCTGCCTACCGCGTCTCGTTGCTCAGCCCGCCCGGCAGGCTGGCCAGGTACGCCGCCACGTTCTGGATATCCGCGCGCGACAGCGGCTTCGCGACGCCGGCCATGATCGGATTCTTGCGCGCGCCCGTCTGGTAGTCGCGCAGCGCCTTCGCGAGGTAGTCCGGATACTGGCCCGCCAGCTTCGGATACGACGGGTCGAGGCCGGACTTGAAGTCCTTGCCGTGACAGGCGACACAGGTGGCCTGCGCGATCTGCTGGCCCTTGGCGAGGTCGGCGGCGTGCGCCGGCGCAGCGCCCGCGAGCGCCGCGATGCCGGCGAGGGTGAGGATCTGCTTCACGTGAGTCATCGTCGTCCGCTCCCTCACCTGGCGTCGCTGCCGCGCGCCGCATAGTAGGCAGCGAGCGCCTCGATCTGCGCGTCGCTCAGGCCCTTGGCGATGCCCATCATCGTCGGATGATTGCGGCTGCCTTCGCGATATTCCTTCAGCGCCGTCACGATGTACTGCGGCGACTGGCCACCGATCTTCGGCACGCGATAGACCTGCGGAAACGACGCCTGATAACCCGGGATTCCGTGGCAGCCGATGCACATCGACACCGGCGCTTCGACCGCAGCGGGCGCCTCGGCCTTCTTGTCCTGCGCCGTCGCGATCAGCGGCAGCGCCGCGAGCACGCCGACGAGCAGCGTCTTCAACGATGGTGAAACGGTCATCGCCCCCTCCTTGGCAGCGCGCGATTGTAATCGAGTCTGCGCTGCGTCAGCGACTTGCCCGATGCGCTGCGTATACTCGGAAAGCCCGACTGTAACCCGTGCGTTGTAACCACCCGCGGCACGTTTTCCATCGACACCCCACCGACGATCATGTCCCGCTTCGAAGGCTCTGCCACCTACGTCGCCACCGACGACCTGAAGCTCGCGGTCAACGCCGCGCTGACGCTGCAGCGGCCGCTGCTGATCAAGGGCGAGCCGGGCACCGGCAAGACGATGCTCGCCGAGGAAGTGGCCGCCGCGCTGAACATGCCGCTGCTGGCCTGGCACATCAAGTCGACCACCAAGGCGCAGCAGGGCCTGTACGAATATGACGCGGTGAGCCGGCTGCGCGACTCGCAGCTGGCGCAGTTTGAAGATTCGGCGCGCGTCAAGGACATCGACAACTACATCGTGCGCGGCGTGCTGTGGCAGGCCTTCACGTCGGAGCAGCCCTCGGTGCTGCTGATCGACGAGATCGACAAGGCCGACATCGAGTTCCCCAACGACCTGCTGCGCGAGCTCGACCGCATGGAGTTCCATGTCTACGAGACGCGCCAGACGGTGAAGGCGCGGCACCGGCCGCTGGTGGTGATCACGTCGAACAACGAGAAGGAGCTGCCCGACGCCTTCCTGCGACGCTGCTTCTTCCACTACATCCGTTTCCCCGACAAGGACACGATGCAGGCCATCGTCGACGTGCATTTTCCTGGGCTGCGCAAGGAACTGCTGGCCAACGCGCTGGCCGTGTTCTTCGGCGTGCGCGAACTGCCGGGACTGAAGAAGAAACCGTCGACCTCCGAACTGCTCGACTGGCTGAAGCTGCTGGTGGCCGAGCAGATCCCGCCCGAGGCCCTGCGCAGCCGCGACGACAAGCTCGCCGTGCCGCCGCTGGCTGGCGCGCTGCTGAAGAACGAGCAGGACATGCAGCTCTTCGAGCGGCTGGTGTTCATGGCGCGCAGCAACCGCTGATGCGCCGGCTGCCGAGTCTGCTGCGATGATCGACCCGCGGCCCACGAACCTCGAAGGCCACGGCGTACGGCTGGAGCCGCTGTCCGCCGCGCATCACGATGGCCTGGCCGCCGCCGCGGCCGACGGCGAACTCTGGAATCTCTGGTTCACGTCGGTCCCCGAGCCCGGGCAGACGCGCGAGTACATCGACATCGCGCTCGGCGGCCAGCAGGCCGGACACATGCTGCCGTGGGCGGTGCGCGACGTCGCGAGCGGCGCCATCGTCGGCACCACGCGCTACCACGACATCGTGCCCGCGATCGACCGCGTCGAGATCGGCTACACGTGGTACGCGGCGCGCTGCCAGCGTTCACACGTCAACAGCGCCTGCAAGCTGCTGCTGCTCGGCCACGCGTTCGACACGCTGGGCTGCGCGGTGGTCGGCTTCCGCACCGACAACTTCAACTTCCGCTCACAGGCGGCCATCGCCGCCCTCGGCGCGAAGAAGGACGGCGTGATCCGCCACCACGCCGTCCGACGCGACGGCAGCGTGCGCGACACCGTGATGTTCTCCATCCTGCGGACCGAGTGGCCCGACGTGCGCAAGCACCTGCTGCTGCGTCTCGCGCGGCACTGACGCCGCCCGCCATGCTGATCGACTTCTTCTATCACCTGCGCGGCGCAAAGCTGAAGGTGTCGATCAACGAGCTGCTGACGCTGCTCGAGGCGCTGAAGCGCGGCGTGATCGGCCCGTCGATCGACGAGTTCTATCACCTGTCGAAGGCCACGCTGGTCAAGGACGAGACGCAGTTCGACAAGTTCGACCGGGCCTTCGGCGAATACTTCAACGGCGTGACCACATCACTCGACTTCGCGCGCGACATTCCGGAGGAATGGTTCAGGCAGATGCTCGAGCGCAGCTTCACTCCCGAGGAGATTGCCCGTCTCGAGAAGCTCGGCTGGGACAAGCTGATGGAGGAGTTCCGCAAGCGGCTGGAGGAGCAGGACGGCGCGCACCATGGCGGCAGCAAGTGGATCGGCTCGGGCGGCACCTCGCCCTTCGGCCACGGCGGCGCGCATCCCGAGGGCATCCGCATCGGCGGCCCGAGCAAGGGCAATCGCAGCGCAGTGAAGGTGTGGGAAATGCGCGGCTTCCGCGACTACGACGACAGCGTCGAGCTCGGCACGCGCAACATCAAGGTCGCGCTGCGCCGGCTGCGGCGCTTCGCGCGCGAAGGTGCCGACCTCGAACTCGACATGCACGACACCATCGAGTCGACTGCGCGCAACGCCGGCTGGCTCGACCTGAAGCTGGTGCCCGAGCGCCACAACACGGTCAAGGTGCTGATGCTGCTCGACGTCGGCGGCACGATGGACGAACACATCCGCGCCACCGAGGAACTGTTCTCGGCCGCCAAGAGCGAGTTCAAGCACCTGGAGTTCTATTACTTCCACAACTGCGTCTACGAATACCTGTGGCGCAACAACCGGCGCCGCTACACCGAGCGCTTCGCGACCCGGGACGTGCTGCGCAAGTACCCGCACGACTGGAAGCTGGTGTTCGTCGGCGACGCGACGATGAGCCCCTACGAGATCCTGCAGCAGGGCGGCTCGGTCGAGTACAACAACGAGGAGACGGGTGCGGTGTGGCTGCAGCGCTTCTTCTCGACCTTCCCGAAATCCGTGTGGCTGAACCCGGAGCCGGAAGGCCTGTGGCAGTACCGCCAGTCGATCTCGATCATCCGGCAGCTGGCCGGCAACCGCATGTTCCCGATGACGCTCGAAGGGTTGACGCGGGCGATGCGGCAATTGTCCAAGTGAGGCGAACCATGTGCCGGAACATCAGGACCCTGTTCAATTTCGAGCCGCCCGCCACCGAGGCCGAGATCCGCGACGCATCGCTGCAGTTCGTGCGCAAGCTGAGCGGCTTCAATGCTCCGTCCCGCGCCAACGCACCTGCCTTCGAACGTGCGGTGCAGGAAGTGGCCGCTTCCGCGACCGCGCTGATTCAATCGCTGGTCACGGCCGCCGAGCCGCGCACGCGCGAAGCCGAAGCAGCGCGGGCGCGCGCGCGTTCGGCACTGCGGTTCGGCACGGGTGGCTGATCTCGAGGGAGCCCGCTCAGGTCGTCTCGGCGTCGCGCAGCCGCAATCGAGCCGCCAGCTTCGCCGCCAGCATGCCCGGCACCGCCAGCGCGGTCAGCAACGCCAGGCCCAGCGGCCACAGGCCCAGTCCGGAACCTGCGAGCGCCATCTGCAGCATCTGGCTCCAGAACAGCACCAGCGCCCAGCGCCACGGCCGCTGCGGGAACAGCCAGCCCAGCAAGCCGCTGAGCGCGATGCCGAGCGGCCACGCGATACTCCAGTAGCCGGGACCGTCCCACGGCTCGCGGCGACCGGCGATGGCTGCGAACGCGAACCACAGCGCGAGGCCGAGCACGAGGGCGGCGACGTAGCCCGGCCAGGACGGCGCGGTCTTCAACTCACGAACGGCGGGGCCGCCTTCAGCACCTCGTCGATCGTCGTCACGCCCTTGGCGATCTTCTCGGCACCGGACACGCGCAGCGAACGCAGGCCGTCGCGCGCGGCCTGACCGCGCAGCTGCACGAGATCGGCGCCCTCGCCCACCATCTTGCGCATCGCGTCGGTCATCACCAGCATCTCGATGAGGCCGGTACGGCCCATGTAGCCGGTGCGGCGGCATTCGAGGCAACCGATCGGTTTGTAGATCTTCTCCGGCACGTTGGAACGCCACGGATGGACCAGTTCCTTCCACAGCGCCGGGTCGATCTCTTCCATCGGCGTCTTGCAATGCGGGCACAGCGTGCGCACCAGCCGCTGCGCCAGCACGCCGATGACGGTGGCGTTGACCAGGTAGTTCGGGATGCCCAGCTCCAGCAGCCGCGCGATCGACGCGGCGGCGTCGTTGGTGTGCAGAGTGGAAAACACGAGGTGGCCGGTCAGCGCCGCCTGCACCGCCATGTCGGCGGTTTCCTTGTCGCGGATTTCGCCGACCATGATGATGTCCGGATCCTGTCGCATCAGCGCGCGCAATCCGTCGGCGAAGCCGAGGTCGATGCCGTGCTGCACCTGCATCTGGTTCAGCGACGGATCGATCATTTCGATCGGATCCTCCACCGTGCTGACGTTGACCTCGTCGGTCGCGAGCTGCTTCAGCGTCGAATACAGTGTCGTCGTCTTGCCGGAGCCGGTGGGGCCGGTGACCAGCACGATGCCCGATGGCCGATGGATCAGCTCTTCCCAGATCTTCGCCTCGTCCGGCGTGAAGCCCAGCTCGGCGTAGCTGCGCACCACCACCTCGGGGTCGAAGATGCGCATGACCAGCTTCTCGCCGAAGGCAGTGGGCAGCGTCGACAGGCGGATCTCGACCTCGCGGCCCGCGCTCGGCCCGCTGGCGATCTTGGTCTTGATGCGCCCGTCCTGCGGGCGGCGCTTCTCGATCACGTCCATCCGGCCCAGCAGCTTGATGCGGCTGGTCATCGCGGCCATCACGCCGGCCGGCACCTGGTAGACCTGGTGCAGCACGCCGTCGATGCGGAAGCGCGCGATGCCGAACTCGCGACGCGGCTCGAGGTGGATGTCGCTGGCGCGCTGGTCGAAGGCGTATTGCAGCAGCCAGTCGACGATGTGGATGACGTGCGCGTCGTTGGCATCGACCTTGCCGCCAAGCTCGACGAGCTGCTCGAAGCTCGACACCAGCGGCGCCGAGCCCGACTTGCTCGCGCCCTTGACCTGCAGTGCCAGCTTGTAGAACTCGGTGGTGTAGCGCGCGACGTCCTTCGGGTTGGAGACGACGCGCCTGACCTTCTTCTTGGTGATCTGCTCGATCTCGCGTTCCCAGCCCGTCTGGAACGGCTCGCAGGTCGCGATCGTCACCTCATCGCCGGACATCGCGACCGGCAGGATCGAATAGGTGGTCGCATACGACGACGACATGACGTCGACCACGCGCGTGAAGTCGACGCGCAGCGGATCGATGTGGAAGTACGGCAGCGACGACTTCTGCGCCAGCCACTGCGTCAGCATCTCCAGGTCGAGCAGCTGCCGGTCCGCATTCGGCGTGCGGTAGTTCATCTCCGCCAGGTTGATCAGCGGATGTCCGGCGCGGTCACGGCCGCCGGAGATCTTGAAGCGTTCAGCGTCGCTGGTGGCGAGCAGGCCATCGGCCACCAGCTGCTTCAGCACGTAGCCGCCGGTGACGCGGCCGCTGGGCACCGGGGGCGGCGTTGGCGATGGCGTCGGCGACGGTGCGCCTGTGATCGAATGCGCCTTCAGCGGCGGGCGCTCGCGCCCGCCCGCGCCCTGCTTGTCCGAGCCGGCGACGACCTTCAGCGCTGCGCCTTCCTTGGTGCTCATCGCGCGAATGTTCCGCCGGCTACGCCGCCGGCTGCGACGCCTTGTAGCGCTTGGCCATGGTCGCAGCGCGATCGGGCGCGCTTTCGAAGTCCGCCACCACCGCATCGACCGCGCGCTTGGTGAGCGGGATGCTCTCCAGCGGCTCGATGTACTTGCGCGCGAGGTACGACTTCAGCATGTCGGAGGACAGCACGTGCGCCTTCTGGTCGTGCTCGGCCGCGAACAGGAACAGCGTCCGCAGCGGGCTCATCCAGCGCAGCTTCACGCGCACGAATTCCATGCCGTTCCACATCTTGAACCAGTTGCCGCGCTGCCAGCGGCCGATCTCTTCCTGTACCCGTGCATCCTCCACCGGATCGAGGCGCGCGATGTCGGTCAGCGGGTCGGGCATCTGGATGTCGGCCTGGTGCTCCTGAGCCGCCCGCATGATCAGCCCCGTCGACACGCGGATGCCGCCCGGCACCGTGGTCACCGGGAAGATGCCCGACAGCTGCATGCCGTCGATCTTGGCGCGCAACTCGGAGGTGAGCAGGCTCGACTTGATGTAGGTCGCCTGGTCGACCGGCTTCACCGCCATCGCGTGCGATTCCATCAGGCTCGAGAAGAACTGCTCGCGCTCGCGCTCGGACAGGTTGATCAGCGCCAGCCCGTCGCGCAGCACGCGCACCATGCCCGGAATCATCTTCACCAGCTTGTTGCGGTCCTCGGTGCTGGCCTTGGGCTGCACCGACCACACCAGTTCATGGATCACGTCGCGGAACGACTTGGCGAAGCCCGGCTGCGTCTCGCTGCGCACGGTGGCGGCGACCAGCACCTTGACCCACGCGCCGAGCAGGAACTCCTTGATGTACGGCTCCAGGTCCACGCGCTCGAAGGCGCGCCGCACCTGGATCGTCGTGTTGATGGTCAGGATCTCGTGCTTCTCGGCGGCCTCCAGCGCCTTCTTGGCGCGCGCCACCGGATCGTTGTCCTCGACCGCAATGTCGGAGACGAAGCGGTCGAACTCGGTGTAGACCTTCTCGAACACCGACAGATCGACCTCGAACTTCTTCAGGATCTCGCCGATGACGCGTTCGACTTCCTTCAGGTATTTCTGGTTGTCGTCGCCGTACGGCTCCCACCCCGCCGACGTGCCGGCGATGCGGTCGATCAGCTTGCGCGCCGGGTGCGCGCTCGACGCGAAGAAGGCCGCGTCCATCAGCGCCGCCTTCAGCACCGGGAACTGCAGCCGCGACAGCCGCGCCTTGATCTCGGCCGGCACCTGCTTGTCCTGCATCACGTGGTCGAACAGCATGCCGACCAGTTCGATGGTCAGCTTGTCGACCGTGCGCGTGGACTTGGAGACCAGGTCGTCGCGCATCGACGTGATCGAGCGCGTCGGCGGCAGCATCGCGAAGTCGCCGGTCTCGACGAACTGCTCGACGCCCTCGTGCTGCATCTCGCCGATCGACTGCAGCAGCTGCGGCGACGCCGGTCCGAGCGCGGGCAGCGGCGGCAGGCGCGAACCGCGCGCGTTGGACTGCAGCCGCGTCAGCAGGCCGCCCAGCAACTGTTCAGGCTCGTCCGGCGACGCTGCACGGTGCGGCCCGCCTTCGGCCGCTGCAACGCCACCAGGCCGGGTCGCTCCGCCGCCTGGGCCGCCCGGCGGCGTCGTGGCCTTCCACTGCCCCGGGGTGCCGGCGCCGCCGAGTCCCGGCGACTGCCAGCCGGCCGCGGGCTTGGGCACGGCGAGATTGCGCCGGATCGAACGGACGTCGACGCCGTGATTCGCGAAGTGTTCGAGCAGCTGGCGCGCGACTTTCGCGAGTTCCTCGCCGAGCGGCTTCTCGTAACGCGCGAGCAGGAACTCCCACGCTTCCTTGTGCAGTTCGCAGTCTTCGGCCGCGCGCAGCAGCGCGCGCACGTAGACGTTCGGTCCGAGAGGATTCTCGGAGTTGCGCACCGTGCTGCGGCCGATCACGTACGCGACCACGAGATTCAGGTCGCGCAGCACCAGGTCGGCGAAGCCCGCCACCTTGCTTGCATGGCGCTCGATGACGGTGTTGCTCTCGACCGAGATCGAGTCGACCAGCGACAGCGTTTCCGCATCGAGCGAACCCGGCGGCGGCGGCACGCGGCCGACGGTGATCTCCTGGAACGCGTGGTCCTGCGCGGTGCGCAGATGCTCGACGAAGGCGTGATGCAGTTCGTCCGACTTGGCGGTCAGCAGGCGCTGCACCAGCGGCGAGCTGACGTCGAAGTCCCACGTGCCGGACAGATCGTCCAGCAGCGCCTTGGTCATGTCCGGGAACGCCGTGGCGAACAGCTCGTTCGAAATCGCCATGGCCGACTTCATCAGCGCCGAAGCCTGCGTGGCAGTGACGTACGGCAGCTCACCGGTGGGCCGGGTCGCGTCGGTGTTGGACGAAAACTCCATCGATGGGTGAGCTGGGAAAAGCCGCGCGTAGCCAGGTCAGACGGCGACCGAAGGCTCCGACTCTATCCGGGTGGCAACCTGTGTCAAGTTACATATGGGCATGGTCGACCCGCCATTTTGTCCTTCTCGCTCAAAGACGTACACGTTCGCCAAGGGCGTTGCCGCGCTGCAGGTCGCGCCACCAGCGTCGGAAAGGCAACCGCCATGCCGTTTCCAGGCGGGCCGCGCGCTCCTCGATCGTCGCGGCTGGAAGGTCGATGCGCGGGCCTGTCAGCGCATAGACGACGCGGTTGCCCTCATCGACCACGGGGCCGGCCAGCACGCGATCGTCGAAGGCGCGACAGATGGCCGCGAAGCTCGGATCGAAGCGGCTGCCGAACAGGTTGAAGCACGCGATCCCGCCCCGGCGCAGCGCGCCCCGGCACATTGTGTAGAAGCCTTCGTCGTCGTAGACCGGTCCGCGCGCGGCGGCATCGTACAGGTCCACCTGCAGCCAGTCGACGCGGACGCCGCGCGGCAGATCGGCAAGGTAGCCGCGCGCATCCGCCTGCACGACGCGCAGCCGGTCGTCGTCCGGCGGCAGCGCGAACCACTGCCGTGCCGTCGCGATCACCTCGGCGCTCAGTTCCACGGCCGTCACCTGCGCGTACGGCAGCATCCGCCAGCAGGCCTTGGTCAGGGCAGCCGCGCCGAGGCCGAGTTGCAGGACGCGCGCCGGCGCCTCGACGAACAGCGCGAGCGCCATCATCTGCTGCTGGTAGGCAAGTTCCAGCTTGAAGGGCCGCGCGATACGCATGCCGCCCTGCACCCATTCCGTTCCGAAGTGCAGGTAGCGCACGCCGTCGTCTTCCGACAGCGTCACCTGCGTGCGAGCGGGCTTGGCGCCGCGGCGCTTCGGACGCCGCACGTCAGGCGGTCTGTTCGGCCGGCGACTTCAGGTCGCGCATCAGGTTGCCGACCACGCGTTCGAACAGCGGCGCCTGTTCCACCGCGCGGATGCGGCCCGCGCGCACGTAACCGCGCAGCACCACCGGCGCCAGCGAATGCGCCTTGCCGGTCTCGGCCGACGTGAAGAGATAGAAGTTGCGGCGCGGACTGGTCCAGCGCAGCCGCACGCGCTCGAGGTGGTCGCCGGTGTACAGGTCGAACCACGAGCCGCGTTCCCACATCTCGATCATGTCGTCGATCTGGTCGTCCGACAGTTTCTCGACCGGGATCATCTCCTCGGGCGCGACTGTCGGCGGCGCATCGAGCACGTTCACTTCGGCGTGATTGGCGGCCGCGGCGCTGCGCACGTCGGCGGCCGGAATGGTCACCGGCGTGTCGACCTGGCCTTCCTCCGGCGGCGGCGGCTCGACGATCTTCACCTCGTCGAGCTTGCGCTTGATGGCGCTGGTATCGACCGCCGGCGCGGCGCCATAGGCGACTTCCAGCGCCTTGACCGCCTGCGCATGCGAGGCCATCAGCCGCGAGAAGAAGTCCTGCGTCTGCGCCTGCGGCAGTTCGATCAGCTGCAGGCCCTCGCGCAGCGTGTTGAGCACCGACGGGATGGTCTTGACCAGGCGCTTGCGGTCGTCCGGATTGATCTTGGGCTGCACGCTCCACACCAGGTCCGGCACCGCGTCCCGGAAGCGCCTGGCGAAATCGGGCTGCGCGCGTTCGCGCAGCGTCGCGGCCACCAGCACCTTGACCCACGTGCCGAGCAGGAACTCGCGCAGGTACGACTCGAGCTGCACGTTGTCGAAGGCCTTGCGGATGCCGATGGCGGCATTGATCGCCATGACTTCGCGGGTCTCGGCCTCTTCCAGCGCACGCTTGGCGCGCGTGATCGGGTCGTCGTCGCGCGAGCGTTCCTCGGCGAGATACTTCTCGAATTCGACCAGCGCCTTCTCGAAGACCGTCGGACCTTCGTTGATCGCAACCACGACGGTGTCGACCGTCTTGTTCACCTCGGCGAGATAGCGCTGGTTCTCGTCGCCTTCGGGCGTCCAGCCCACCGCCGTGCTGGCGATGCGGTCCATCAGCCGGCGCGCGGGCTGCACCGGCGATACGAACAGTTCCGAGTCCGACAGCGCGACCTTCATGATCGGGAACTGCAGCCGCGACAGCGCCGTCTTGATGTCGGCCGGCAGGTGCTTGTCCTGGTGGATGCGGTCGAACAGCATGCCCACCAGTTCGATGACCAGCTTGTCGATCTGCCGCGTCGCGCGCTCCGACACATGCGCGCGCAGCTTGGCTTCGTCGCGCTCGCTGATCGACGTGGTTGCGCCGCTGCGGGCCGCCACCGCGGCCAGCGCGTTCAACCGCTGGACTTCGTTGATCGATGCGAGCAGGCCGGGGTCGATCGCCGCGAACTGCACCGGCGTTCCAGGCGCAACCGGCATCTGCGGCACGGCGCCGTCGGCCGGTGCGAAGCCACCGCCCTGCGGCATGAACGCGCCCGGCGCAAAACCACCGGTCGGCAGCGCGACGCCCGGCATGGCAGCGCCCGGCACCGCCGCATCGGTACGCTCGAACATCGGTTGTGCCGGTGCGCCCGCAACCGGCGGTGCGGGCATCGCGGCTCCGGACGCAGCGATCGGCAACTGCATGCGCTGGTACAGCGCGCTCAGCAGCTGCTCCGCCGTCGCGCCGCTGATGGGACCGGGTCCGCCCGCCCCCTGCTGCGACGGCCGTCCCGCGGCGACGAAGGTATTGCGGAACCCCGCCATCGAATTCTTGAATGCGGCCACGGCGGTGTTGCGCTCTTCCACGCCCTGGTCGCGCAGCTGGCGGTTCAGCTCTGCATAGAGCTCGCCGAGCGGCTTGGCCAGCGCACCGTCGAAGGCCTTGAGCACGGCCAGGCGCTGGTCGCCCTTGAAGCCGAGTTTGTCCACCGCGTCGCCCAGCGCCTTGCAGAAACGCAGCGGGTGGAAGGGATTTTCTCGATCGGTCAATCCCTGGATGCCGAGCACGGTCGACAGGCGCTGCGTCAGCGGCACGAACTGATCGTCGGCGGCGTTGCGCACGCGTGCCGCGAACTTGTCGAGCAGCATGCTTTCTTCCATCTGCTCGTAGTCGACCAGCGCCAGGCTGGCCGACAGCCCGCCGGCGGGCTTGTCGGCCTCTTTCGCCTTGCGCTCCTGCCGGTCGCTCTTGAACAGATCATCGACCGCGCCGTCGATCTCGCGCTCGACAGCGGAGAAGAAGGTACTGGAGAAGTCGCGCTGCTCCACCAGCAGGCGGCGCACGGACTTCTTCAGCGTACCCGAGGCCTGCTCGTCTGCATCGACCACCTGGATCGCATCACGCGCGGCGGTGGGCAGCAGCGGATCGAGCGTGCTGCGCATGGCCGAACGCAGCGGCGTCAGCGCGCGCTGTGCGGTCGCGCGACTGGCCCTGCCCGATCCTGCCGTTCCCGTGCTGCTCATGCGTGTGTCCGTATGGCCTGGTTCCGCTCATGCACGACGGGCGCAAGGGTACCGATACCCCGCACCGAAGTCAGCCTTGGCTTTCAACCTTCCGCCGCCGTCGATCGTTCAGCGGCGGTCGGGACGTCGCGTTGCCACTGCGGCATCGATCCACCACGCCGACCACAGCGCGAACTTCTCCTCGAGGCTGCGGGCCGCATGGGCTGGACTGGTGGACGGTAACACCCGCACCCTGAGCCCCGCTGCCTCGAAAAGGGGGCTAAATCGGCCCGCCTCCGCACCATTGAAGGCGACCGACTGGAGCCGCGGCGCCAGGGTCAGCAGATCTCCCAGAGGATTGGGCCGCGCGGCGCGGATGGCCGCATCCAGGCTGCCCGGCCGCTGGCAGGCGCCGTAGACATCCCAGATACCGAGGCGGTGCCTCAGCACGCGGGGTGCGCGCCGGGCGTACGGCAGCTCGGCGAGCGGCTCGCCGAGCAGCCGGCCGACGATGGTCCAGAACTGGTTGCGCGGATGCGCGTAGTACTGGCCGGCGGCCAGCGATGCCTCCGACGGAAAGCTGCCGAGGACGATACGCGTGATGCGCGCGTCGATGATCGGCGGAAAGCCGCGCAGCCGCGGACCGGGATGACCTGGGCCCGCGAGCGCGCAGCCCGCCATCGCTACTTCAGACCCAGCAGCAGCCGGTTGACCCGTTGCACGAAGCCGGCCGGCTCGTCGAGCTGTCCGCCTTCGGCGAGCACCGCCTCGTCGAGCAGCAGTTGCGACCAGTCGGCAAGGTCTGCCTCCGCGGGCTGCGCCTTCATGCGCGCGACCAGCGCGTGGTGCGGGTTGATCTCCAGGATCGGCTTCGACTCGGGGACCTTCTGTCCCGCCGACTTCAGCAGGCGCTGCAGGTGGCCCGACAGATCCTGCTCGTCGCTGACCAGGCAGGCGGCCGAGTCGGTGAGCCGCAGCGTCACGCGCACGTCCTTGACCCTGTCGCCGAGCGCCGCCTTGATGCGCTCGATCAGCGCCGCGTGTTCTTCGCCGGTCTGCTTCTCCTCGACCTTCTCCGCCTCGTCGGCCAGCGCGCCAAGATCGAGTCCGCCGCGCGCCACCGACACCAGCGACTTGCCGTCGAACTCGTGCAGGAACG
>JBGAIO010000154.1:0-2982 GCA_044225415.1 Burkholderiaceae bacterium | reverse complement strand
GACCTGCGGCTTGATCTCTTCCCAGCGGCAGTCCTTCAGCGCGGCGACGTCGATCTCGTTGTCGAAGTGGCCGATGTTGCAGACGATGGCCTGGTCCTTCATCTTCGCCATGTGAGCGTGCGTGATCACGTGGTAGTTGCCGGTGGCGGTGACGAAGATGTCGCCCTTGTCGGCGGCGTAGTCCATCGTCACCACGCGGAAGCCTTCCATCGCCGCCTGCAGCGCGCAGATCGGGTCGATCTCGGTGACCCACACCTGCGCCGACAGTGCGCGCAGCGCCTGCGCGGAGCCCTTGCCCACGTCGCCATAGCCTGCGACCACGGCGACCTTGCCCGCGACCATCACGTCGGTGGCGCGCTTGATGCCGTCGACCAGCGACTCGCGGCAGCCGTACAGGTTGTCGAACTTGCTCTTGGTGACCGAGTCGTTGACGTTGATCGCCGGGAACGCCAGCCGGCCTTCCTTGGCCATCTGGTACAGGCGCTTCACGCCGGTGGTGGTTTCCTCGGTGACGCCCTTGATCTTCGCCAGCCGCGTGGAGTACCACGCGCGGTCGGTGGCCAGCTTCGCCTTGATCGACGCGTACAGGAATTCCTCTTCCTCGCTCGACGGATGCGCGATCACCGACGCGTCCTTCTCGGCCTTGCTGCCGAGGTGCAGCAGCAGCGTCGCGTCGCCGCCGTCGTCGAGGATCATGTTGCTGTAGCCGCTGTCCGGCCACTCGAAGATGCGGTGGGTGTAGTCCCAGTAGTCGGCCAGCGACTCGCCCTTGACGGCGAACACCGCGGTACCGCCGGCCGCGATGGCCGCGGCCGCGTGGTCCTGCGTCGAGAAGATGTTGCAGCTCGCCCAGCGCACCTCGGCGCCCAGCGCCTGCAGCGTCTCGATCAGCACCGCGGTCTGGATCGTCATGTGCAGCGACCCGGTGATGCGCGCGCCGCGCAGCGGCTGCGTGGCGGCGAATTCCTCGCGGATCGCCATCAGGCCCGGCATCTCCGTCTCGGCGATGCGGATTTCCTTGCGGCCCCAGTCGGCCAGCTTCAGGTCGGCGACGACGTAGTCGGCCTTGGAGGAAGACCCAGTGGAAGATTTGAGTACGGCGCTCATCTCGCGCGCTCCTTTGATCGTGTAAAGGATTGAGCGAGCGCCGTTGCACGGCCGCACCGGGCGGCGCGGCGCTTCGAGCCTGGCGGGGCTCTGTCGTGTGGCCCGCGTCGCAACGCTCCTCGAAGCAGGGGCGGATTGTACTGCAGCGATGTGCCGCGCTGCGCCGCTTCGTGCTATTGAGTGCGCGGAGGAGAAACCGGCATGGCGGTGGAAAGCAGCGCAGGCGATTTGCTGAAGGTGGTCGGGCTGCTCGGCGCCGCCGTGGTGGCCGTGCCGATCTTCCGCCGCTTCGGCCTGGGGTCCGTGCTCGGCTACCTGGCGGGCGGGCTCGCCATCGGGCCCTTCGGTCTGCGCTGGTTCACGCACCCCGAGGCGATCCTGCATGTGGCCGAACTCGGCGTCGTGCTGTTCCTGTTCGTCATCGGGCTCGAGATGCGGCCCGCGCACCTGTGGAGCCTGCGCCGCGAAATCTTCGGTCTCGGCGCAGTGCAGGTCGCGGCCTGTGCGGCGCTGCTGACCGGCGTGGCGCTGCTGTTCGGTCTGCCGCTGGTGCCGGCCTTCATCGGCGCGACCGGTTTCGTGCTGACCTCGACCGCCGTCGTCATGCAGGTGCTGGCTGAACGTGGCGACGTTGCGCTGCCGCGCGGGCAGAAGATCGTTTCGATCCTGCTGTTCGAAGATCTGCTGATCGTCCCGCTGCTGGCGCTGGTGGCGGTGCTGTCGCCGGCGGTCGACGTGACGAACACCTCGGGATGGTGGACTGCGGCGACCGCGATCGGCGCCGTCGCGGCGGTCATCGTTGCGGGCATCTGGCTGCTGAATCCGCTGTTCCGCGTGCTGGCCGCCGCGAAGGCGCGCGAGGTGATGACGGCGGCCGCACTGCTGGTCGTGCTCGGCGCCGCGCTGCTGATGCAGCTCGGCGGGCTGTCGATGGCGATGGGCGCGTTCCTCGCCGGCGTGCTGCTGTCGCAGTCCTCGTTCCGTCATCAGATCGAGGCCGATATCGAGCCCTTCCGCGGCCTGCTGCTGGGACTGTTCTTCCTCGGCGTCGGCATGTCGCTCGATCTGGCCGTGGTGGCGGTTAACTGGCGGCTGATCGTGGTGGCGGTGCCGGCGTTCATGGTCGCCAAGGCCATCGCGATCTACGCCGTCGCGCGCCTGCTGAAGTCCGACCACGCCGAAGCGCGCGACCGTGCCGTGCTGATGGCGCAGGGCGGCGAGTTCGCGTTCGTGCTGTACGCCGCTGCGGTCGGCGCCGGCGTGATCGATGCCCAGGTCGATGCGAATTTCACCGCGATTGTCGTGTTGTCGATGGTGCTGACGCCGCTCGCGGTGATCATCGTCGAGCGGCTGCTGCCGCGCGCCGCGCCGTCGCTCGACGGCATCGAGAAGGCCGATGGGCTGAGCGGCAGCGTGCTGCTGATCGGATTCGGTCGCTTCGGGCAGGTCGTCAGCCAGTCATTGCTGGCCCGCGACGTCGACGTCACCATCATCGACAACGACGTGGAGATGATCCGCGCGGCCGACGACTTCGGTTTCAAGGTCTATTACGGCGACGGCGCGCGGCTCGACGTGCTGCACGCCTCGGGCGCGGCCACGGCCCGCGCGATCGCTGTGTGCATCGACGACAAGGATGCGGCCAACCGCATCGTCGAACGCGTACGCGAGACCTTCCCGCAGGCGCGCCTGCTGGTCCGGTCCTTCGACCGGCAGCACTCGCTGGAACTGGTGAAGGCCGGCGTCGACTTCCAGGTACGCGAGACCTTCGATTCGGCGATGCGCTTCGGCGAAGCGGCACTGCGCGAACTCGGCGTGCCGGACGACGAGGCGGCGGAGATCGCCGCCGATGTGCGCAAGCGCGATGCGCGGCGCATC
>JBGAIO010000031.1:0-29825 GCA_044225415.1 Burkholderiaceae bacterium | reverse complement strand
CTGTCTCGGAATGTAGATCTAAGCAAGACGCACTCGAACAGTATCTTGGGTTTCGAGCAGCGATCCGAATGCAAGACGTTGACATGTGTAAGGCAGAAGTCCTCCAACAAGTTCAAAGAGACACGCTTCCTGATGACGTCTTCCTCTTGTCGAGCCTCCCGCAGTCTGAGTCTTTTGCAGCCGTGGTCATGTTGCGAGAGATAGTAAGCATCTCATTTGAAGCGGTCTGCTATCGAGCATCTGATGCAGATACAAGCGAGAAATTCCTTCGAATAGGGCGCTTGGAGCCGATCTTTAAGTACGCGATCTCTCAGGCCTTTGGAAGTTTGTATTCAAGGATTGGCCTGCCTACAGAGTATGAGTTTCGCCGTAGGATTGCGATCGAAGACACTAGCAGACAAGTCTTGAGGTAACTATGCGCGCCGTAACGATTGACGAAAAATCGGTCTCTGCGGCCGGTGCTGGGCAGCTTGATTTCGATCTGTTCTGCAACGACTTTACGCTGCCGCCATCGGATCAATCTACCAAGTGTGCCGTCATTGGGGAGCACGGATACATCCTTTCGCGGAAGTTTCAGCCTAACGACGCTCTTCTCACCATATCCCTGACTGAGGATGGGCCGCTTCGAGGATTGGGAGTCGAGGCGCGTAGGGAAGCGTTGGGACGACTGATTCGAGTCACGATGATGCTCGTGAGCGGACGGATTCGATCCATTCCCGTCGCGTGGCGCGCGTTTCACACTGGCAATCGCTTGTCCTTTCAGGCCGATCGTCTCCTTCGCAGCGCCGATGGTGGACGCACAGATGCTGGCCGAGTCGTGATCGACATATCCAGCGAGTCCGGGCATCGAGTCTTCGCATTCCTGTTGGATCAGGAGGCAAGAGGATCTGGGCGCCTTCAACCGCCAGAAGAACTTCGACGGCGATTTCCTCTGTTGGAGCGGCACTCGTACCGTTGCAGAGCTAAAGGCCGCCGTGAAGGGCTTTGCGTGATGCGGTCACTGCTGGATTCGGAGTTTGCCGCAAAAGGTAGGGCCAGCAACCTCGACGACTGGTACAAGACTCGATTCTGCAGCCCAGCGGCGATTCGTTGACCATCCGCTTTCAGGAAGTGTCCCGGCTTGTTGGCCCAGCAGGCACTGGGAAGACCGTCGCGCTAGTCGTCAAGTGTCTGAGGGAGAAACGAAGGAGACTTTGATCATCCACCGAGGCGCTTCATCTTTCTTGCTATGCCTCTGCAACGGCTACGGCCATAGAGAATCTTGTTTTGGCCATGAACCGGGAATCGGCATTGAGTTGCTGGCCTCCGATAGGCCTCGTCTTGTGGTTACGACCCTCTACTCGTGGCTAATCGGCAGATGAGATACGACCCCGACGACCTTCTCCTGTTTCCATTGACCGGACTATGAGGGACGTGCGTTCCAAGCGGATGTTTTGAATGATGTTATCGAGCAGTATCGTCGCGGAGACTGGATTGTATTTAAGTCTCACTGTAGCCACTCCTTTCTGTAGCGTACGAAGCCGATCGAGAGTCGGCAGGCACGACGATTCTTCCTCTGGAGTTGTTGAACGGGATTCCTTTGTGTATTGACGCGAGGGCGTTCGCGGCGGCACTAGAGCGTCGGGCTCCGTATCTCTTGAAAGACGTAAGGGTTGGATGATGCAAATGCCGGCAAAGGAAGAGCGTGTCATCCTCGCGCTATATGACAGGTTTCCGCTTGTCTCTGCGTGAAATGAAGGTACTGGAGATCAGATGGTTTCTGATTTCTCAATCATCTCGACAGCTTTCGCTGGGAAGCGACTCGAAGGGGAGGAGGGCTTTGACGGAGTCTTCGTGGATGAGCTGCATTTTGTTTAATCGCAAGAGCGGATGGTTTTCG
Organism: Burkholderiaceae bacterium; assembly: GCA_044225415.1. Lineage (GTDB taxonomy): Bacteria > Pseudomonadota > Gammaproteobacteria > Burkholderiales > Burkholderiaceae_F > JALORV01. The sequence continues at coordinate 27,946 of JBGAIO010000031.1, read as the reverse complement.
CCACTTGCTGAAGTCGCCAGAGGCTGTTCCGGCGGTATTCATGGCATACGATGCAAAGCAGTCGCCGAGATACGTTTCAGTTGCTGGCCTCGATGCCCGCAGCTTGCCCCTGGCGTGACGCCAAGCTCGGAAAGGTCGAGAGGATTGAGCTTGTCGATGTATTTCGCTACTCACCGCAGATGCGCGCGCGCTGTCATTCATTGACCGATCATTCCCTGGACAGGATCTGAACGATGACTGGCCACAGTACAGTGGCATCTCAAAGACTGCGGATGGTCCAGTCCCGACCGTCGTTGTTACTCGATCGACTGTTGCGACGTATACGCGCGTATTCCAGCGGGCTCGCTCACTGCAACGCGCTCGGCAAGGGCGAGTTGCTGTTCTGTGTGCTAGCAACGAACTCTTCAAGCGATGCTGATTTTAAGGACCTAAAGGACCACTACATTTCGGTGACGTCTCGCGAAGATGCGTCGAGCATGCCGCATAGCGTTCCGGAAGTTCCTGTTCAGCATGCCAGAGTTTGTTGAGGGATCGAACGACACGGTTCTCTTGATTGAAGTGACCGAGATGAAGTTCCAGATGGACCTTACGCTGCGGCGGCGCTCCCGAAAGTTCGTTTCCAGGTCGCCTTGGTGCAAGCCGTGCGGAACGAGTGTTGGAGTTCTATGCATCACGGAGCACGGTGGAACTGCGCCGATGCTCTCAGGTGCAGTTCTCGACAAGGCAATCGTCTCCATTGACGAGCGCGAGCTCTCGTGAGTGATCACGCTCGATTGTCTTCGCCAAAGTTTGGCTGGGCGGCGTTAGTCTTGTGAGGAGGCTGTATCAGTCATCTGTCCGCTGCTTAGTCGCAGTCCACGAGTCTCTCAGCGTTGCCGCTAGGTTGAACACGAGCGTAGCTCCGGTGTGATCCTTGAGGTCGGCCACAAAGTACCCGTTTCTCGCGAACTGAATCTTTTGTCATCCAGCGCCGTGCCAGCGACGGCTCGACGATGCGCAGAACTCGCTTGCTGGTCGGGTTCAGCAGCGAGGTAGTCCTTGTCCCCGGCGTCGGGCTGCGGGTCGATGAACAGCCGGTCGAACAGCCGCACTCAGCGGGCAGGCTGTGGTTAACGGCAGCCAGTGAATGGCGGTCTTGGTCTTCACACTGTTCTGTCCTGGCGATCCGCCTGGTCTCCGGATGTACTCGGCATACACGGCGACAATGTTCCCGGCCGCATCCTTCTCCACGCTCGTCGCGCGAATCACGTAGGCATAGCGCAGCCGAACAGGGTTGCCTTCGGCTCGCCGTTCTTGCCGAGCGTCAGCCGGAAGAAGTCCGGCGACGCATGCTCCATGAAGTCGTCCGCCTCAATCACAGCCTACTCGAGCCTTGATCTCCCGCATGCCGAGCTCGGGCTGGCGCGGGTTGACCGGCAGTTCCACGATCTCGGTCAGCCCGCGCGGAAGTTGTCGATCACCAGGCGGATCGGCTTCAGCACCGCAGTGGCGCGGCGTGCGCGGGCGTCGAGGTCGTCGCGCAGTGCCTGCTCGAGCACGCTGTAGTCGATCCACTGCGTGCTCTTGCTCACGCCGATCCGTTCCATGAAAAGCTGGATCGACTGCGGCGTGTAGCCGCGCCGGCGCAGACTGACCACCAGCGTGGGCATGCGCGGATCGTCCCAGCCATCGACGTGCTTGTCCTCGACCAGCTGGATCAGCGGCTGCGCTGCTCTGACCACGTAGGTCAGGTTCAGGCGGTTGAACTCGTGCTGTGCGCAGCAGGAAGGGTTGGGCTTGCGCTCGTCGAGCGCGGCCTGCAAGAGCGGCGTGAAACACTCGGTGTGCTCGCGCAGCAGCTTGAAGAACTCGCCCGCATCGCCGGCCGCCAGGTCCGCGTTGTGGCCCCAGCTCGCGAACATCGCGTCGACGCGGCGCTCCCAGCGGCTGGCGCCGAGCTTCTCGGATTCTCGGCAGCGACGTTGCGGCAATGCAGGGCGAACTCGCGCTGCGCTTCGATGCCGCCCTTGACGATCGCATCGAGCATCGCCGGCCTGCGCGAACTGCGGGCCGCGCAGCAGCGGCACGATGCGCTCCAGCACCCAGTCGTAGAACGGCCGCTGGTCCTCGAACTCCAGCGTGCAGATCGAGTGCGTGATGTTCTCCAGCGCGTCTTCGATCGGATGCGCGTAGGAGTACATCGGGTACACCTTCCACGCGTCGCCGGTCATGTGGTGTTCGGCAAAGCGGATGCGGTAGATCGCCGGGTCGCGCAGGTTGATGTTCGGGCTCGCCATGTCGATCTTGGCGCGCAGGATCATGCTGCCTTCGGCGTGCTGGCCGGCGCGCATCTCGCGGAACAGCCGCAGGTTCTCCTCGATGGGCCGGTCGCGGTAGGGCGAGTTGGTGCCGCGCTCCGTCAGCGTGCCGCGCGTGGCGCGCATCTCGTCGGCGCTCTGCTCGTCCACGTAGGCGTAGCCGGTGGCGATCAGGTGCTCGGCAAAGCGGTACATCGCCTCGAAGTAGTCGCTCGCGTGATAGAGATTGCTTTCGCTGCCGTGCGCCCAGTCGAAACCCAGCCAGCGCACGCTGCCCAGGATGCCGTCGACGAACTCCTGGTCTTCCTTCACCGGGTTGGTGTCGTCGAAGCGCATGTGGCAGCGCCCGCCGAAATCGCGCGCCAGGCCGAAGTTCAGGCAGATGCTCTTCGCGTGGCCGATGTGCAGGTAGCCGTTGGGCTCGGGCGGGAAGCGCGTGCGGATCTTCGCGGGATCTTCGGGTCCGGCCGCCTGCAGATCGTAGACGCCCGGCGCACCGGACCAGTGGCGCGGCTCGTAGGTGCCGCGCACGAGGTCGGCGGTGATGATGTTGCGGATGAAGTTGGTCGGCGCGGCAGGGGCCGGCTTGCCGGCTTGCCTTTGCTCGCGCTGCCCGGCGGCGGCCTTGGTTTCCATGCTGTGTACTGCCAAGGGGGAATTGACATCGATTGTAACGATGCGGTCATGGAGATCTGCCGATCCGGCGCATGACGATGCCCGCGGTCGTCGCGAGGCGACAACGCCGGCGCGGTGGAGAGCGGATCAGGGCGTGGCGGGTGGACTGCGCGCATCCCCGCGCTGCGCGGCAGCCGCAACGCCGCCAGCGCCGCCACACCCAGCAGCGCGGACGAGGCGAACAGCAGCGCCCGCGCGCCGTAGCGGTCGGCCAGCACGCCGCTCACCACCGCGCCGGTGAAGGTCGCCGCATAGCCCAGCGTGCGCACGCTCGCATCGACGCGCGCCAGCAGCGCCGGTGGCGCATGCTGCTGGCGCAGCGTGCGGTCGGCGATGCCGTAGGCCATGCCGCCGGCGTCGCCGACGATCTGCTGGCCCGCGATCAGCGCGATGCCGAGCAGGCCGGCCGTGGTCGCCGCCGGTGCCGCCGCGCTGCCGACGGCCCACACCAGCAGGCTGCCGATCAGCCACGTTCGCGCGGGCGCGCGATGGGCACTGCGCGCCGTGATCCAGCTCGCGACGAGTGAGCCGATGCCGCCCAGCGCGAACAGCACGCCGAGGATGCCGGTCGGCAGCGCCAGGTCGCGCGACACGTAGATCATGTAGGTGGTCGCGGCGAAGCTCATCGCGAAGTCCACCACCATTGCAACCACGGCCAGCGTGCGCAGCACCGGATCCTGCAGCGTCGCGCCGAGGCCCGCGCGCACGGACTCACCCAGTGCGCGGACGCGGGCCGACAGCGTCGACCGGTCGCCGGGTTCGGCCGGCGGCTGCAGCGGCTCGTCGATCCGCAGCAGCAGGAGGGCCGACGCGACATAGGTCGCGGCGTCGATGACCATGACCGCGACCGCGCCCAGCCATTGGAACAGCCACCCGGTGACGCCGAAGGAGGCGGCCTCGGTGACCGCGCCGCCGGCCGCGAGCGCGGCGTTGCGCCGGCTCAGGTCTTCATGGTCGGTGCTGCGCGCGATCCATGCGGACTGCGCGAGTTCGAAGGCCACCGTCATCACGCCATTGATCGCCACCACGGCCACCAGCCACGGCAACGTCAGGGTGCCGAACGCGGCCAACAGCGGCAGCGACAGCAGCGTCGCGGCGCGGACGATGTCCGCCGCGATCATCGTGCGCCGTTTCGGCCAGGCGTCGACCAGCGCGCCGAGCAGGAGTGCGGCCAGCGCGCCGGCGGCGACGTTCGCCATCGAGAGCCACGCCATCGCCGAGGGCGTGGCCTGCAGGACCAGCACCGCAAGCCATGGGATCGCGAGCCGGCTCATCAGCGAGCCGAAGCTCGAAATGACCTCGGCCGCGAGCACGCGCTGGAAGGAGGACAGCGTTCTGCGCATGCGCGGCAATGCTACGCAGCGTGCGTCGTGCCGGCCAGCCGGTCGACTGAGCTGCGACGTTCACGATCGTGCCGGGGCAGCAGGCGGCACGGCCGCCGGGCGCCGTCTGGAGGATCGGCGTGCCGACGACCGTGCCGCCCGCATCCGGCGGCACCGACGCTGAGCCTACTTCTCGGCGCTGGCGACCTGCAGCGGGCTGTCGGACTTCTCCGCCAGCTCGGTCTGCTTCGGCGCCTGCGCCCACTTCGCCATCGTTGTGTCGTTGACGTAGTCCTCGAACTGCACGTTGATCTTGATCGCGTTGAACGCCCAGATCGCGCGGCGCAGTTCAGCCGGGCCGGCGGCGGCCGCAGCACAGGCTTCGCGGTCGACCCACGACGGCGCCGGGTCGCAACGGTATTCCGCGTGCGCGGCGGCGGACACGCCCGACACGAGCAGGGCGGCGGTGGCAAGACGGATCATCTTCGTGTTCATGGCAGGGCTCCTGTCGAACGTGACGGTTGAGATTGCCGGCCTTGCAAGCTGCCGGCGGAGCGCTTCATCCGATGCGTTCCTGAAAAGCAGGACGCAACAGCAGCGCCTGACCGGACATTGCCCCTGCGCGACCGGTGGCGCCAGCGGCATAGGCCGCATGCAGCGTGTCGACTTTGCGCCGCGCGCCGCGCGGGAGCCATCGGCGCGCGACGAAGCGGGCGAACGCCGGAGTGAACGTGCGTTGAGGCCGACCCGATGGATGGGGCGGAATGGCGACGGCTCCCTGCGGCGCCGTCGACGGTTTGGCAAACTGGCGCCTTCGCCGCGGAGCCCTGAATGTTCTCCCGCCTGATCAAGATCGCGCACCTGCTCGCCCTGGCCGGTTTCGCCGGCGGGCTTGCTTCGACGCTGCTGCTGTCCGACTTCGCCGAGAGCGCGCCGCCCAGCGTGCTGGCGGCGCTGCGCATGTCGATCGCCGCGCTGGGCGAGTCGCTGGTCGTGCCGTCGCTGGTGCTGCTGATCCTGACCGGCATGCTGCTGGTGGTGGCGCGGCCCCAGCTCGTGCGCGCGCGCTGGCTGTGGGCCAAGACGGCGCTGACGGTCGTGATCGCGGTGATCGCACTGGCCGTCGTGCATCCCGCGATCACGCGCGCGGCGCTGCTCGCGGCCGAGGGCGTGCTGGGCACGCCGGCGCTCGACGAGATGGCGCGCGCGTTCAGCACGGAACGCGTGTGGGGCGTGGTCGTGCTGCTGCTGAGTGCCGCGGCGGTGGTGCTGGCGGTGTGGCGACCCCGCCTCGGGCAGTCGTCGCAGGGGCAGACCCTGCACGACGAATACGCGCCCACGCGCCCGATGGCACGCGACGACTGAAGTCCTCTGCTCAGTTCAGTGCGCGGCGCGCGCGGCGGTCGCCACGCCCCTGCGGATGCCGGCGCCGCCGACAGCGCGGTTGCCCGCGCGGCACCCCGGCGCGCTGCGCGCCGCTGTTCAGCGAGCTTCTCGCCGGGCCGCTTGCGCAGCCAGACCCACAGCCCGGTGAACACCAGCAGGACCGGCGTCAGCCCCGTCAGGCACATCGCGATCATGCCGCCGCTGCGAACGCGGTGCCGCTGTGCAGCGGATAGAACCAGTGCATCAGCGTCTCGCCGGCGGTGCGCGTGCGGTCGCTGCGCTCGACCAGGATGTCGCTGGTCACCGGGTCGACCCAGGCGATGGTGTCGCCGAGCCGATGTTCGTCGCCGGGCTGCTTCATGTAGAAGAGATAGCCGCCGGTCTGGCGGAACGGCATGTGCACTTCGACGATGGACTGCCGCGGATAGGTGCTGCGCACGCGTTCGATGATGCGCGTGAACTCCGCCGATTCCGAGCGCGGGCCGGGATTGAACGGCACCACCGGGAAGCTCTTCACCGGCGAGAACACGTCGACCAGGTCGCGCACGTAGTTCAGGTAGACGAGCGTGCTGCCGGTGATGGTCGCGAGCAGCAGCAGCACGACGAAGAGCGCGCCGGTGGCGATGCGTCGAAGAACACGCGTCAGGTTGGCGCGCAGGTTCACGCAGCAGCCGGCTCCACACGCGCCGGCGCTGCGCGCCAGCCATTTGACCACCAGCCCTGCGATCGCCGAAGCCATCAGCAGGAAGCCCGCGACGCCGACGATGTTCGAGCCGGCGTTGCCGAGCAGCACGTTGCGATGGAACTCGTAGACCGTCTTCATCAGCAGCGGTCGCGACAGGCCGATCTGCTCGGTGGGACGCGTGCCCAGCAGCGTGCCGCTGACGGGCGCGAACATCGCTTCGATGCGCTGCACGCTGACGCGCCGGTTGGGCAGCGTGCGGTAGATCAGGCGGTAGACCTCGCCCTCGACCTGCGGCGGGCGCAGACGCTCGACGCGCCCGAGCGACTGTTCGGCGTGGACCTTCTCGAGCAGCTTCTCGGGACTGAGGATTGCGCCGCGCTCGGGGCTGGTCAGCAGCGCGGATTGAGCCACTCGTCGATCGGGTCTTCGTAGACGAGCAGGCTGCCGGTGATGCCCACGAGCGCAAACCACGCGCCCAGCACGATGCCGAGCCAGCGATGCACGCTGAACCAGCGGCTCCTGCGCACCTGCTGCACCAATCGTCTCCACGAAGTAGGCGCGGAAACTCTAGATCATTTTCGGCGGCCACGGGCACGGGCGAAGGCCGGGACGCCGGGATGACGACGGCCTTCGCCGGGATGACGTTTGCGAGGGTCATGGCGCGGTTGCCGCAGATGCAGCCACGCCGCCGCCAGCCACGCCGACCAGCGGGCCGACGCGCCGGCGCACTTCCGCGTGGTACGCGTTGAGCCACGCGATCTCGTCGTCGCGCAACAGATCGGGGTCGATGAGGCGCGTGTCGATCGGGCACAGCGTCAGCGTCTCGAAGCACAGGAACTCGCCGAACTCGCCACCATCCTCGATCGGCGCCGGCACGTTCAGCACCAGGTTCTCGATGCGCACGCCCCAGCGGCCGGGGCGATAGATGCCGGGCTCGTTGGAAGTGATCATGCCCGGCTCCATCGCGGTCTGCGGCTCGGGCGGCAGGTGCGGCGTGATGCCGTGCGGGCCTTCGTGCACGTTCAGGAAGTAGCCGACGCCGTGACCGGTGCCGTGCCCGAAGTCGATGCCGGCGGCCCAGATCGGCGCGCGCGCCAGCGTGTCGAGCGCGGGGCTGCGCGTGCCGCGCGGAAAGCGCGCGACCGACAGCGCGATCATGCCCTTCAGCACCAGCGTGTAGTCGCGGCGCTGCGCGGCCGTGGTCTCGCCCACCGGCACGACGCGCGTGATGTCGGTCGTGCCGCCGACATACTGGCCGCCGGAGTCGATCAGCAGCATGCCGTTGCCGGTCGAGCCCAGGTCTCCGATGGTCGCGTGTGACTCGGTCGTGGCGCGGTAGTGCGGCTGCGCGCCGTTGGCGTTGAAGGCGGCGATGGTGGTGAAACTCGGGCTGACGAAGCCTGGCCGCCGCGCGCGCGCGCCGGTGATCTGCTCGTCGATGGTCAGCTCGGTGATCGGCTCGCGGCCGAGCGCCGTCTCGAACCAGGCGAAGAACTCGGCGAGCGCCGCGCCGTCCTGCTCCATCGTCGCGCGGATGTGCGCGACCTCGGCCTCGGTCTTGCGCGTCTTGGCCAGCGTCGACGGATTGATGGCCTCGATGACCTCGACGCCCCGCGGCACGGCCTGCCGCATGCCGAGCGTGATCCGGCGCGGGTCGAGCAGCAGCGTGGCGCCGGGCGGCAGCGCGGCCAGCGCGGCGGCCGCCTGCGTGTACGGCGCCAGTTCCACGCCGTCGGCGGCGAGCTGCGCCTTCAGGCCGTTCTCGATCTTGCCGTCGGCGACGTAGAGCTTCGCGCCGCGCGCATCGAGCAGCAGGTGCGCGACGAACACCGGGTTGTAGCTGACGTCGGCGCCGCGCAGGTTGGTGATCCACGCGATGTCGTCGAGGGTGGAGACGAAGTGATGCGTCGCGCCCGCCTGCCGCATCGCCTCGCGCACGGCGGCGAGTTTCGCTGCGCGCGGCGTCGCCGCGTACGGTGCGGCGTGTTCGTAGACCGGCGGTATCGGCAGCGCGGGGCGATCGGGCCACACGTCGGCCAGCACGTCGAGGTCGGTGCGCAGCCGCACGCCCTTCGCCTTCAGCGCGGTTTCGAGCTGTCGGCCCGCGGCCAGCCCCAGTACCGCGCCGTCGGCCGCGACGGCCTGCCCTTCGCGCAGGTTCGCAGCCAGCCAGTCGATCCAGGCCAGGCTCGCCACGCCGCCGAGTTTCTGCAGTTCCACGCTCGTGCCCGCGAGCTGCACCTCGGCCTGCGTCCAGTAGCGGCTGTCGACCCACACCGCCGCCGCGTCCTGCGTGACGACCAGCGTGCCCACCGAGCCCGTGAAGCCGCTCGCCCACTCGCGGCCTTTCCAGCGCTCCGGCAGGTACTCCGACAGGTGCGGGTCCGACGACGGCACGATCAGCGCCGCGACGCCGTGGCGTGTCATCGCCTCGCGCAGGGCCGCGATGCGCGTACGGATGGTCGAGCGGCGGGCGTCCAGGGTGTCCATGGCGGGGGCGGGGCAGGGCGGAAAGGCGCAAGTGTAGGGCCGTTGCGCCGCGGCACCGAGGGGCGGAGTGCGCTGACTTCCGCGTTGACATCCATCAACGGCAGTGCCGCGCCGCTGCGTAGTGTGTCTGCACGGTTGTTCGTTTCACACGCGGCGCCGCAATGGAGGGGCGTATCGGGTACGCTGGCATGGTTCCCGCTGCGTTTTGCGGTCGCCGCGTTTTCCTTTCCGCGTCCTTCAATGCCCTCCGAGCTGATACGCAAGGCCAAAGTCACGGCCGAGGCGAGCGCCTCGACGGCGGGGCATTGCGACCATTGCGGCGATTCGCTCGAAGGCCTGAAGATCGTGCAGGACCAGCTCGGCCCGGCGCTGCGGCCGTTCTGCTGCAACGGCTGCGCCTTCATCGCCGAGCAGCTCTTCCTGGCGCAGGCCGGCGCGCGACCGCGAGGCCTGAACGCGTCGCTGGCGCCGCCGGACGCGGCTTCCGCGGTCTCGTCCGGGCCGACCGCGCCGGCCGCGCAGGCGCGCATCGAAGTGCGCGGCATGGTGTGCGGCGCGTGCGGCCTGCTGATCGAGCACCGGCTGCGACGCCTGCCCGGCGTGGCGCGCGCGCACGTGAACTTCGCCGCGCAGCGCGCCTACGTCGCCTACGACGACAGGCTGGTGGCCCGCGACGAGCTGCTGCGCGAGATCCGCCGCGCCGGCTACGAAACCGGCAGCGTGGCGCGCGACGAACGCCGCAGCGCGCGCGTCGACCTGCTGCGCGTGCTGATCGCGTGGCTGATGATGATGCAGGTGATGATGCTGGCGGTGCCGCTGTACATGGCCGCGCCCGGCGACGTCGCGCCCGACATCGAGCAGCTGATGCGCATCGCCAGCCTGATCCTGACGGTGCCGGTGATGCTGTTCAGCGCGACGCCGCTGTATCGCGCCGCGTGGAGCCAGCTGCGCATCGGCCACATCGGCATGGAAGTGCCGGTGGTGCTCGGCATCCTCGCCGCCTTCGCGGCGAGCACGGTGGCGACGCTGACGGGGCGCGGCCACATCTACTTCGATTCGGTGACGATGTTCGTCGCGCTGGTGCTGGGCACGCGCTGGCTGCTGGCGCGCGGGCTGTCCGCGGCCCGCGTGCACGTCGAGGCCGCGCGGCGCGCAGCGTGCTCACCGCGCAGCGGCTGGCGTTCCCGTCGTCGCTCGCCACCGAATCCCTGCCTGCGGAGAGCTGCGCGTCGGCGACCGCGTGCTGGTGCCGCCGGGCGAGACCGTGCAGGCCGACGGCGTGGTCGTGCACGGCCGCTCGAGCTGTTCGCAGGCCTGGCTGACCGGCGAGTCGACCCCGGTGGAGAAGGTGGCGGGCGCACCGGTGCTGGCGGGTTCGGTGAACCTCGACCAGCCGATGGTGGTCGAGGTGACACGCCGTGGCGAGGCAACGTCGCTCGCCGCGCTGCAGCGGCTGGTCGACGAGGCCGGGCGCGAGCGTCCGCGCGTGGTCGAGTTCGCCAACCGCATCGCGGCTCGCTTCCTGTGGGTCGTGCTTGGCATCACGCTGCTGACGGTGATCGGCTGGTGGTTCGTCGATGCGTCGCAGGCGCTGCCCAATGCCATCGCGGTGCTGGTGGCGACCTGTCCGTGCGCGCTGTCGCTCGCGGCACCGGCGGCGTTCTCGGCCGCGCAGTCCGCGCTCGCGCAGCGGCGCGTGCTGCTGGCGCGCACCGCCGCGCTGGAAACGCTGGCCGAAGTCGACGTGCTGGCCTGCGACAAGACCGGCACGCTGACCACCGGCACGCCGGCGCTGGGCAGGCAGCTGCTGCTGCGCGCCGGCGATCCCGAGCGCATGCTCGCGCTCGCGGCCGCGCTGGAGACGATGTCGACACATCCGTATGCGCGTGCGCTGCTGCAGGCCGCGCAGTCGGCGCCGGTGGCATTGCCTGCGGTCAGCGAGGGGCGCGTCGAAGCCTCGGCGGGCATCGAAGGCAGCATCGGCAATCGTCGCTACCGGCTGGGCAAGATCGACTTCGCGCTGCCCGAGAAGCTCGCGCAGCAGCGCGAGGGCGTGATGGCGGTGGTAAGCAACGAGGGGCTGGCGGCGTCCAGCTACATCGTGCTGGCCGACGAGGCCGGCCCGCTCGCCGTGTTCGCGTTCGGTGAACGACTGCGCGAGGACGCGCCGGCGCTGATCGACACGGCGAACCTGCTCGGCGTGAAAGTCGTGCTGCTGTCGGGCGACCGGCGTGAACCGGTGCAGTCGGTGGCGCGCGCGCTCGACATCGATCGCGCACTGGCGCATCAGACGCCCGATTCGAAGCGCAGCTGGGTCGCGGGTCAGTAGGCCGCGGGCCATCGTGTCGCGATGCTGGGCGACGGACTGAACGATGCGCCGGTGATCGCGCAGGCCGACGTGTCGATGGCGCTGGCCGGCGGCTCGATGCTGGCGCAGACGCGCGCCGACTTCATCGTGCTCAACTCGCGGCTGGCCGACGTGCAGTACGCGTTTGCCTGTGCGCGGCGCACGCGGCGCATCGTGCGGCAGAACCTGGTGTGGGCCTTCGTCTACAACGTCGCGATCATTCCGCTGGCGGCCTTCGGCTTCGTCTCGCCGGCGGTGGCGGCGGCGGGCATGGCCGCCAGCTCGCTGACGGTGGTGGCCAACGCGCTGCGCGCCCGCCAGGTGCCGATGCGCGGCTGAGCCGCGTCGCCAAGTTGCCTCGCTGACCTGCCTCGAACCTTCCGATGGAGTCGCTGTACCTGCTGATCCCTTTGTCGGTGCTGCTGATCCTGGGCATCGCCGCGATCCTGGTCTGGGCGGTGCTGTCGGGCCAGTTCGAGCGCCTCGACGACGCGGGCAACCGGATACTGCGGGAAGAGCCGGACCCCGCCGACGCGGACGAACGGGCGCACGAGGATTGACCCGGCAACGCCTGCGGGAATACCGTTTACGCGACGCCCGACGCTCCGCCGCTTGACGCAGGTCAATTGGGCGGCGCAGTCCCGTCAATAGCATGCCCACCGGGTACCGGACCGTCGCGGGGACGTCCAGGCCCACGGGAGCGGATAAATTTACATCGAGTGCGGCAGTCGCCACCGGCCGTGGCCGCGGCCCGCGCCTCCGATTCAACCGACTACATGAGGATGAGATGAGCGCAGCCATTGCCGGACGGGCCGAGCACGCGCACGCCGCCACCTATAACTACAAGGTGGTGCGGCAGTTCGCGATCATGACCGTCATCTGGGGCATCGTCGGCATGCTGGTCGGCGTGCTCATCGCCGCCCAGATGGCGTGGCCGGAGCTGAACTTCGGCATTCCCTGGCTGAGCTTCGGCCGGCTGCGTCCGCTGCACACCAACGCGGTCATCTTCGCGTTCGGCGGCTGCGCGCTGTTCGCCACCAGCTACTACGTCGTGCAGCGCACGTCGCAGGTGCGGCTGTTCTCCGACGGGCTGGCCGCGTTCACCTTCTGGGGCTGGCAGGTCGTGATCGTCGCCGCGGCCATCACGCTGCCCCTGGGCATTTCCACTTCCAAGGAATATGCCGAGCTCGAGTGGCCGATCGACATCCTGATCGCGGTGGTCTGGGTGGCCTACGCGGTGGTGTTCTTCGGCACCGTCGTCAAGCGCAAGGTGAAGCACATCTACGTCGCCAACTGGTTCTACGGCGGCTTCATCCTGACGGTGGCGGTGCTGCACATCGTCAACAGCCTGGCGATGCCGGCGAGCCTGTTCAAGTCGTATTCGATCTACCCGGGTGCCACCGACGCCATGGTGCAGTGGTGGTACGGCCACAACGCGGTGGGCTTCTTCCTGACCGCGGGCTTCCTCGGGATCATGTACTACTTCGTGCCGAAGGCCGCGGGCCGTCCGATCTACTCGTACCGGCTGTCGGTGGTGCACTTCTGGGCGCTGATCTTCACCTACATGTGGGCCGGCCCGCACCACCTGCACTACACCGCGCTGCCCGACTGGGCGCAGTCGCTGGGCATGGTCTTCTCGCTGATCCTGCTGGCGCCCTCGTGGGGCGGCATGATCAACGGCATCATGACCCTCAGCGGCGCGTGGCACAAACTGCGCGAGGATCCGATCCTGAAGTTCATGATCGTGTCGCTGTCGTTCTACGGCATGTCGACCTTCGAAGGGCCGATGATGTCGATCAAGACGGTCAACGCGCTCAGTCACTACACGGACTGGACCATCGGCCACGTGCACTCGGGCGCGCTGGGCTGGGTCGGACTGATCTCGATCGGCGCCATCTACTACCTGCTGCCGCGCATGTTCGGCCGCACCGAGATGTACAGCGTGCGTGCGGTCACGGCGCACTTCTGGATCGCCACCATCGGCATCGTCGTCTACATCGCGGCGATGTGGATCGCCGGCGTGATGCAGGGGCTGATGTGGCGCGCGGTCAACGACGACGGCACGCTCACCTACACCTTCATCGAGAGCGTGAAGGCGACGTATCCGTTCTACGTGATCCGGCTGGTCGGCGGCGTGCTGTACCTCGCGGGCATGTTCCTGATGGCCTGGAACATGTTCAAGACGATCGGCGTCGGCAAGGCGGTCGAAGGCCCGATCCCCGCCGCGGTCGCGCACGCCTGACCGGCAACGCATTCCTACAGGATCCACGATGAAACTCACCCACGACAAGATCGAGCAGAGCGTTCCGCTGCTGATCGTCCTCGTCATCCTCGTCATCGCCGTCGGCGGCCTGGTGGAGATCGTGCCGCTGTACTTCCAGCGCGAGGTCACGCAGCCGGTCAAGGGACTGAAGCCCTACGAGCCGCTGAGGCTGGTCGGCCGCGACGTCTATCTGCGCGAGGGCTGCTACAACTGCCACTCGCAGATGATCCGGCCGTTCCGCGCCGAGACGCTGCGCTACGGCCACTACTCGGTGGCCGGCGAGTTCGTGTACGACCATCCGTTCCAGTGGGGCAGCAAGCGCACCGGTCCGGACCTGGCGCGCGTCGGCGGCCGCTACTCGAACGACTGGCACCGCATCCACTTCAACAACCCGCGCGACGTGGTGCCGGAATCGAACATGCCGGCCTATCCGTGGCTGGCGAAGAGCACGGTCGAAGACGTCGACGTGCAGGGGCGCATGAAGGCGCTGCGCACGGTCGGCGTACCGTACTCGGACGAAGAGATCGCCAAGGCGCCCGAGGCGCTGAAAGGCAAGACCGAGCTCGACGCCGTGATCGCGTACCTGCAGGGCCTGGGCGTGGAGCTCAAGGGCCTGCGGTGATTGCCGCGACTCGGGGCCGACGGACATGGATCTGAACGACGTGCGCGCGCTGCTGACGGTGCTGGGCTTCATCGGCTTCGTCGCCATCGTGGTATGGGCCTACAGCCGCGGCGCGAAGAAGGGTTTTCGGGAGGCGGCCGACCTGCCGTTCGCGGATCAGGACAACGCGCAGCGCAGCGGTGAACAGGGGAAAGACAGATGAACGAAGCGGGTGCTAGCGGCTTCTACAGCGCGTTCTGGGACTGGTACGTCGCGGTCATCACGATCGTGTCGGTGCTGGGCTGTGCGGTCTTCCTGTGGTACCAGGGCCGGCAGACCGTCAAGGCGCGTGTCGACGCGAAGGGCAACATCGAGACCACCGGCCACACGTGGGACTCCGATCTCGCCGAATACAACAACCCGATGCCGCGCTGGTGGGTGTGGCTGTTCTACATCACCGTGGTCTTCGCGGTCGTCTACCTGGTGCTGTATCCGGGGCTGGGCACGCAGTGGCAGGGCGTGCTGAAGTGGTCGCAGAGCGGCCAGTACCAGAACGAGGTCAAGGCCGCGGACGCGCGCTTCGGCCCGATCTTCGCCGCCTTCGCGAAGATGCCGATCGAGCAGGTGGCTGCCGATCCGCGCGCCCGCCAGATGGGCGAGCGCATCTTCCTGAACAACTGCGCGCAGTGCCACGGCTCGGATGCGCATGGCTCGCGCGGCTTCCCGAACCTGGCCGACAGCGACTGGCTGTACGGCGGCGCGCCGGACGTGCTGGTGCATACCGTGACGGACGGCCGCAACGGCGTGATGCCGCCGATGGGCGCTGCAGTCGGCGGCCGTGGCGACGTGGAGGACGTGGCCAACTTCGTGCTGTCGCTGTCCGGCTCGACCCATGACGCCGTCAAGGCGATCCGCGGCAAGGCCAAGTTCGAAACGGTGTGCGCGGCCTGCCATGGAGCGGACGGCAAAGGCAACCAGGCGCTGGGCGCGCCGAACCTGACCGACAGGACCTGGCTGTATGGCGGCAGCGTCGCGACCATTTCCGACACCATCATCGGCGGCCGCAACAACGTGATGCCGAGCTTCAAGCAGATCCTGACGGAACCCGAGATCCACCTCGTCGCGGCCTACGTCTGGTCGCTGTCGAACATCGGGAAGACGGCCGCGGCCCCGGCGGCGGCCCCGGCAAAATAGCGGCACGATGACGCGAGGCGCCGCGACCGGCGCCTTCGGCATCGCGAACCATCGTGCACGACGCCGTCGAACTCAAACGCCAGACACCGCCTGCGCCAGCACCGGTGGCCGGGGAGGTCGCGGCTGCACCCCGCGTGCGCGAGGTGCATATCCAGATGTTCGCGAAGCGCGAGGAGATCTATCCTCGCCAGCGCATCGGCGACGCGCTCGAGCCGTTCCAGAAGCTGCGCTGGGCGGCGGTGTGGCTCACGCAGATCGTCTTCTACGGTCTGCCGTGGCTGCAGTGGAACGGGCGGCAGGCGCTGCTCTTCGACCTGGGCGCACGCAAGTTCTATCTGTTCGGCCTGGTGCTGTGGCCGCAGGACATCATCTACCTCACCGGCCTGCTGATCATCAGCGCGCTCGGGCTGTTCCTGTTCACCGCGATGGCCGGCCGCGTCTGGTGCGGCTTCTCGTGTCCGCAGACGGTCTACACCGAGATCTTCATGTGGATCGAGCGGAAGATCGAGGGCGACCGCGCGAAGCGCATGCGGCTCGACAAGGAGCCGCCGTCGGCACGCAAGTCGATGCTGAAGGCCGCCAAGCACACCGCGTGGATCGCGGTGGCGCTGTGGACCGGCTTCACCTTCGTGGGCTACTTCACGCCGATCCGCGAACTCGCCGCCGACGTCGCGACGTTCTCCGTCGGCGGCTGGGCATTGTTCTGGATCCTGTTCTACGGTTTTGCCACCTACGGCAATGCCGGCTGGATGCGCGAGCAGGTCTGCAAGTACATGTGCCCGTACGCGCGCTTCCAGAGCGCGATGTTCGATCCGGACACGCTGATCGTGTCCTACGACGCGCGGCGCGGCGAACCGCGCGGCGCCGGCAGCAAGAGGACCACGCGCGCGGAGCAGAACCTCGGCGACTGCGTGGACTGCGGCCTGTGCGTGCAGGTGTGCCCGACCGGCATCGACATCCGCAACGGGCTGCAGTACGAGTGCATCGGCTGCGCGGCCTGTGTCGACGCCTGCGACCACGTGATGGTGAAGGCGGGCCGGCCGAAGGGGTTGATCCGCTATGCGACCGAACGCTCGCTGAAGGAAAACTACGCTGCCCGCGGCATCTGGGGCCACCTGCTGCGCCCGCGCGTGCTGGTGTACACGGGGCTGATTGCCGTGCTGACGATCGGCCTGGCCTCGGCGATGGTGCTGCGCGTGCCGCTGAAGGTCGACGTGATCCGTGACCGCGGCGCGCTCGCTCGCGAAGTCGACGATGGATTGGTGGAGAACACGTTCCGCCTGCAGGTGATGAACACCGGCGAGCAGCCGCGCACGTTCCGGCTGAGCGCGACCGGCCTGCCGGGCCTGGCGATAGCGTCGGAGGAATCGTTCAGCGTGCCGGGCGCCAGCACGCAGAGCGTGATGCTGCGGCTGCGCGCACGGCCCGAGGACATTCCGCCGGGATCGAACCGCATTGTGATCGGCGTCGAGTCGGTGGATGAACCGCGCATCGCGGTGGAGGAGAAGTCGGTGTTCCTGGGTTTGAAGCGATGAGCGGGACGCCCGCACCGATGCGGCATGGCGAGCGTCCGCCGCGCACCGACACGAAGCCGTGGTACCGGCAGGCGTGGCCGTGGTTCCTGATCTCGCTGCCGGCCACCGCGGTCGTCGCGGGCTTCGCCACGCTGGTGCTGGCCCTGCGCAGCTACGACGGTCCGGTCACGGCCGACTACTACAAGCAGGGTCTGGCGATCAACGAGGAAGTGACCCGCGCCGAACTCGCGCGGGGCCTGGGCCTGCAGGCACGCCTGACGCTCGACGGATTCGGGGACGGCGCCCGGGTGCGTGCGGTGGTGACCGCGGAGCGGGGAGCGCTGCCGGCCGAGCCGGGACTGAGGCTGCACCTGGCGCATCCCGGACGCCGCGACGCCGATCGCATCGCCGTGCTGTCGCGTATCGAAGTGGCGCCGGACGGCAAGCAGGCCGTGTTCGCCGGATCGTTCCAGCCGCCCGCCGACAGCGCGCGCGACATGGACAGCGCGGGTGTGCACTGGCAGGTGGTGCTGGAATCGCGCGAGTGGCGCATCGACGGCACGCTGGTGGCCGACGGCAGCGGCGCCTGGCTGCTGCGCGCAGACTGAGGCCCGTCAACACCCAGGGGGAGGCACGCGTGAACGACAACCTTGCACAGCGCGTCGGCTGGGTACTGTGGCCGTCTTTCCTGGTGGCATGCGCGGCTGAACTGCTGTTCTTCTCGTTCGTCGACCCGGCAGACATCCACGTGTTCGGCGCGCCGCTCGACGCCGGCCGCATGGTCGTCTACACGGCGGGCTTCTTCGGCTTCTGGGCGCTGGGTGCGGTGTCGAGCGCGCTGACGGTGTTCCTGTCGCGCTCGCCGTTCGAGGTGAACCGCTGCACGCTGGATGCCGCGGACCGGCCCGCAGGCTGCCCGAAGCGCTGCACTCCCGATGAAGCAGCCGCGCTGGAAAGCCTGCGCGGCTGAGGGGCGCAGGCGCTAGCTCGCCTGCCCGGAGATGATCTGGCGCAGCCCGTCCGGATTGACGATCCGTACGTGCTTCTGGTTCACGTCGATCAGCCCGTCCTGCGCGAAACGCGACAGCACGCGGCTGACGGTCTCGAGCTTCAGGCCGAGGAAGCTGCCGATCTCCGCGCGCGTCATGCGCAGCACGAACTCGGTGCGCGAATAGCCGCGCGCCTCGAAGCGCTGCGACAGGTTCAGCAGGAAGGCCGCGAGCCGCTCTTCCGCGTGCATGCTGCCCAGCAGGAGCATCACGCCGTGCTCGCGCACGATCTCGCGGCTCATCACCTTGTGGAAATGATTGCGCAGCACCGGCATGGCGGAGGCAATGTCCTCCAGCCGGTCGTAGGGGATGACACAGACCTCGGTGTCTTCCAGCGCCACGGTGTCGCAGGAATGCGATTCGTTGCTGATGCCGTCGAGTCCGACCAGTTCGCCCGCCATGTGGAAACCGGTGACCTGTTCGCGGCCGTCCTGCGAAATCACGGTGCTCTTCAGGAATCCGAGTCGCACCGCATACAGCGACTCGAACCGGTCGCCCGAGCGGAACAGTGCGTCACCCCGCTTGATCTTGCGGCGGGTGGCCACCAGTTCTTCGAGCCGTTCGATGTCCTTCAGCGACATGCCGACCGGCAGGCACAGCTCGCGCAGGTTGCAGTTCGAGCAGGCCACCCGCAGGTTGGCGATATTGATCACGGGCGCGTTCATGCGTAACTTCAGCTCCGGAGGTGCGGCAAGGACAGATCCCGATCGGGCCGCCCCTGTGTCGTATAACCTTCTCTCGTATACCCCGAATGTAACGCCAAAGGTCACATTGACGGGGGTCAAGGCCGGGCACGCCGCGCCCTAAATAATACCCCGATCCGCCGGTCCGAGTCCGGCCAAGGAAGAGCCATGCTGATGACTGCCCGCGGCGAAGTCGAACTTCCCGATGCGGCCACGTTGCGCCGTTTCGACGTTCCGGGCCCCCGCTACACGTCCTACCCCACCGCCGACCGGCTGGTCGAGGCCTTCGGCATCGACGCCTACGTCGAGGCGCTGGCCGCGCGCGAGACCGCGCCGGCGCTGGCCGCGCTGTCGCTGTACGTGCACCTGCCGTTCTGCGCACAGGTCTGCTACTACTGCGCGTGCAACAAGGTGATCACGAAGGACCAGGAGCGTTCGGCCGAGTACCTGCAGTACATCGCGCGCCGGGATCGACCTGGTCAGCGCGAAGCTCACCGGCACGCGCGAGGTGGAGCAGCTGCACTTCGGCGGCGGCACGCCGACCTTCCTCAGCAACGACGAACTGTCGCAGCTGATGGCGCTGCTGACGGCGCGCTTCCCGCTGGCCGAGCGTGGCGAGTTCTCGATCGAGGTCGACCCGCGTTCCACGCCGGCCGACAAGGTGCGCCGGCTGGCTCAGCTCGGCTTCAACCGCATGTCGGTGGGCGTGCAGGACTTCGACCCCGACGTGCAGCGCGCGGTCAACCGCATCCAGAGCTACGAGCTGACCAAGGGCACCATCGACGCGGCGCGCGACTCCGGCTTCCGCTCGGTGAACATGGACCTGATCTACGGCCTGCCGAAGCAGACACAGTCGACCTTCCATCGCACGCTGGACCAGGTGCTGGAACTCGCGCCCGAGCGCATCGCGCTGTACCACTACGCGCACCTGCCGGACCGCTTCAAGCCGCAGCGGCGCATCGAATCGGCCGACCTGCCGTCGCCCGAGGAAAAGCTGCACATCATGCTCGACGCGATCCAGCGGCTGAACGCCGCCGGCTATCACTACATCGGCATGGATCACTTCGCGAAGTCGGAGGACGATCTCGCGCGCGCGCAGCGGCAGGGCCGCCTGCACCGCAACTTCCAGGGCTATTCGACGCGGCCGGACTGCGACCTCGTCGGCCTGGGCGTGTCGGCGATCAGCAAGATCGGCCCTACGTATTCGCAGAACGTGCGCACGCTGGAGGAGTACTACGACAGGCTGAACGCCGACATGCTGCCGGTGGCGCGCGGCGTCGCGCTCGACCGCGACGACCTGCTGCGGCGCGCGGTGATCATGGCGCTGATGTGCCATTTCGAGGTGTCGAAGGAATCGATCTCGACGTCGCACCTGATCGACTTCGACGAGTACTTCGCCACGGAACTGTCGGAGCTGAAGCTCTTCGAGGACGAGGGGCTGGTCGAGCAGAACAAGGAGTGGGTCACGGTCACGCCGAAGGGCAAGCTGCTGGTGCGCGCGGTGGCGATGACCTTCGACAAGTACCTGCGCGCGGACCAGCGGGCGCGGCGGTATTCGAAGATCGTCTGACGCCGGAGATGGATCCCCGCTTTCGCGGGGATGACCGCAGGTCGCGCCGTCGCCCCGGCGAAGGCCGAGGCCCAATTTCTTCGGTGTCGCAACTTGAGCCCCGGCCTTCGCCGGGGCGACGGTGTACCGGTGCCGTCATCCCCTCGCATGGGGTGTGCTGTCACCCCGCGCGAGCGGTGAAGGTCGTCATCCCCGCGAAAGCGGGGATCCACCTTGAAGTTCCTCCGTGCGCCGCGCGTCTGCATGGCGCACACTTCTCCGCATGACGTCGTTGCTTTCCCTGCTGCCCACCACCCAGGCGCTTGCCGCCTTCATGCTCGCCCTGCTGGGCGGCCTGCATTGCGCGGGCATGTGCGGCGGATTCGTCGGCGCGCTGCAGGTGCATCGGCCCGCGGGCGTGCCGGCGGCGCGGCTGGCCGCGGGATACCACGCGGGGCGGGTGACGAGCTACACGCTGGCCGGCGCGCTGGTCGGCACGCTCGGCGGCGCGCTGTACGCGGCCGACGTGCTGCCGCTGCAGATCGGCCTGCTGGTGGCGGGCTCGCTGATGCTGCTCGCCATCGGCGCGACGCTGTTCGGGCGCGGCGCGTGGCTGAAGCGGCTGGAGCCGCTGGGGCTGGGCATCTGGCGCGCGGTCGGGCCGCTGGCGCGGCGCGTGTATCCGCCGCGTTCGGGTCCGCAGGCGCTGCTGGCGGGACTGGCGTGGGGCTGGATACCGTGCGGCATGGTGTACGCCGCGCTGCCGCTCGCACTGGTCGCCGGCGGGCCGTGGCAGGGCGCGCTGGTGATGCTGGCCTTCGGGCTGGGCACGCTGCCCAACATGGTCGCGGTCGACGTGGCGGTGGTGCGCGTGCAGCGCGTCCGTCCCGACGGCGTGCTGGCCGGGCTGCGCACCTGGGCGAAGCCGCTCGCGGGCGCCGTCATCGTGGTGTTCGGACTGTCCGGCCTGGCGCACGCGGCGCGCGTGGCCGGCGCGGGGCACCCCACCATCGAGGCCCTGGCGTCGATCTGCCACGGGCATCTGGCGCACTGAACGGCGCGCCGTCCGGCCGCACGCAGGCCAGTATCATCCGAGGATTGTCTTTCGATGCGCGGCGCGCCGCCGTGCGCGTCTTGCCGCCGTCATGAAAAGCGCCGACATCCGCCAGAAGTTCCTGAAGTACTTCGAGTCGCAGGGCCACACCATCGTGCGGGCCTCGAGCCTGCTGACTGGCTCCGACGATCCGACGCTGCTGTTCGTCAACAGCGGCATGGTGCAGTTCAAGGACGTGTTCACCGGCCGCGAGAAGCGTCCGTACACCCGCGCAACCACGTCGCAGAAGTCCCTGCGCGCCGGGGGCAAGCACAACGACCTGGAGAACGTCGGCTACACGGCGCGGCATCACACCTTCTTCGAGATGCTGGGCAACTTCAGCTTCGGCGACTACTTCAAGCGCGACGCGATCCGTTTCGCGTGGCAGCTGCTGACCGAGGTCTACAAGCTGCCGAAGGAGAAGCTGTGGACCACCGTCTACATCGACGACGACGAGGCCTACGACCTGTGGACGAAGGACATCGGCGTGCCGGCCGAGCGCTGCATCCGCATCGGCGACAAGCCGGGGCAGCCGCAGTACGTGTCCGACAACTTCTGGCAGATGGCCGACACCGGCCCGTGCGGCCCGTGCTCCGAGATCTTCTACGACCACGGCCCTGACGTCGCGGGCGGGCCGCCGGGATCGCCCGACGCCGACGGCGACCGCTACATCGAGATCTGGAACCTGGTGTTCATGCAGTTCGACCGGGACGAGAAGGGCGTGCTGCATCCCCTGCCGAAGCCCAGCGTCGATACCGGCATGGGCCTGGAGCGGCTGGCGGCAGTGCTGCAGCACGTCCACTCGAACTACGACATCGATCTGTTCCAGAACCTGATCCGCGCCGCTGCGCGTGAGACGGGCGCGAAGGATCTCGCCAGCAACTCGCTCAAGGTCATCGCCGATCACATCCGCGCCTGCGCGTTCCTGATCGCTGAGGGCGTGATCCCCGGCAACGAGGGCCGCGGCTACGTGCTGCGCCGGATCATCCGTCGCGCGCTGCGGCACGGCCACAAGCTCGGGCAGACGCAGCCCTTCTTCTGGAAGCTGGTCGCGGACCTGGCGCAGGAAATGGGCGCCGCGTATCCGGAACTGGTCGAGCAGCAGTCGCGCATCGAAGCCGTGCTCAGGCAGGAAGAGGAGCGCTTCGGCGAGACGCTGGAAAACGGCATGAAGATCCTCGACGGCGCGCTGGGCCAGATGAAATCCGGCGACGCGAAGATGCTCGACGGCGAGACTGCGTTCCTGCTGTACGACACCTACGGCTTCCCGGTCGACCTCACCGGCGACATCTGCCGCGAGCGCGACGTCGCCATCGACCTCGCCGGCTTCAACGACGCGATGGAGCGCCAGCGCGAGCAGGCGCGCGCCGCAGGCAAGTTCCGCATGGCCGCCGGTGTCGAGTACGCGGGCGACAAGACGCGCTTCACCGGCTACGCATCCCTGGCCGACGACGGCAAGGTGGTCGCGCTGTATCGCGACGGCGTCTCGGTGCCTCGCCTCGGCAAGGGGGAAGCGGGCATCGTGGTTCTCAACTCGACGCCGTTCTACGCCGAGTCGGGCGGACAGGTCGGCGATCGCGGCGTGCTCGAGGCGATCAGCGATCACCAGGTCACGCGCTTCGCGGTCGCCGACACGCAGAAGATCCAGGCCGACGTGTTCGGCCATCACGGCACCGTCGAATCCGGCGCGCTGTCGGTGGGCGACATCGTGCAGGCGAAGGTCGACACCAACGCCCGCGAGCGCACGCGCAACAACCACTCGGCCACGCACCTGATGCACGCCGCGCTGCGCGCCGTGCTGGGCAAGCACGTGCAGCAGAAGGGCTCGCTGGTCGACGCCGAGCGCACGCGCTTCGATTTTTCTCACGACAAGGCAGTGACCCCTGCAGAGATACGAAGCATCGAGGAGATGGTCAACACGGCGATCCGTGCCAATGCGCCCGTCACTGCCAACGTGATGAAGTACGACGACGCGATCAAGGCCGGGGCGCTCGCCTTCTTCGGCGACAAGTACGGCGACGAGGTGCGCGTGCTGGCGATGGGCGATCACTCCACCGAGCTGTGCGGCGGCACGCACGTGTCGCGCACCGGCGACATCGGCCTGTTCAAGATCGTCGCCGAAGGCGGCGTGGCCGCGGGCGTGCGCCGCGTCGAGGCGGTGACCGGGCAGGGCGCGCTCGAACTGGTGCAGGCGCTGGACCGGCAGCTGCACGAGGCGGCGTCCCTGCTGAAGGCACCGGCGAGCGAACTGACGGCGAAGATCAGCCAGGTGCAGGAGCACGTGAAGTCGCTCGAAAAGGACCTGGCGCGCCTGAAGGGCAAGCTGGCTGCCAGTCAGGGCGATGATCTCGCGGCGCGCGCAGTCGACATCAAGGGCATCAAGGTGCTCGCGGCCGCCCTCGAGGGCGCCGATGCGAAGACGCTGCGCGACACGATGGACCAGCTCAAGGGCAAGCTCAAGAGCGCGATCGTTGTGCTGGGCGCGGTCGAGGCCGGGCGCGTGCAGCTGGCGGCCGGCGTCACAGCCGATGCGATCGGCAAGGTCAAGGCCGGCGACCTCGTGAACTACGTCGCGCAGCAGGTGGGCGGCAAGGGCGGCGGGCGTCCCGACATGGCGATGGCCGGCGGCACCGATGCCGCGCGGCTGCCCGACGCACTGGCGAGCGTGACGGCGTGGGCGGAACAGCGACTCTAGACAGCTGTGGCGTGAGCTTCCGCCGCGCGGAGCCGGCGGATGCGCCGCGCATCGCGCAGCTGCTGGCCGATCCGCAGGTCTATCCGAACACGCTGCAGCTGCCGTTGCCGGCCATCGAACCGATCCGGCAGGGGCTGGAGGCGCGCGCGAAAGAACCGCAGCACTTCAACATCCTTGCGCTTCACGGCGACGACGTGATCGGCAATGCGGGACTGCATCCGGTGACGCCGAGCCTGCGCCAGCGTCATGTCGCCGGGCTGTTCATCGGCGTCGCCCCGGACTGGTGGGGCAAGGGCGTCGGCGCGGAGCTGATGCGTCGGCTGCTCGACTGGGCCGACCACTGGGCGGGCCTGCTGCGCATCGAGCTGGGCGTGTACCCGGACAACGCGCATGCCATCGCGCTGTACCGGCGCTTCGGATTCGTCGATGAAGGCGTTCTGCGCGCCAACTCGCTGCGCAACGGCGAGTACATCGACACGCTGCTGATGGCACGCTTCCATCCGAATCCGCCGCGGCTGCCCGCATCGACGGGGAACCGATGAAACCGGCAACACTGTTCGCGGTGGTGGTGCTGCTGACGCTGGCGTCGGCGGGCTGCTCAGTGGTCAGCGCGACGGCGGCCGTCGGCAGCGCGGCCGTTTCCGTCGGTTCCGCGGCCGTGTACGTCGGCGCCAAGACCGTCGAGGTGGCAGCCGACGCGACGGTCGGCACGGCGAAGCTCATCGGCAAGGCGGTGACGCCGGCTGATGCACCGGCCGATGCGCCCGCCGACGCTGCGAAGAACAGCCGCTAGACTGCGCTCGCCGTATCGCACGGGATCGTTGACATGGAATCGCCGCGCCTGGACGCGCTGACACCCGACAAGGAAATCGACACGCGCGGCCTGAACTGCCCGCTGCCGATCCTGCGCGCGAAGAAGGCGCTGTCGGACATGGCGAGCGGCCAGGTACTGAAGATCCTCGCGACCGACCCGGGGTCGGTGCGCGACTTCCAGGCCTTCGCGCGGCAGACGGGCAACGAGCTGCTCGGTCATCAGGCCGAGGCAAAGGAACTGATCTTCTTCCTGAAACGGCGATGAGCACACCGACACCCCTGCCGCCGGCACGCCCGGCCGTCCGTCGCGGCCCTTCGAGACTGAAGCTGTTCTTCTGGCTGGTCATCGTGCCAGTGCTGCTGGCGATCGCGTACTTCTGGGCGGTGCTGCGCTGGAGCTATTCCAGCGGCGAGCGCGCCGGCTGGGTGCAGCAGTTCAGCAAGCGCGGCTGGCTGTGCAAGACCTGGGAAGGCGAGATGGCGATGGTGACGATGCCTGGCGGCACGCCCGAGAAGTTCTACTTCACCGTCTGGGACGACGCGGTCGCCGAGCAGATCAACCGCGTGATGGGCAAGCGCGTGACGCTGCACTACGACCAGAAGGTGGGACTGCCGACGAGCTGCTTCGGCGAGACGCGGCACATCGTGTCGGCGGTGAAGGCGGTCGAGGAGATTCCGCTGGCGCCGGGCATCGTGGTGCCGGTGCCCGGACCGGACGCGGCGAAAGCGCCGATGCCGGCGCCGCCGTCGACGCCCGCACCGGCCAACACGGCGCCGCCGCCGGCGATGCCGGCGCCGGTCAATCCTGCCGTCGAGGCGCCATCGACACCGCCCGCGCCGCCTGTCACGCAGCCGCCTGCGCCGGCGCCCGGCAAGGCCGAGCCGCCGCCACCGCCGGCAAAGTAGCGCCGGCTACTTTCCGCCGGGGATGGGCATGTCGAATTTCTTGTGGCAGCCCACGCAGTACGAGACCGATACCTCGTGTCCGTGGTGGCAGACCACGCACTCGATGTCGCCCAGGTGCGACGCATGGGGATTGCGCTTCGCAAAGCGTTCCGGGGTCGTCTTCTTCGCCAGTTCCGCATAGCTGCCGTGGCAACCCAGGCAGGTGGCCTGGGCGACGGTGTCGCCGACGTCGACTTTCTGCTTCCCGTGGCATTGCTGGCAGCTCACGCCCTTGCCCGCATGGATGCCGTCCAGGAACGTGGACTTCGCCACGCTCGAGGCCGTGATGTTCGGGGCCGCGACGGCAGTGCCTTGCAGCATGAAAGCGACGATGGCCAGCGCCGCGACGATCGAACTCCGAAAGTGAATCATGAGATGCCTGTGATGTTCGTTGTTTCCGAGTGTGCTGATGGCGGGTCGCGCGCTCGCTCAGGCGCGCGCCGCCTTCACCGCATTGGTGCCCGCAACGCGCCCGAATACGACTGCCTCGGGCGTGGCGTTCGCGCCCAGCCGGTTGTTGCCGTGGACTCCGCCGGCCACTTCGCCGGCCGCGAACAGCCGCGGGATCGGATCGCCCCAGATGTCGATGACGCGCGCGTCGGTGTCGATGCGCAGGCCGCCCATCGTGTGGTGCACCGATGGCCACTGCGCCACCGCGTAGAACGGCCCCTTGTCCAGCGGCAGCATC
Organism: Burkholderiaceae bacterium; assembly: GCA_044225415.1. GTDB lineage: Bacteria > Pseudomonadota > Gammaproteobacteria > Burkholderiales > Burkholderiaceae_F > JALORV01. The sequence goes on along the minus strand of JBGAIO010000031.1, from coordinate 1,657 downwards.
ACCTTCGTGAACGGCTTGGCGAACTGCGGATCCTTGGCTTCGGCCAGGTACTGGTTATGGTCCTTGACCGTTGCTTCGAGCGCGTCGGACGGCACGCCCATCTGCTTTGCGAGCGCACCGACGGTGTCCGCTTTCCACACGCGCTCGGCCGCGATGCCGTCGGCGACTTCTTCCATCGTCGTGACCTTCGGAATCATCGCTTCGTTGAATACGCAGAAGGCGCGGTCCTTGCCGGTTCCGATCTCCGCACGGGCCACGACGTCGCGCCGCGCGAGTTCGCTGACGAAGCGCTTGCCGTCGGTGGATACGAAGACACCGCCGTAGCTGGGCATGCGTGACGGATACAGCGCGTACTTGTCCAGCAGCCCTCCATCCGGATCGGCGGTCGGATAGAGCTGGATGAACCCCATGTGCAGCGTGTCGGCGCCGATCGCCTGCGCAAAGCGGATCATCTCGCCGGTGGCCAGTGGCTGATTGGTGGAGTTGTAGGCCTCCGTCAGCGTCGGGCAGACCGACAGCCGCATCTTCAGGTCGCGACCGAATCCGCCGCTGGCGAGGATCACGGCCTGCGTCGCGCGGATGTTGCGCTTGCCCTTGCGCGTGGTGGTCTCCACACCCAGCACCGGCCCGGAGAACCCGTCGCGGTAGATCCACGACACCGGCGTGTTGAGCCGCACGTCGCGCACGCCTTTCGCCGTGCCGATCTTGATCAGTGCGTCGATGAAGCCCCGTCCAGTGCCGTCCAGCGAGATGTGATCGCGGTACGCCGTGTGCCCGCCGATGCGTGCGAGTACGTTCTTGAGCTTCAGGTCGCCCTCATCGAGCATCCAGTTCAGCGCATCCGGCGAGCCGTCGACCATGACGCGCGCCAGCGCCGGAATGTTGAAGTAGTCGCCGCCGGCGAGCGTGTCCTTGAAATGCAGTTCTGCGCTGTCGTCGCCGAGCTTGAGCGTCTCGCGCATCCTGCGGTTGTCGGTCCACGCGTTGTAGCCTCCGCCGTTGATCACCGAGTTGCCGCCCGTGATCGGCGCCTTCTCGAGGATGACGACGCGGCTGCCGCGCGCGGCCGCCTCGGCCGCTGCCGCGCGGCCTGCAAAGCCGGAACCGATGATGATGACGTCGACCGATTCGTCCCAGCGCTTCGGGCCGCCGATGCGCATCGGATTGGCAGGCGGGGCCGTGGCCGCCGATGCGGCACCCGACAGCGATGCCGCCGCGAGGCTCACGCCCATGGCCTGCAGAAATCCGCGGCGCTGATCCGATTCGATGCCCGGCCGGCCCGCGTCGGCGGACAGGACGCTCTCTTCCTTCTTCATGGATGCTCCAACGGGCGTGCGCGCCCGTGCGTTGTGTTCGAACTCGGGCCGTCGCCGCGGATCCTGTCCGTGGCGAGGAGGAACGCTCCCGCGCGCGCAACGGCGCGGCTCCGGGCGGTATCAGCGTTCGGGTGGGTCGAGCAGGTGATGCTGCTTGACGTTGCGATGCGCGCCCGTGCGGGCGCACGCAGGAATGACGATCAGCTCAGACAACGGCGTTGCACTCTGCATGCAACGATCTTGCGCTGCCATGCATGCCTATCGTTGAGAGAGATCAATTGCGCGGGAGTGTGCCGATCGAGTTGCGCGATGCATTGCATAGCGCTTCGAAATGATCCCGG
>JBGAIO010000030.1:0-25195 GCA_044225415.1 Burkholderiaceae bacterium | reverse complement strand
CCAGCGCTCGCACAGACCGGCCCGCAGCCCACGCTGCCGACCGCGAAGCTCACCGCCGGCATGCACGTCATCACCGCCGAGATTGCCGACACGGACCAGAAGCGCCAGATCGGCATGATGTTCCGCGAGACCACCCCGCCCAACCACGGCATGCTGTTCGTGTTCGAGGCGAAGCAGGTGCACTGCTTCTGGATGCGCAACACCCTGCTGCCGCTGTCGATCGCGTTCATCGACGACGACGGCACCATTGCGTCCATCGCCGACATGGCGCCGAAGTCCGACGCGTCGCATTGCCCGCCGCGCCCGGTGCGCTATGCGCTGGAGATGGAGAAGGGCTGGTTCGCGAAGAAGGGGCTGAAGGCGGGGTCGCGGATTGCGGGACTGCCGACGCAGGGCGGCACGGGGCGGTAGGTACGCACACCGTCATCCCCGCGAAAGCGGGGATCCGGTTTGCGTTTGCTGCACATCGAGCCCCGGCCCTCGCCGGGGCGACGATCAGACGCAGTTCGCCGCCGCGAACTCCCAGTTGACCAGCGACTTCAGCCAGGTCTCGACGAACTTCGGGCGCGCGTTGCGGTGGTCGATGTAGTAGGCGTGTTCCCACACGTCGATGGTCAGCATCGGCTCGTCGCCGGTGGTCAGCGGCGTGGCCGCGTTGCTGGTGTTGACGATGTCGAAGGAGCCGTCCTTCTTCTGCACCAGCCACGTCCAGCCGGAGCCGAAGTTGCCGACGGCGCTCTTGGTGAAGGCCTCCTTGAACGCGTCATAGGAACCCCACTTCGCGTCGATGCCCTTCGCGACTGCGCCGGTGGGCGTACCGCCGCCGTCGGGGCGCATGCAGTTCCAGAAGAAGGTGTGGTTCCACACCTGTGCGGCATTGTTGAAGATGCCGCCCGAGGACTTGCGGATGATGTCCTCCAGCGGCATGTTCTCGAACTCCGTGCCCTTGATCAGGTTGTTCAGGTTCGTGACATAGGCCTGGTGATGCTTGCCGTAGTGATATTCGAAGGTTTCCTTCGACATGTGCGGCTCGAGCGCATTCATCGGGTACGGCAGTGGCGGCAGCTTGTGTTCCATGGTGGCCTCGGCTGGAGTTGGAGTGCAGACGCTGGCTGAGCACGCGTCGTGCCTCTGGACATCGAAACGGGAGTCTACGTGGGACCGGAATCGCGCGCCGCACCCGGCTCGATGGTTTCGATACGCGTGCCGGCCGCACCTTGCGCAAGCACGATGCGCAACGGCGCGCCGACCTGCAGCGCCGCGGCGTCGGTGACGGCGCGCCCGTCGCGGTCGAGCGCGATCGCGTAGCCGCGCGCCAGCACCGCCGTCGGGTCCAGCGCACCGAGCCGCGCGACCAGCGGCTGCAGGGCCAGACGCGCTGCGCCCAGGCGTGCCTGCGACGCCGCCGTCAGGCGTTCACGCTGCTGCAGCACGCCCCGCACGTCGACGTCGGGCCGGGCGCGCAGCCAGCGCGCGCGCTGCATCGGCCCCGCGCCGCGGCGCCGCCGGTCGAGCGTGCCAGGGCTGCGGTGGCACGCGAACGCAGCAGCCCGGACGCGCGTCGAGCGCGGCGAACGCGGCGCGAGGGGTCAGCAGGCGGCGCTGCGCGTAGTCGAGCCGCTGCGCCGTCGCGTTGAGGCGGAACTCCAGGCGCCGTACCAGGTGGCGCAGCTGCGTCGCAACCGTGTCGCGCAGCGCGTCCGACGGCGCGACCAGTTCCGCCGCGGCGGTGGGCGTCGGCGCGCGCAGGTCCGCGGCGAAGTCCGCGATGGTGAAGTCGCTCTCATGGCCGACGCCGACCACGACGGGCACCTCGGAAGCGACGATGGCACGCGCCACGACTTCCTCGTTGAACGACCACAGGTCCTCGATCGATCCGCCGCCGCGCACCAGCAGCACCACCTCCACGCCATCGGCCGACCTGCGTTTCGATACGGCGGCCAGCATCGCGGCGATCTGCGCGCCCGCCCCCGCACCCTGCACCGGCACCGGGTAGACGATCGCCTGCAGGTATGGCGCGCGCCGGCGCAGTGCGGTCAGCACATCGGTCAGCGCGGCCGCCTGCAACGACGTGACGATGCCCACCGCGCGCGGCAGTCGCGGCAGCGGCCGCTTGCGCGCCGCCTCGAACAGTCCTTCGGCCGCGAGTCGCTGCTTCAGGCGCTGGAACTCCTCGAACAGCCGGCCGAGCCCGGCGCGGCTCAGGTGCTCGACGGTGAGCTGGAACTCGCCGCGCGCCTCGTACAGGCCGACGACGGCAGTGGCCTCGACGTCATCGCCCTGCTTCGGCGTCCAGCCGAGCAGGCCCGCGCGGCTGCGGAACATCACGCAGCGCACCTGTGCGCTGTCGTCCTTCAGCGTGAAGTACCAGTGGCCGCTGGCCGCCCGCGTGATGTTCGCGATCTCGCCCTGCACCTTGACCAGCGGGAAGCTGCGTTCGAGCAGGCCCGCCACGGTGCGGTTCAGCGCGGACACCGTGAGCGCGGGCCGCGCCAATGCTGGGTCCCGCTCGGGAAAGTCAAGCGCCATGCGGGTTTCCGGGCCGAAACTGTCCACAAACGACCGCGCCATGCGGGTTTCGCCGCATCGTGGGCTGCCGACGCCGGACGTATGCGTCCAAGCATTTGATTTTGCGACTGTTTTGGTTTTGCACCACAGCCGTGCCCACGGCGCAAAGTCCATCGCGACAAGGGCTTAGCGCTGCGTCGCAGAAGTTCTGCACATACTTATCCACAACCGGCCTCATCGACACAGGCGATGGGGTCAACTTGCAGCGACCGGCACGCGCCACTACGCTTCGCGGGTTTGCTGAAGTCCGCTGGAAACGGCTGCATCCCGGATGCAGCCCCGCTGTCGCGCGCATGGACGCGCACAGAAATGCGCACAGAAACGCGCCGGAGTATCCGCACTTGCTTGCCATCGTCATCGAGCTGGGCTGGCCTGTCTGGCCGCTGATCCTCGCATCCGTCCTCGCCCTCGCACTGATCATCGAACGCGGCCTCGCGTTGCGGCGCGCGCGCATCTTACCGAGCGGACTGCTCGACGACGTGATCGGCGTGGTGCGCAAGCAGGCGGTCACGCCGGACATCATCGCCAAGCTGGAAGTGAACTCGCCGCTGGGCCGCGTGCTCAGCGCCGGGCTGCGCAACGATCGCGTGCTGCGCGAAGGCGCGATCCAGCAGGTCGAAGCCGCGGGCGCGGTGGTGGCCAACCGACTGACGCGCAACCTGACACTGCTCGGCTCGATCGGCTCGATCGATCCGCTGCTCGGCCTGTTCGGCACGGTCATCGGCATGATCCACATCTTCGCCTCCCAGCAGGCGGGCTCCAGTCCGCAGGAACTGGCGCGCGGCATCTCGATCGCGCTGTACTGCACGGCCTTCGGCATCATCGTCGCGGTGCCGGCGGTGCTCGCCCACCGCTACTTCCGCCGGCTGGTGGACGACTACCTCGTGGAGATGGAAGAGAAGGCCGAACGCCTGCTCGAAGTGGTCTACCGCGACCGGAGCGTGTGATGCGCTTCCGGCGACCGTACGGCATCGAAGAGCCGGAAGTCAACCTGATTCCGCTGATCGACGTGCTGCTGATCGTGCTGATCTTCCTGGCGGTCAGCACCACGTACTCGCGCTTCGCGGAGCTGAAGATCCAGTTGCCGTCCGCCGACGCAGCCACACCGGCCACGCCGCCGCAGGTCATCAACGTCGCAGTGACGGCCGACGGCCGCTACGCGCTCGACAAGTCGCTGGCGGCCTCCACCGCCACCGACGATCTCGCCGCCACGCTGACAAAGCTCGTGCAGGGGCGCGACGACGTGCTGCTGGTGATCAACGCCGATGCGCAGGCGCCGCACCAGTCGGTGATCAGCGTGATGGAAGCGGCGCGGCTCGCCGGCATCGTCCGCATCAGCTTCGCGACGCAGCGCTCGTCCGCGCGGCGCTGATCTGCGCGGACGGCGCTACCTGCTGCCCGTTGCTGACGGATGCCTGGCGCCGCCGCCGGCTGAGCTGGCGTGGCTGTCGCCTTTCTCGCTGCTCTACCGGCGTGCTCGCTGTGCGGCCGCCGCTGCTATGCGTGCGGACTGCTGCGCGGCACGCGCCTGCCGGTGCCCGTGGTCGTGGTCGGCAATCTCTACGTGGGCGGCACCGGCAAGACGCCGCTCGTCGAGTGGTCAAGGCGCTGCGCGCGCGGCTGGACGCCGGGCGTGGTGTCGCGCGGCTACGGGCGGACGGCGAACGACATCCGCCTGGTCGCGACGAATGACGACGCGAGCACGGTCGGCGATGAGCCGCTGCTGATCGCGCAGGCGGGCGGCGTGCCGGTGGCCGTCGGCGCCGATCGCGCGGCCGCCGCGCGCGGCCTGCTGGACACCCACGCCGACTGCGACCTGATCGTGGCCGACGACGGCCTGCAGCACCTGCGGCTAGCCCGCGACGTCGAGATCGCGGTGCTCGACGAGCGCGGCCTCGGCAACGGCTGGGTGCTGCCGGCCGGTCCGTTGCGCGAGCCGGCGCGGGCGCTTCAGCCCGTGTCGATGCGATCGTGCTGCACGCAGCAAACGCGCGCCGGACTCTGCCTGTCGGTGAGTCGGCCGCGGACCTGCGCAGTTCCACATGCGTTCGCGGCTCGCGCCGCTGCTCGAAAGCCTGGCCGTTCCCGGCAGCACGCTGCCGCTGGCCGATCTCGTGCAGCGGCAGCAGCGCGACCCGGCGCTCGCTGTGCTCGCTGCCGCCGGCATCGGCGTGCCACAGCGCTGCTTCGCAATGCTGCGCGCGCAGGCCTCGCCGTCGCCGAGCTGCCACTCGACCACCACGACTTCCGTCACGATACGTTTGCCGGCAGCCGCGACGGCGATCGTGATCACCGCGAAGGACGCCGCAACGCCGCCATCGACCTGCGCGGCGACGATCGCATCTGGATCGCGCCGCTGCAGGCCGACGTCGACAGCGCGCTGGTCGACCTGATTGCTGCGCGCCTCACCTCACTGCGAAAGGCTCATGATGGACCCGCGCCTGCTTGACATCCTCGTGTGCCCGATCTGCAAGGGCGCGCTGGACTATCGCAAGGATGCGCAGGAGCTGGTGTGCAAGGCCGACCGGCTCGCCTTTTCCGATCCGCGACGCATCGCGTGGTCGCCGACACGAGGCGCGCAAGCTCGAATCCGCCGACGCCGGCAGTTGAGCTCGACCAGCTGGCCCTGGACACGTTGAGCCTGGAACCGTTGGGCTTGGACTTCATTTACGCCATCATCCCGGCGCGGCTCGCGTCGACGCGTCTGCCCGACAAGCCGCTCGCGGACATCGGCGGCCTGCCGATGGTCGTGCGCGTGGCACAGCGGGCAGCCACACAGGCAGCGCGCGGCGCGTGGTGGTCGCTGCCGACAGCGACTCGATCGTCGTGCGTGCCGCGCGCATGGCGTGGAGGAGGCCGTTACGACGTCGCCGCGCAACATGCGACCGGCACCGACCGCCTGGCCGAAGCCGCGGCGCTGCTCGGGCTGGCCGACGATGCAATCGTCGTCAACGTGCAGGGCGACGAGCCGCTCGTGCCGCCTGCCGTCATCGACCGTGTTGCGCGCTGCCTGGTCGATCATCCCGACTGCGCGATGGCGACGGCCGCCTGTCCGCTGACCGAGGCTGCCGAGTTCTTCGACGCCAACGTGGTCAAGGTCGTCAGCGACGGCAACGGCCGTGCGCTGCTGTTCTCGCGGGCGCCGATTCCGTGGGCGCGCGACGCCTTCGCACGTGACCGCTCCGTGCTGCCGGCCGACCTCGGCGCACGCCGCCATATCGGCCTCTATGCGTTCCGCGTCAGTTCCTGCGTGCCTTTCCCACGCTGCCGCGCGATCCGCTGGAGATCTCCGAAGCGCTGGAGCAGTTGCGCGCGCTGGCACACGGCCATCGCATCGCCGTGGAGGACTTCGAAGAAGCGCTGCCGCCGGGGTTGGACACGCCGGCCGACCTGCAGCGCGTGCGCGAGATTTTCGCTGACCGCAGCGACAGCAAAATGGATCGCAAGGGATGACGCCGACGATCCCGCTCCCTGCGCAAGCGGGATGACCTTTGACGGAAATCGGGGCGACGAAGCCTGCGCCGGGCGACAGATCGCGCGTTCGGCTCGCGTCCCCCCATCCCGTGCAGGTAGAATTCCGCGGTTTTCCGGGCGTCGGCAGGCGCCTGCAGGCAACCACCACGGTCGACGAGTGGCCGAATGTCGGTGGTTGACCCGACGACTACAAAACAACAGTGCCCGACAGGGCGAGCGAAGGACGGGGGATGCGACTGATTCTGCTCGGGCCGCCGGGAGCCGGCAAAGGCACGCAAGCCGCGTTCATCAAGGAGCGCTACGGCATTCCGCAGATTTCGACCGGCGACATGCTGCGTGCCGCGGTCAAGGCCGGCACGCCGCTGGGCATCGCCGCGAAGAAGGTCATGGACGCCGGCGGTCTCGTGTCCGACGACATCATCATCGGCCTGGTCACGGACCGCCTGCGCGAGCCCGACACCGCGAACGGCTATCTGTTCGACGGCTTCCCGCGCACCATCCCACAGGCCGACGCGATGAAGCACGCGAACGTCGCGATCGATTACGTGCTGGAGATCGCCGTTCCCGACTCCGACATCGTCGAGCGCATCGTTGGCCGCCGCGTGCATCCGGCCAGCGGCCGCAATTACCACGTGCGCTTCAATCCGCCGAAGACCGCGGACCGCGACGATCACACCGGCGAGCCGCTGGTCCAGCGCGACGACGACAGGGAAGAGACGGTCCGCAAGCGTCTCGAGGTCTACCAGGCTCAGACCAGCCAGCTGGTCGGCTACTACTCGCAGTGGGCGGAACGCGGGTCGACAGCGGGCGAGCCCGGCGCGCCGAAGTACCGCAAGAATTCCGGCCTGGGCTGCGTCGAGGATATCCGCCAGCGCGCCTTCGACGCGCTGGCGTCGTAGTTTCGAGTTCAGTCAGCAGATTCAAACGAGGAGAGAACGATGTCGTCACTGGGACTCGCCCTGCTCTGCGGCCTCGCGGCCGTGGTGTTCGGCGCGTGGTCGATTTCCACGATCTGACAGCCCGCGGGCAACGCGCGATGCAGGAAATCGCCGCCGCCGTGCAAACCGGCGCACAGGCGTATCTGAACCGGCAGTACCGCACGATCGCGATCGTCGGCGTGTTGCCGGCGATCATCATCGCCGCGTCGTGCCTGTCGCCGGGACGGCCATCGGCTAAGTGCTCGACGCCGTGCTGTCCGTCGCCGCAGGCTACATCGCGCATGAACGGGCCGGTGCGCCAACGCGTACCGCATGGCGCGCCACGCAGGGGCCTGAACGGCGACCGAAGATCGCCTTCCCGCAGCAGTGCGATCACCGGACTGCTGGGTCGTGGGCCCTGGGCCTGATCGGCGCCGCCGGCTTCTGGAGTACTTGAAGGCGACTCGCGCCGCGGCACCACGCGTGAACGCTGCATCCTCGATGATCGGCTTCGCCTTCGGCGCGTCGCTGATCTCGATCTTCAACGCGACTGGGCGATGGCCTTCACCGGTGCGCGCCGACGTCGGCATCGACCTGGTGGGCAAGGTCGAAGCGGGCATTCCTGGAAGACGATCCGCGCAGCTTCGTCATGCCGACAACGTCAGTGACAACGTCGGCGACTGCGCCGGCATGGCGGCCGACCTGTTCGAGACCTTCGCCGTCACCGTCATCGCGACGATGCTGATCGGCGGCTTCGTGTTCAAGGGCAGCGACGCCGGCATCATCTATCCGCTGGTGATCTCCGGCGTCGATCCCGTCGATCCCGGCTGCTTCTTCGTCGCGCGACGGCGGCAAGATCATGAACGCGCTGTACCGCGGCCTGCTGGTCGCCGGCGTGATCTCGCTGGTGCTGTTCACAGCCGGTGACGCAGACGATCACTTCGGGTCGAAGGGTCAGCGCCAACGGCCTGTCGTTCATGGGCCTGTACCCGTCGGCCGTGGTCGGCCTGCTGCTGACCGGCGCGCTGGTCTACATCGCTGAGTACTGCACGGGCGCCAGTTCAAGGCCGGTGAAGTACGTCGCGCAGGCCTCGACCACCGGGCATGCGACCAACATCATCGCCGGCATCGCCATGTCGATGAAGGCCTGCGCGTGGCCGGTGATCGCGATCTGCATCGCCCCGATCCTGGCGTCATGCCTGGCTGGCGGTCTCTACGGCATCGCCGGTCACGCGGCAACTTCCATGCTGTCGATGACGGGCATCATCGTCGCGCTCGACGCCTACGGCCCGATCACCGACAACGCCGGCGGTATCGCCGAGATGGCCGAGCTGCCGAAGGAAGTGCGCGCCATCACCGATCCGCTGGACGCGGTGGGCAACACGACCAAGGCCGTGACCAAGGGCTATGCGATCGGTTCGGCGGGCCTGGCCGCGCTGGTGCTGTTCGCCGACTACACCGAAGGCCTGCGCACGGCCGGCATCGCGACGAGCTTCGACCTGTCGAATCCGCGCGTCATCATCGGCCTGTTCCTCGGCGGCCTGATTCCGTATCTGTTCGGCGCGATGGCGATGGAAGCGGTCGGCCGCGCGGCGGGTTCGGTGGTCAACGAAGTGCGCCGGCAGTTCCGCGAGATCCCCGGCATCATGGAATACAAGGCCAAGCCCGACTACAGCCGTGCTGTCGACATGCTGACCTCGTCGGCGATCAGGGAGATGATGATCCCGTCGATCCTGCCGGTGCTGGTGCCGATCCTGGTGGGCGTCTTCCTCGGCCCCGCGGCCCTCGGTGGCCTGCTGATGGGCACGATCGTCACGGGCCTGTTCGTCGCGATCTCGATGACCACCGGCGGCGGCGCGTGGGACAACGCCAAGAAGTACATCGAAGAGGGCAACCACGGCGGCAAGGGCTCGGACGCGCATAAGGCGGCGGTCACCGGCGACACGGTCGGCGACCCGTACAAGGACACGGCCGGCCCCGCGGTCAACCCGCTGATCAAGATCATCAACATCGTCGCGCTGCTGATCGTGCCGATCATCGCCGCGCTCCACGGCGGCAGCGCGCCGACGGCGGCGGCCCCCGCCCCGACGACGGTCGTCGCCGTGGCGGTGCCGGTCGCTGTGCCGGTGGTAGTGGCGGTAGGCGTGCCGATGCGCGTTCACTTCAACACGGGTTCGGACACGATCTCGGAAGCCGGCGCCAGCATCGTCGACGGTTACGCGGCGTACCTCCAGAAGAACCCGGACGCGAAGGCCGAACTGTCGGGCTATTCCGATCCGACCGGTGACGCCGCGAAGAACCTCGAGCTCGCGAAGGCGCGCGCGATGGTCGTGCGCGACGCACTGGTCGCCAAGGGCGTGCCCGCCGAGCGCATCGCGCTGGTGAAGCCCACCGAGGTGATCGTCGGCCAGGGCAATGACGCCGACGCACGCCGCGTCGACATCGTGGTGCGCTGAGGCTGGCGATGTTCGACGACAACGACAGCGAAAGCAGCATCGGGGTCGCCATCGCGCTGGCGGTGGCGATCTTCGCGGCGCTGTTCGCGATCGGCATCGCGACGGGCACGTCGCTGGGGCTCTTCGCCGGCAAACCGGCGAAGGCGGCGCCGGGGACAGCTGCGTCGGTGGGACCCGCAGCCGCCGCCGCAGCGGCGCCGGCAGCGGCCGCCGTCACCGCGGCCCGCCTGTACTTCGAACTCGCGAAGTACGAACTGCCGCCCGACGCACTGACCAAGCTCGCGCCGCTGGTGTCCACGCTGCAGTTGAACGACAAGGCGCGCGTGCTGATCTCGGGCTACCACGATGCCAGCGGCAATCTCACCGCGAACTTCGAACTCGCCAGGCAGCGCGCGTTGGCGGTGCGCGACCTGCTGATCACGGCGGGCGTACCGGCCGATCGCATCGACATGATGAAGCCGCTGGTCACCACGGGCGGCAGCGATCCGCATGAGGCGCGGCGCGTCGACGTGACGCTGCGCTGAGTCCCGCGCCCGCCGCCATGTCATTCCTGCTGCGCCCCGTGTCACCCGCCGACGCGGGCGCGCTGCAGGCCATCTACGCGCACCACGTCCGGCACGGCCTCGCCAGCTTTGAAGTGGAGCCGCCGTCGGTCGACGAGATGGCCACGCGCATGTCGCGCATCCTTGCCGATGGCTTTCCCTACCTGGTCGTCGAAGCTGGCGGCCACGTGCTCGGTTACTCGTACGCCAGCCACTTCCGCACACGCCCTGCGTATCGGTACACCGTCGAGGACTCGGTGTACGTCGCGCCGGAAGCGACGGGCCAGGGCATCGGTCGAAGGCTGCTGATGGAACTGATCGCGCGCTGCGAGGCGCTCGGCTTCCGGCAGATGATCGCGGTGATCGGTGATTCCGCCAACGCCGCGTCGATCGGCGTGCACCATGCGTGCGGCTTCGGAAAGATGTCGGTGTTCGAAGCGACCGGATTCAAGTTCGGCCGGTGGGTCGACACCGTGCTGATGCAGCGCGCGCTGGGCGAAGGCGCGTCAACCCTGCCCGCACGCTGAGCGCCCGCGCGCCAGCTCGAGCCGTCGTCCCCGCGAAGGCGGGGATCCAATGGCAGTGCAACGCGCGTAGAAAAGGCACTAAAGGCAATGGCAGCGGTGGCGCGACGCCGACTCAGTGATACCCCTCGCCCTCTCGCAGCTTCCCTCTGAACACCCAGTAGACGAAGCCGACATAGATCAGCACGACCGGCAGCAGCAGCACGGTGCCGATCAGCATGAACACCTGCGACGTCGGCGCCGCGGACGCCTGCCAGACGTCGACTGTCGGCGGCACGAGGTACGGCACGTTGGAGATCACCAGTCCTACGAAGGCCAGCAGGAACAGCGCCACGGCCGCGAAGAACGGCTGGTTGCTGCGCCCCTTGCCGATCGCGCGCAGTCCCCACAGCGCGACGATCGCGGTCAGCACCGGCACCGGCGCCAGGTAGTACAGGTTGGGAAAGGTGAACCAGCGATCGGCGATGCGCGGGATCGCCAGCGGCGTCCAGATGCTGACGACGACGATCACGGCGATCAGCAGCAAGAACAGCGGCCGTGCCAGTTTGCGCGCACGGTCGGCGACCTCGCCTTCGGTCTTCATCATCAGCCACGCGGCGCCGATGGTGGCGTAGCCGACGACCAGGCTCAGGCCGCAGAACAGCGAGAACGGCGTCAGCCAGTCGAAGGTGTTGCCGCCGAACTGTCCGTTGGTGACGACGATGCCCTGCAGGATGCCGCCGAGTACCAGGCCCTGCGCGAACGCCGCGACGATCGAGCCGCCGGCGAAGGCGATGTCCCACAGCCAGTGATTCGGCTTGGCCGCCCAGCGGAACTCGAAGGCCACGCCGCGGAAGATCAGCGCGAGCAGCAGTGCGATCACCGGCAGATACAGCGCCGGCATGATGATCGCGTAGGCCATCGGAAAGGCCACCCACAGGCCGCCGCCGCCGAGCACCAGCCACGTCTCGTTGCCGTCCCAGTACGGCGCGACGGAGTTCATCATCAGGTCGCGCTGGCGCTCTTCCGGATACAGCGGAAACAGGATCGCCACACCGAGGTCGAAGCCGTCGAGCACCACGTACAGGATGGTCGCGGTGCCGATCAGCAGTGCCCAGATGACGGGCACCGAGAACTCCAGCGGACTGAGCGCCGCGGCCGCCGGCGAGAACAGCGTCATGCGCGCCCTCCTTCGGCCGCATCGCCGTGCAGGGCGTCCTGCGCGGCCGACAGCGGCCGGTTCGCCAGCGCCTCGTGCGGCTTGTCGACCTTGGTGACCGGGCCTTTGGCGAGCAGTCGCCGCACGTACACGATGCCCATGCCGAACACCAGTGTGTAGACGATGATGAAGGCGGCGAGCGACACGGCCAGGCTGCCTGCGCTCACCGGCGAGATCGCATCGGCCGTGCGCAGGATGCCGTGCGCGAGCCACGGCTGGCGGCCGATCTCGGTAACCATCCAGCCGGTGAGGATCGCGACGAAGCCCAGCGGCCACTGGGGAGCGACCGCCTTCAGGAACCAGCGCGTGGAGAACAGGCGCCTGCGCCACCACAGCCACGCGCCGATGATGCCCGTGGCCAGCATGATGCCGCCACACGCCAGCATCACGCGGAACGCGAAGAACACCGGCGCGACCGGCGGACGATCGTTGCGCGGGAAGTCCTTCAGCCCGGGAATCAGGCCATCGGGATCGTGCGTGATGATCAGGCTCGCGCCGCGCGGAATGGAAATCTCGAAGCGGTTGCGCTCGGCCTCGCGATCGGGCCACGCGAAGATATGGAAGTCGGCCGGCTTGCTGCCGTCCCAGTGCGCTTCCATCGCAGCGATCTTCGCCGGCTGGTACTTCGCGGTGTTCAGTCCATGGAGGTCGCCGATGAAGACCTGCAGCGGCGCCAGGATCGCCACCATGCCGATGCCCATGCGCATCATCGTGCGCGCCTCGTCGAGGTGGCGGTTCGCCAGCAGGTAGCGCGCGCCGACCGCAGCGACCACCAGCGACGTGGTCAGGTAGGCCGCATTGAGCATGTGCGCCATGCGGTACGGGAAGCTCGGATTGAAGATGATGTGGAACCACGACACCGGGTACGCGATGCCGTCGCGCACCTCGTGCCCGGTCGGCGTGTGCATCCAGCTGTTTGCCGCCAGGATCCAGAACGCGGACAGTGCCGTGCCGAGCGCCACCAGGATCGCGGACATCGTGTGCAGCCAGCCCGGCACGCGGCCGCGGCCGAACAGCAGCACACCGAGAAAGGTTGCCTCGAGGAAAAAAGCAGTCAGTACCTCATAGCCGATCAGCGGGCCGATCGCGTTGCCCACCACCACCGAGAAGCGGCTCCAGTTGGTGCCGAACTGGTAGGACAGCACGATGCCCGACACCACGCCCATCGCGAAGGACACCGCGAATACCTTGGTCCACATGCGCGACAGCCGCTCGTAGTGCGGCCGTCCGGTGCGCGCGTACATCACCTCGAGCGTCGCGATGAAGCCGGCAAGCCCGATCGTGAAGGCGGGAAAGAGGATGTGGAAGCTGACCGTGAACGCGAACTGGATTCGCGCCAGCAGCACCGGATCGGACAGTAAGTTCTGCATCGTTGGCCGTCAGCTGCGGATGTTGAACGGTGCCGGCCATTGGCGCAAGCCCGGGCCGGCCCGCACCGGGTCCAGCGGCGCGCCGGCAGCGCCGGGCCGCCCTGTTCACGTGGCACTTATGCGACGCTCACGTGACCCTCATTCGGTGCTCATGCGTCGCGTACGTGGCGCAGCGCCTGGGCCGCCGATTCGTAGATGTGCGGCGCCACGCCGCGATGCTCCAGCGCATTGCCCAGCTTCGCGCGGAGGAACGCCGAGGTCGAATAGCGGCTGACACCGAAGTAGTAGCGGTCGACCACCGAGCGCACCATCGCCGCGTAGTCGTCGGCGACTTCGGGCGCCAGGTCGAAGTGATCGTAGTTGACGATGCCGTAGACCTTGTGGCCGATGTCTTCCAGCCGCCGGCGGATCTCGGCGTGGATCGCCGCGACGTCGGCCGGCGTGCGCACGCGCAGCCGTTCGAAGTTCAGGAACAGCACGTTGTGCTCGGCGTCGTACGCGAAGCGCTCCGCAAGCGGCAGTGCCAGCATGCGCTCGCGCAGGTTCATCGGTTCGTCGGCGAAGATCGCGGCGTCCATCGTGATCGGGTCGCGCGGCACGTGCGGTTTGAATGCCATCCTCGCCAGGATGTCGCGTTCGATGTCGACGCCGGGCGCCACCTCGGCGAGTTCGAGGCCCTCGTCGCCGAGTCGGAACACGCAGCGCTCGGTGACGTACAACACCGGCTGTCCGCGCCGTCGCGCCTCGCGGCCGGAGAAGGTGCGGTGCTCGACGTCTGCGACGAACTTCACCGGACCGATGTCGTTCAGCAGCTGGAGTCGCCCCCCATCGACGCGAACCTGCAGGTCGCCCGCGGTGAACGTACCGACGAACACGAGGCTTTTCGCCGACTGCGAGATGTTGATGAAGCCGCCCGCGCCGGCCAGCCGCGTGCCGAAGCGGCTGACGTTCAGGTTGCCTTCGCGATCGGCCTGCGCCAGTCCGAGGAACGCGACGTCGAGGCCGCCGCCATCGTAGAAATCGAACTGGTAGGGCTGGTCGATGATGGCCTGCGTGTTCACCGCCGCGCCGAAGTTGAGTCCCGATGCCGGGATGCCGCCGACCACGCCGGGCTCGGCGGTCAGCGTCAGCAGGTCGATGACCTTCTCTTCGGCCGCGACCGCGGATACGCCTTCCGGCATGCCGATGCCGAGGTTGACCACGCTGTTGGCGCGCAGCTCCAGCGCCGCGCGGCGCGCGATGATCTTGCGCTCGCTCATCGGCATCGGCGCGATCGTGTCGGCCGGCACGCGGATCTCGCCCGCGAAGCCCGGGTTGTACTGCTCCGCGAAAGTCTGCATGTGATATTCGGGCTTCTCGGCGACCACCACGCAGTCCACCAGCACGCCGGGAATCTTCACCTGCCGCGGGTGCAGCGAGCCGCGCTCGGCGAGCCGCTCCACCTGCACGATGACGATGCCGCCGGAATTGCGCGCGGCCATCGCGATCGCCAGCGATTCCAGCGTCAGCGCCTCGCGCTCCATCGTGATGTTGCCGTCGGGATCGGCGGTCGTGCCGCGCACGATGCCGACATGCACCGGAAAGGCCTTGTAGAACAGGTAGTCCTCGCCGGCGATGTTCAGCACCTGCACCAGTTCGTCGGTGGTGCAGGCGTTGATCTTGCCGCCGCCGTGGCGCGGATCGACGAAGGTATCGACACCGATCCTCGACAGGTGCCCGGGCTTGTGCGCGGCGATGTCGCGGAACAGCTGCGTGATCACGCCCTGCGGCAGGTTGTAGGCCTCGATGCGGTTCTGCACCGCCAGCGCCTGCAGCTTGGGCACGAGACCCCAGTGGCCGCCGACGACGCGTTTCACCAGGCCGGGATGCCCGAAGTGATTGAGGCCGCGTTCCTTGCCGTCGCCCTGCCCGGCGGCGTAGACCAGCGTCAGGCCGCGCGGGTGGCCGAGACCGTCGGTCGCCGCTTCGGACGTATCCAGCCAGCGCTGCTCGAGCGCGACCGCGATGTTCTCCGCAAAGCCGATGCCGACGAAACCGCAGGTGGCGACCGTGTCGCCGTCGCGCACCAGTTGCACCGCCTCGCGGGCCGACACGACCTTGCCCTTCTCGAAACTTCTCAGCCCCTGCAGCAGCTCACGCCCGCGTTCCATCGTCTCCCCCTGCGCCGGCTTCCGGTCTCGCGCCGGTTGCCGTCGTCCGCAATACCGCATGCTGGCATCGTGACGGACTTTAGTCATCCGGCCGGGGGCTTGTGCGGAACGGCAGGAACGGTTCATGCTGGCGTCGGCCGTCACGATCCGCATATTCCGATGTCATGAGCCCGCTGCCGATGTCGCCGTGGTTGCTGGCCGCGCTGCTGCTGGCGGTGCCGGCCCTTGCGCCCCGCGCGGCGCTGGCCCAGGACGAGCCGCGGCCACAGGCCATCCACGAGTCGCTGCTGCGCCCGTGGTCGGCACGCGTGCCACGCGAGGCGCGCACGGCCAACGCCGCTCCTGATCCGATCGAGACCACCAGCGATCGTGCTCCGCGCGACTACTCGTGGATGAAAGGCGCCGTGCAGGTGCTCGACCAGCCGGTCGATCCCGTCACCGGCGCCTACAAGCGACCGAAGGTCGTGATCGGCGTGCCGTCGGAAACGGTGGCCAACTGGCTGAAGTCCAATGGCATCGCCGCCGAGCGCTGCCTGCTGCCGATGCTGCGGGCGCGCGCCAGGGTGAGCGACGAAGGCGAGGCCAGCGGCTCGCTGCAGCTGTTCGCCCGCTGCACCTTCCAGTAGCGGCGACACGCGCTGCCCTCTTCGCCCTCCTCTACACTGGCCGGATCGTCGTTCCGCGGCGGGCCGGTCCACAGCGGGGAGTGTCAATGCAAATCCAGGGCAATGTGTTCATCGTCACCGGCGGTGCGTCGGGCCTCGGCGGCGCCACCACGCGCATGCTGGCCGCGCAGGGCGGCAAGGTCGTCGTCGCCGACGTGCAGGCCGATCGCGGCAGCGCGCTGGCGGCCGAGCTCGGCGCGACCGCGCGCTTCGTGAAGTGCGACGTGGCCAGCGAGGCCGACGGCAAGGCAGCGGTCGACGCCGCGCTCGCCATGGGTTCCCTGCGCGGCCTGGTGAACTGCGCGGGCATCGCGATCGGCGAGAAGGTGGTCGGCAAGGAAGGTCCCCATGCGCTGGCATCGTTCGCGCGCGTGATCAACGTGAACCTGGTCGGCAGCTTCAACATGATCCGGCTGGCGGCCACCGCGATGGCGGCGCAGGACGCCGCCGATGGCGGCGAGCGCGGCGTGCTGATCAACACGGCGTCGGTTGCCGCCTTCGACGGGCAGATCGGCCAGGCCGCGTACGCGGCATCGAAGGGCGGCATCGTCGGCATGACGCTGCCGATCGCGCGCGACCTGTCGCGCAGCGGCATCCGCTGCATGACGATCGCGCCGGGCATCTTCGCCACCCCGATGCTGCTCGGCATGCCGCAGGAGGTGCAGGATGCACTCGGGAAAATGGTGCCGTTCCCGTCGCGCCTCGGCCAGCCGGAGGAATATGCGGCGCTGGTGCGGCACATCGTCGAGAACGCGATGCTCAACGGCGAGACCATCCGGCTGGACGGTGCAATCCGCATGCAGCCGAAGTAGATGGCAGCACCCCGCGGTGTCGTCCCCGCGAAAGCGGGGACTCTCCTTTCAGTGGCGGCATTTGCACTGCTGCTGGCGGCATGCACGACCTCGCAGCCGCCCTCACAGCCTGAACCCTCCTCCCCGCTGCGCGCCGGCCTCACCACCGTGCAGGCGCGCCAGTACATGGCGGCGTCCGCCAATCCGCTGGCGACACAGGCCGGGCTGGAAATGCTGCGCGCCGGCGGCAGCGCAGTCGATGCAGCAGTCGCGATGCAGATGGTGCTGACGCTGGTGGAGCCGCAGAGCTCCGGCCTCGGCGGCGGCGCCTTCCTGCTGCACTGGGACGGACAGCGCGTCGTCGCGTGGGACGGCCGTGAGACCGCGCCGCAGGCCGCCGACGAGCGCCTGTTCCTGACGGCCGACGGCAAGCCGATGGCGTTCTACGACGCCGTGGTCGGCGGACGCGCGGTGGGCACGCCCGGCGCATTGCGGATGCTGGAGGACGCGCATCGCCAACACGGCCGGCTGCCATGGGCCCGCCTGTTCGAGCCCGCACTGAAGCTTGCCGATGAAGGCTTCTCCATTTCTCCGCGGCTGTATCAACAACTGGCCGCCGAGAAGTACCTGCCACGCGACGCGGCCGCCGCCGCGTACTTCTATGCGGCCGATGGATCGCCGAAGCCGATCGGCACAAAGCTGCGCAATCCCGCTCTTGCAGCCACGCTGCGCGCCATCGCGGCCGGCGGCGCCGATGCGTTCTATCGCGGCGCGATCGCCGACGACATCGTCGTGGCCGTGCGTTCGCACGCCAATGCCGGCCGGCTGACGACCGCGGACCTGGCGGCCTATCGCGCCAAACCGCGCGAAGCGGTGTGCACCGATTACAAGGCCTGGCGCGTGTGCGGCATGTCGCCGCCGTCGTCAGGTGGCATCGCGATCGCGCAGATGCTGGGCATCTTCCAGCATCGCAACATCGCCGTGTTTCCGCCCGAGCCGCGCGCTGCGCCGGCGCCGGGATTGCAGCCACAGGCCGACGCGATCCATCTGTTCTCGGAGGCGGGGCGCCTGGCCTTCGCCGATCGCGCGCTCTACGTCGCCGACCCTGATTTCGTTCCGGTCGATGTCGCAGGACTGCTCGCACCCGCCTATCTGAAGCAGCGCGCGCAGCTGATCGGGCCGCGCTCGATGGGCCGCGCGCAGGCGGGCACTCCGGGCGGCGCGCCGCAAGCCTTCGCGCCCGATCCCTCGCCGCTCCGAATTGCCACATCACACCTGTCGGTGGTGGACCGCTGGGGACAGGCGGTGGCAATGACCACCAGCATCGAGGACGCCTTCGGCGCGCGCGTGATGGTGCGCGGCTTCCTGCTGAACAACGAGCTCACCGACTTCTCGTTCGTGCCCGTCATCGACGGCAAGCCGGTTGCGAACCGCGTGCAGCCTGGCAAGCGGCCGCGCAGTTCGATGGCGCCGACGCTGGTGTTCGAGCGCAGCTCCGGCGCGCTGGTGGCCACGCTGGGTTCGCCCGGCGGCTCGCAGATCATCAACTACGTCGCGCGCACGCTGGTGTCGATGCTCGACTGGCAGCTCGACGTGCAGACGGCGATCGCGCTGCCCAACTTCGGTTCGCGCAACGGGCCGACCGAAGTCGAACGCGACCGCGTCGACACCGCGGTCATCGCAGCATTGCAGGCGCGCGGGCACGACGTGCAGCAGATCGACATGGCGAGCGGCCTGCAGGGCATCGTGCGCGTGCGGCTCGCGGACGGCAGCACCGGCTGGGCCGGTGGCGCCGACCCGCGTCGCGAAGGCACGGCCGCCGGCGATTGACGGCGGCGCCGGCCGCGGCCATTGTTCGAAGTTCAACCCTCCTTCCACCGACAGGACTGCACCATGACCATCAAGACCGGAGACCGGCTGCCCGACGGCGAGCTGCAGGAGTTCATCGAGACCGAGACCGCCGGCTGTTCGCTCGGCCCCAATACCTTCAAGGTGCAGGACCTCGTCAAGGGCAGGAAGATCGTGATCTTCGGATTGCCGGGCGCGTTCACGCCGACCTGTTCGGCCAAGCACGTTCCGAGCTATCTGCAGAACCACGCCGCCCTGAAGGCCAAGGGCGTGGACGAGGTGTGGTGCATGGCGGTCAACGATCCCTTCGTCATGGGCGCGTGGGGCCGCGACGAGAAGAGTGCCGGCAAGGTGCGCATGATGGCCGACGGTTCGGCGGCCTATACGAAAACGCTCGGCCTGGAGTTCGACCTGACCGCGCGCGGCATGGGTGTGCGCTGCCAGCGCTTCTCGATGCTGGTCGACGACGGCGTGGTGAAGCAGCTCAACGTCGAAGCACCGGGGAAATACGAGGTGAGCGATGCGGAGACGCTGCTGAAGCAGATGGGTTGAGAATCAAAATGAAAATGGGTCCCCGCTTTCGCGGGGACGACAGCAGACTGCGTTTTCATCCCCGCGAAAGCGGGGATCCACCTTGACCCTTTCTCGCCTCCGCGCGGAAGTCACGCACCCGGAACCCCAGCGCAAACAGGACCCCGAAGTACACCACCGCCGAGCCGACCACCAGCGCCGCCAGCCACATCGCCCGCTGCCACGGCGCGCCCTGCAGCGCCGACCAGTCGATGCCACGTTGGGCGAACCACAGCGCCACCGCAAGCACGGTCACCGCAATCGCGAGTTTCAAGAGGAACGCGCCCCATCCCGCCCGCGGCGTGTACACCCCGCGCCGCTTCAGCCCGACATACAGCGCCAGCGCATTTGCGCACGCACCCAGGCTGACCGACAGCGCCAGCCCGGCATGCGCGAACAGCGGCACCGTGATGAGATTGGCGAGCTGCGTCGCGATCAGCACCGCCACCGCGATCTTCACCGGAGTGCGGATGTCCTTCTGCGCGTAGAAGCCCGGCGCGAGGATCTTCACCGCGATCAGTCCGATCAGTCCGATCGCATAGCCGACGACTGCGGTCGACGTCTGCGTCACGTCGTGCGCGGTGAACGCGCGCCCCTGGAACAGCACCGCGACGATGCCTTCGGCCAGCAGACCGAGTCCGACAGCCGCGGGCAGCGCGAGCAGGAAGATCAGGCGCAGGCCCCAGTCGAGCAGACGCACGTAGTCGTCGCCGCGCTGCTCCGCGTGCGCCGCCGACAGGCTCGGCAGCAGCACCGTGCCCAGCGCCACGCCGAGCAGCGCCGTCGGAAACTCCATCAGCCGGTCGGCGAAGGCCAGCCACGTCACGCTGCCGGTCACCAGGTGCGACGCGATACCGGTGTTGATGATGATCGACAGCTGCGCGACCGACACCGCGAAGATCGCCGGCAGCATCAGCGACATCACGCGCTTCACGTCCACGTCGGCGAAGGCGGCACGCGGCGAGACGATGCGGATCCTCAGCCCGGCCCGGCGCAGCGCGGCCCACTGCACTGCGAGCTGCAGCACGCCGCCGATCAGCACCGCGAAGGCCAGCGCCATGATCGGCTGCGCCAGCCGTGGCGCCAGCCACAGCGCGCAGGCGATGAAGCTCAGGTTCAGCAACACCGGCGTGAAGGCCGGCACCGCGAAGCGGCGATACGAGTTCAGCACGCCGGCGGCGAAGGCCACCAGCGACATGAACAGGATGTACGGGAACATCCAGCGCGTCATCACGGTGGCCAGTTCGAAGGCCGACGGATCGCGCGACAGGCCGGAGGCAATCGCCCACACCAGCAGCGGCGCAACCAGCACGCCGAGTGCCGACACCGCCAGCAGCACCCAGAACAGCGCGCTTGCCACATGGCCGGCGAAGGTCGCGGTGCGGCCGTCGTCGCCGCGCGCACGCACGTCGGCCAGCATCGGCACGAAGGCCTGCTGGAACGCCCCTTCCGCGAACATCCGGCGCAGCAGGTTCGGCAGGCGGAAGGCGACGTTGAAAGCGTCGGTGGCCGCGCTGGCGCCGAAGATCCGCGAGATCAGCATGTCGCGCACCAGGCCGGTGATGCGGGACAGCAGCGTCAGGCTGCTGACGGTGGCGGCGGAGCGAAACAGGGTCACGGAGAGGCGGTTCGGCCGTGGGCCGGCAGGGTGCGAGGGGTGTCAGGTACCCGGCGGACGCCCGGAATTGTGGCCAAAGGATTGATTTGATATAGTTTAGGGCTTTCCGCGACCGCGCTTTCTGCGCAGGTGCCTGCGGCGCATTCCCTCAGGATTTCAACATGGCAAACAGCAAGCAGGCGCAGAAGCGCTCGCGTCAATCCACCGCCCGCAATGCGCAGAATGCGTCGCAGCGTTCGCGCGTGCGCACCGCGGTGAAGTCGGTCCGCAAGGCCATCGCCGCGGGCGACAAGAAGGCCGCGATGGAAATCTTCAGTTCGGCGACCAGCGTCATCGACCGCATCGCCGACAAGAAGAGTGGTGCACAAGAACGCCGCCGCCCGCAACAAGAGCGCCTCGCCGCCGCAATCAAGGCGATGGCCTGAGCATCAAGATCTGCAATCAGGTCATCCGCCCTGATAGCAGACCTGATCCAGACCGTCCCGCGGCAGCGCCCCGCTGCCGCTGCTGCAAGCGCATCGATGACGCCCGGGACTACGCGCCGGGCAGCGAGCACCCCTCGTAGACCGGCAGGTCGTTGTCCCGCGCGAAGTTCATCACGAAGTCAAAGGCCATGCGCTCGAGATCGCGCAGGCGCTCGTCGACCACCACGCATTTCACCCCGCCGATGATCGTCGGCCGCACGTACGGCGAATAGCCGATGTACGCGGTCGCGGCCGGTCGCGATGCCGCCCGGCCGGTAGCACGACATCACGCCGCACAGGCGCTCAGCCCAGTCCGATGGCCTGAACGGACGGCCTGCCGTGGTCACGCCGTGCACGAAGTACTCGCGTGCTTTCGGGCGGGCACCAGGCGACGCTGCAGCGCCTGCATGCGTTGCAGGGGCTGCTGGGGACATCGCAGATGCGGCGGGATCGGACACGGTACGGCGGGTCTGCGGTGGTGCCGACGCAGAGCGATGCGATCTTACGCGGCTTGCATCTGCCGGGGATGGCCGCAGGGCGGACACGCAAGGTCGGACTTCACCTCACCCGCGCTTGCCGGCCGCGCGCGGTGGTGCCGGGCGCGCACACCGCCCGTCGACACGCGCCATCCGCATGCGGCCGTCCGCAGCCACGCGTTAATTGACAACTATTTCCTAGGAAACTATATTTCCCTGGATGAAAGGGAGGACTTCCAGAGCCGCCGCCAGCGAGCTTCGGTCGCACATCGGCTACCACCTGCGGGTCGTGTCCAACGCCGTATCGCAGGCGTTCGCGCGGGAGCTTTCTGCAAGCGACGTCACCGTTGCCGAGTGGGTGATACTGCGGGAGATGTACTCCGGCAGGTACGACACGACACCGAGTTCGATCGCCGCGCTGACCGGCCTTTCCAGAGGGGCTGTCTCCAAGCTCATCGACCGATTGCTGGCAAAAGGCCTGATCACGCGCACCGCCTCCTCGCTGGACCGCAGGTTCCAGGAAGTCAACCTGACGCCCAGTGCCGAGAAGCTGGTTCCCGGGCTCGCGGCCGTCGCCGATGTGAACGACGCGAGGTTCTTCTCGGCCCTGTCCGACACCGAGCGGAAGAGCCTGATGCGGCTGCTCGCCAAGCTGGCCGCCCATCACCAGCTCAATACCGCACCGACAGAATAGGAGTACCACCGTGAGCAAGCTCGTTGAAGCGCTGATCGAGGCGCAGAACCGCGCGATGGCCGTCCGTCCGGCGGCAGGGGGATTTCCGGTTCTCGCGGAAGTCCTGCGCCGGGCCGGCGTGAGAATGAACCGCTGGTCGCTGCCCTCATGCCAGTCGATCTACGTCATGGGCGGTGGCAGCGTCGTCCAGCAAGGCACGCCCCTGGTGGTCGGCATGCACGAGATACCGGCTTTCGACCGCAGCGCGCTGATTGCGGCGATCCGGTCCGATCAGGAAGGACATGGCACTTTCCCCGCCTTCCTGCAGGCGTGCTGGGGAGGCCGAGGACGGATGATCGTCGATCCAACTGGCGGTGCATGTCCGCTACCACGGAGGCGGACGGCGCGACCTACACCGAAGAATATCCGGCAGTCGAAGCGCCGAGCCAGCCGAGCGGTCGCCAGCCGGCCTGAGCGACCAGACACGATATTCGAAGGGAACGCACCCGATCATGAACTCGACTTCCTCCTGACCGTTTTCGTCGACTGTCGTCCCAACTGCTCCGCAAGGCGGCGCTTCGGCCTCGGTGTCGTCGCCGCAGCCGTGGGCGGCGGGATACCTGCACGATCGGCGGTCGCTCAGGCTTCGGGCACGGCGCCGACCACCAGTCTACCACGACCTTCGGCCGCGGACAAGGACGACTTCTTCAAGAACTTCCGCCTTCGAGTATTATGCCCGGCCCTGGACGCGCCTACCACCAGGGCGGCAACGTCGGCAAGGTTCTGTACACCATCCGGCAGATCCAGGATGGCGACTTCGAGAGCGCTTACCAGACCTTGATCGCCGCAGGCAACGAAATGCGCGCCATCGCGGAAGTTTCCGCCAGTGGCAGTCACGCCGAAAGCGCTCGCCTATCTCATTCTGGGCGCGCGATTCTGCGCGCACTTACTTCGCCGACGGCAGTTCGGCGATCCAACGCGCATCACCACTGCTCGCCTGCCGATGGACGACCGCTGGCGAAGTCACCGCGCTGTTCGATCCGCCGATCGAGCAGGTCAGCATTCCCTACGAGGGAACATCGAGCTGCGCGGTTCTACCAGGGCGCGAAACGCGAAGCGCCCTCTGCTGATCCTCAACAACGGCAGCGACGGCTCGGCGCTCGACATGTGGACGATGGGCGCGGCGGGCGCCGCGGCTCGCGGATACGACTGCCTCACCTTCGACGGACCTGGGCAGGGTTACGCGCTGTGGAAGCAGGGACTGAAGTTTCGACCCGATTGGGAGAAGGTCATCACGCCGGTGGTCGACTACGCGCTCACACGCAAGGAGATCGACCCGAAGCGGATCGCCATTCAGGGCATCAGCCAGGGCGGCTACTGGGTTCCGCGCGCGGTTGCCTTCGAGAAGCGCATCGCCGCCGCCATTGCGGACCCGGGCGTGGTCGACGTCTCCACTTCGTGGACCGCGACCCTGCCGCCGCCGATGCTTGAGCTGCTGAAGGCGGGAAGGAAGGACGAATTCGATACTTACATGGCCAAGGCGCTGGACCCGGCGACGAAGTACTCGATGGTCTTTCGCATGCGTCCCTATGGCGTGACTTCGTACTTCGAAGCCTTCAAGGCAACGATGGCCTACAACCTCACGGACGTGGTCGGCAGGATCCAGTGCCCGATGCTGATCACCGCACCGGTCAACGAAGCCTTCTGGCCCGGTCAGTCGCAGCGACTTCACGATCTGCTGACGTGCCCCAAGACGCTGGTTCCGTTCTCGGCTGCCGATGGAGCCGACCTGCACTGCGAACCGAAGGGATTCGGACTGCGGGACCTGCGCGTGTTCGACTGGCTCGACAAGACGCTCAGGTAGCGCTGCGCCTGACCAGCTCCGCCCCCTTCTCCGCAATCATCAGCACCGGCGAATTCGTATTCCCCGACGTGATGGTCGGCATGATCGACGCATCGATGACGCGCAGTCCGCCGAGGCCATGCACGCGCAGCTCGGCATCCACCACGGAGCCCGGGTCGGCGGACGGCCCCATCTTCGCCGTACCCACCGGATGGAAGATCGTCGTGCCGATCTCGCCGGCCGCACGGGCGAGATCGGCGTCGCTCTGGAACTTCGGACCCGGCACGAACTCCTGCGGCGCGTAACGCGCCAGCGCGGGCGACGCGACGATGCGTCGCGTCAGGCGCAAGGCGTCGGCGGCAACCGCGCGATCCGCGGCGGTCGACAGATAGTTCGGTGCGATCACCGGCGCATCGGCCGCATCGGCCGAGCGCAGACCGATACGCCCACGCGACGTCGGCCGCAGGTTGCACACCGATGCAGTGAATGCAGGAAACGAATGCAGCGGCTCGCCGAACTTGTCGAGCGACAGTGGCTGTACGTGGTACTCGACGTTGGCGCGCGGCTGCGCCGGGTCCGACCGTGCGAAAGCGCCGAGCTGGCTGGGGCTCATGGTCAGCGGGCCGGTCTTGCGCAGCACGTATTCCAGACCCATGCCCGCCTTGCCCCACCATGTCGATGCGAGCGCATTCAGCGTGCGCACGCCCTGCACCTTGAACGCCATGCGCAGCTGCAGATGGTCCTGCAGGTTGCCGCCGACGCCGGCGAGTTCATGCACAAGCGGGATGCCGAACTTCGCCAGTTCGGCCGCCGACCCTACGCCCGACAGCATCAGCAACTGCGGTGACGCAACCGCGCCGGCCGCGAGAACGACTTCGGCGCGCGCGCCGATCGTCGTGCGCTGTCCGTCGCGCAGCGCGTCCACGCCGCTGCAGCGCCGTCCGTCGAAGCGCAGCTGCAGCGCCTGCGTACCGGTCATCACCACGAGGTTGTCGCGCTTCTCCGCCGGCCGCAGGAATGCCGCCGCCGTGTTCCAGCGCACGCCGCT
>JBGAIO010000029.1:0-24380 GCA_044225415.1 Burkholderiaceae bacterium | reverse complement strand
CAGCACCTGCAGTCCGTGCCGATCGCTCAGCCGCCCGCGGTAGAACGCCTGCTCCATCGTGAAGCGCGTACCGAGCAGGCCGACCGTGCGCGGGCCCGCCTTTCGAATCGCATCGGCAGTGGGATCGGCGATATGCAGCAGCGGCACGCGCGTCGCCGCCTCGATCTGCGGCGCGACGGTGTGCATCGTGTTGGTACACAGCACCAGCAGCTGCGCGCCGGCGCGTTCGAGCGACTGCGCGGCCGCGGCGAGCTGGGCGCCCGCGGCGTCCCACTGCGCCGTGCGCTGCAGTTCCTCGATGTCGTGGAAGTCCACGCTGTGCAGCACCAGCTTCGCCGAGTGCAGGCCGCCCAGCCGTTCGCGCACGGTCTCGTTGACGATGCGGTAGTACGGCACCGTCGATTCCCAGCTCATGCCGCCGAGCAGGCCGAGTGTCTTCAGCGCGGCCTCACTCGTCGTCGGCGCGATCGGCCGGCAGCAGCTGCGCGGCTTCCGCGGCGGGCAACGCCTCGACGTCGCGCAGCTTCCGGTTCATGACGCGCGTGCGCTGTTCGGCGCTGTCGATGGTGCGCGACGCGGTCTCGAGCTGCGCTTTCACCTTGGCCAGCACGTCGCCGAACTTGCCGAACTCCGTCTTCACAGCGCCCAGCACCTGCCAGACCTCGGCCGAGCGCTGCTCCAGCGCCAGCGTACGGAAACCCATCTGCAGGCTGTTGAGCATCGCCGCGAGCGTCGTGGGCCCGGCGATGACGATGCGCAGTTCGCGCTGCAGCGCGTCGGCCAGCCCCGGTCGCCGCAGCACTTCCGCATACAGGCCCTCGGTGGCGAGGAACAGCACCGCGAAGTCGGTCGTATGCGGCGGCTCGACGTACTTGGCGCGGATGCTCTTCGCCTCGCGGCGCACGCTGGTCTCCAGCGCCTTGCCCGCTTCCTCGATGGCCGCCACGTCTGCACGCTCCTGCGCGGATTGCAGGCGTTCGTAGTCCTCCGCCGGAAACTTGGCATCGATCGGCAGCCAGCACGGCACGTCCTGGCGACCCCGGCAGGCGGATCGCGGGTGACTCTTCGTTCGAGCCCGGGCGCGTGGCGACGTTCACCGCGTACTGTTCGCGCGTCAGCAGCTGCTCCAGCAGGTTCGCGAGCTGCACTTCGCCGAAGCCGCCGCGGGTCTTCACGTTGACGAGCACGCGCTTCAGATCGCCGACGCCCGCCGCCAGCGTCTGCATCTCGCCCAGGCCCCGATGCACCTGCTCCAGTCGTTCGGAAACGAGCCTGAAGGATTCGCCGAGGCGCGCCTCCAGCGTGCTCTGCAGCTTCTCCTCGACCGTGGCGCGCATCTGGTCGAGCTTGGTCTCGTTGCCCTGCTGCAGCGTGCTGAGCTGCTGCTGCAGCGTGTTGCGCAGTTCGCCGAGGCTGAGCTGGATCGCGCGCGTCAGGTCGGCGAGCTGCTGCTGCGACAGCTCCGACATCTGCGCGACCTGCCGGCCGAAGCCCTGCAGCTGCTGGCCCTGCAGCCCGCCGAGGCCGGTCACCTGCTGCACCAGGCCGGTTTGCAGTTCGTTCAGGCGCGCACCGGTCTCCATGCGCAGCGACGCCGTGGACGCATTCACCGCCTCGCGCAGTTCACGCTCCAGCCTTTCGTTGCCGCGCGCCAGGACATCGAGGCGCTCCACCAGCACCGCCGACCCAGCGCGCGTTCGCAATGCCAGGAAGATCGCCAGCAGCAGCACGACCAGCACGGCCGCGCCGACCGCAATTGTCTGAATCTCACTCATGAGGCGATGATACGGGCCGCGCGTCAGCTGCCGGCGGACCGGCCACACCCGCCGGCTGCTGGAGCAAGGCCCGTGGAACGCCCTGTCCCGCATCGTCCGGTCTCGCAACCGATGATGTTCGCGGCCAGAATCTGATCCAGCGCAGCAGGAGGCTCCATGAGTCGAAGAACCAAGGTGGCGGCGGTGCAGGCCGCTTATGTGCTGATGGACCGCGAGGCGACGACACGCAAAGTCGAGTCGTTGATAGCACAGGCGGCCGCACAGGGCGCCGAGTTGATCGTGTTTCCCGAGGTGTTCGTGCCGGGCACGCCGATCTGGATCGACTCGGTGCCGATCTGGGACGGCGACGCCGCGTGGTATGCCCGACTGGTGGACCAGGCCGTCGTGGTACCGAGCGAGACGACCGAGCGAATCGCCGCAGCCGCGCGCGCAGCCAGCGCCTGCGTGGTGATCGGCATCGACGAGCGCGAAGCACATGGGCAGACGATCTACAACACGCTGCTGTACTTCGGACGCGATGGCCGTCTGCTGGACAAGCATCGCAAGCTCATGCCCACCGGTTCCGAACGCACCGTGTGGGGCATGGGTGACGGTTCGATGCTGAACGTCGTGCCGACCGATGTCGGGCGCATCGGCGGGCTCATCTGCTGGGAAAACTACATGCCGCTTGCCCGCTT
This sequence comes from Burkholderiaceae bacterium, assembly GCA_044225415.1. Lineage (GTDB taxonomy): Bacteria > Pseudomonadota > Gammaproteobacteria > Burkholderiales > Burkholderiaceae_F > JALORV01. The sequence continues at coordinate 21,928 of JBGAIO010000029.1, read as the reverse complement.
CCACCTGTACGCACAGGGCGTGGAGATCTGGGTGGCCCCGACGCTCGCGCAGGGTGATGGCTGGATCGCAACCATGCGCCACATCGCCAGGGAGGGCCGGGTGTGGGTGATCGGTGTCAATCCGTGCGTTCGCGTCGACCAGGTTCCGGTCGAATTCCCTGATCGCGACCGCGTGTGGAAGGCGCGCGACGGCGAGGAGGCGGAGTGGATCGAGCCCGGCAACACAGTGATCTGCAATCCGGGCGGCGAGATCATCGCAGGACCGATGCGCCACGAAGAGGGCATCCTGGTCGCCGAACTCGATCTGTCCCAGGTCGCCGCCGCGCGGCGACTGTTCGACCCCGTCGGCCACTACAACCGTCCCGACATCTTCCAGTTGTCGGTCGATACTCGACGCCGGAGAGCCGTGAAACTGGTCGCCGACGAGGGCGACAGCGAGGCGTGATCCCCGTCGCCGAGCGCAGATGCGAAGGCTTCCGCTGCGCGCCGGACGCGCCGATCAGGCTTCCCGCAGTGTCGCCAGCGGCGGTGTGTTCAGCACGCCGCGCAGCCCCAGCCAGCCGCCCGCCAGTGCGCACAAGGCACCGCCCGCCGTCCCGAGCACGAACACCCACGGCGACAACGTGTAGCTGAAGTCGAAGGCGAAGCGCGCCAGCGCCCAGCCGATGGCGCTGGCGCCGATGGCGGCCAGCAGCCCGGCGAGTCCCCCGATGCACGCCAGTTCCGCGAGTTGAGCGCGTGACAGCTGCCGGCGCGACGCACCCAGCGCGCGCAGCAGCCCCGCTTCGCGGACGCGCTCGTCGCGGCTCGAGGCCAGCGCCGAGTACAGCACCAGCACGCCTGCGGCGAGCGTGAACACGAACAGGAACTCCACCGCCGCGATCACCTGGTCGAGCACGGCCTGCACCTGACGCAGCACCGCGCTGGTATCGACCACCGTGACGTTAGGAAATTCGCGCAGCAGTTCGCCCATCAGCGCGGACTTCTGCACCGGCAGATGGAACGCCGTGATATAGCTCGCGGGCTGTCCCGCCAGCAGCGACGGCGGCATCAGCACGAAGAAGTTGGCGCGCATCGAATCCCAGTTCACCTTGCGCAGGCTGGTGGTGCGCGCGGTTACCGGAGTGCCGGCGATGTCGAAGGTCAGCTGGTCGCCGAGCTTCACGCCGAGCGTCTTCGCGATGCCCTCCTCGATCGACAGCTCGGCGGCGCCGTCCTGGTACCACGTGCCCGCGGTGATCGGATTGTGCGTCGGCGCCTGCGCGGTGTAGGACAGATTGAACTCGCGATCGACGAGGCGCTGCGCGCGATCGCCGTCGTAGTTCTCCGGGCCGATGGCGCGGTCGTTGATCTTCACCAGCCGGCCGCGGATCATCGGATGCAGTTCGGCGTCGATCCCGCCGGCGCGCAGGAACGTCTCGATGCGATCGACCTGGTCGGGCTGGATGTTGATCAGGAACCGGTTCGGCGCATCGGGCGGTGCCGCATTCCGCCAGGCATTGATCAGGTCGGTGCGCGTCACCGTGAGCAGCAGCAGCGCCATCAGTCCGACGGCGAGCGACACGAGCTGCACGATCGTCGCCAGCGGGCGGCGCTGCACCGCCGCCAGCGCGAAACGCCACGAGATGCCCAGGCGCCCCGTCATCGAGCGCAGCGGCCGCAGCAGCAACAGCACGCCCCACGCCACCAGCGAGAACACCAGCAGCCCGCCGGCAAAGCCGCCGGCGGTGACGCTGCCCACCTTCACGTCGTTGGCCGACCACAGCAGCAGCACCAGGAACCCGACCAGGCCGACCAGATAGCCGAGTCCGGCCCGCGCGTTCGGCAGGCCGACGTCCTTGCGCAGCACGCGCAGCGGCGGCACCGCGCGCAGCTGCGCGAGCGGCGGCAGCGCGAACCCCAGCAGCAGCACCAGGCCCACCGCGCCGCCCTGCACTGCCGGCCACAGCGAGGGCTGCGGCAGCGAGGTCTTGACCAGCGGACCGAGTGCAGTCAGCAGCGCGAAGTGGCCGAGGTAGCCCAGTACCATCCCGGTCACGCAGGCAGCCACGCCGACCACGACGAACTCCAGCGCAAAGAGCCGGAAGATGTCGCGCTGCGCGAGGCCGAGACAGCGCATCATCGCGCACGAATCCAGGTGCCGCAGCGAGAAGCGGCGCGCGGCCGCGGCCACTGCCACCGCCGCGATCATCGCGGCCAGCAGCGCCACCAGCGACAGGAAGCTCTGCGCGCGCTCCATCGTGCGCTGCATCTCCGGCCGGCCGCTGTCGAGCGATTCGATGCGCTGTCCGCGCGCGAGCTCGCGATTCAGCTGCGCGGCGAAGGCACGAATCGGTTCGCGCTCGCCGGCCACCAGCAGGCGGTAGGTCACGCGGCTGCCGTTAGCGATCAGTTCGGTACCCGCGAGGTCGGCGAGGTTCAGCATCACCCGCGGCGCGAAGTTCAGGAAGCCCGTGCCGCGATCGGGCTCGATGACGATGACCTGGTCGATGCGGAAGCGCTTCTCGCCCAGGCGGATCGAATCGCCGGGCTGCGCGCCGATGGCCTGCAGCAGTTGCGCATCGACCCACACCGTGCCCGGCGCGGGCACCGACTGCGCCGCCGTCTCGGCGCCGCCGATGGACGGTGCGACGCGCAGCGTGCCGCGCAGCGGATAGGCATCGCTGACCGCCTTCACGGCCGCGAGCGTGTACCGGTCCGGATCGGCGGCCGACAGCGCCATGCTCGGAAACGTCACCGTTTCCGCCGTGCGCAGGCCGGCGGCTTGCGCACGTTCGTGCACGCTGCCGGCGATCGGCTGGTCGGTGCTCAGCACCAGGTCGGCCGCCAGCAGTTGCGCGGCGTCACGCTCCAGGCCGAGGCGGATGCGATCGACGAAGAAGCCGACGCTGGTCACCGCCGCCACCGCGATCACCAGCGCGAGCGCCAGCAGGCGCAGCTCGCCTGCGCGCCAGTCGCGCGCAGTCATGCGCAGGGCCTGCGGGTACAGGTGGGAAAGATCCATGGTGAGCAATCGAACGGCCGGATGCCCAGTATCGCATCCGGCCTGCCGCCATCCTGCGGCGGATGACCCGCGGCGCTACTGCCGCGCCGGCGAGCACGTCACCTGCATCGAGCGGCACACGCGCAGCACCGCGTCGGAAACCAGCGCGGCAGCGTCCGGCTGCGTTCCGGCGTGCGCGGAGGTGATCAGCATGTGCGACAACCGGTCGCCGAGCGCGCTCACCTTCATGCCTGCGATCTGCTGGCCATTGGTGAACTGCACCAGCATTTCGCCCTCGTCGACGCGCGTGACGCTGATGCCCTGGGCCTTCGCCTGTCGAAGAGATTCGACCGCGGTCGCGAACACCTTCTGCGCGGGCGCCTCGAGCATCACGGCCGCCGAGTCGTAGCTCGCGCCGCCGGCCTGCGGGGCCTGTTGCGACATTGTCGCGACGCGGCCGATGACCCGGCGGGCGACGAAAATCGCCGCCTGGGCCTCGGCGACGGCCGTCACGCCGATCACGGCCACCATCATCATCGCAGCAACGCGCGCACTGCGCGGACCGTCTGTCGAAGTCATGGTGCTGTACTCCGTCTGTGGTTGCCGGGGATCATTCGACGCGCTCAACGTGGCGCACTGCCGTCGGCGGGATTCGACGACACATGCGTCATGCCATCCGCAAGGGCGACCCAGCCGCCGCCGAGCGCCTGGTACACCCCCACCACCGCGGCGAAGACCTGCGCACGATTCTGCGCCAGCGTCAGCTCGGCAGGGAAGAGCTGCTGCTCGGCCTGCAGCACGGTGGAATACGGCGCATAGCCGCCGTCGAACTGCAGTCGCGCCAGCCGCGTGTAGTCGCTCAGCGCCTCGACCAGCCCCTGTTGCGCGACCAGCCGCTCGCGCGACTTCTGCTGCGCGATCAGCGCGTTCTCGACGTCGGCAAAGGCGCCCTGCGCGGTGCGTTCGTAGTTGTACAGCGCCGCCTGCTGACCCGCCTCGGCCTGCCGCACCTGGCCGGTGACCGCGCCACCGGTGAAGATCGGTCCGAGCAGGCTGCCACCGTAGTTCCACACGCGATTCGGGTTCTTCAGCAGGTCCGACAGGTCGCCGCTGACGCCGCCGATGGCACCGGTGAGCGAGATCGTCGGGAAGTAGAGCGCCTTGGCAGCGCCGATCTGCGCGTTGGCTGCGACCAACTGCTGTTCAGCCTGCATCAGGTCGGGCCTGCGCTCGAGCAGCTGCGACGGCAGCCCCGACGGCGTGGGCGGAACGGAGAGGTCCTTGACCGCCTTGCCGCGCGCAATGCGCCCCGGCGTGCGGCCAAGCAGCACGCACAGCGCGTTCTCGGTCTGCACGATCTGCTGCTCGATCGCCGGGATCTGCGCGGCCGCGGTCTGCGACTGCGACTTCGCCTGCGCGACGTTCATCTGCGACACCACGCCGTACTTGAACTGCAGCTCGAACAGGCGGAGCGACTCGTCGTAGGTGGCGAGCGTCTTCTTCGCGACGTCGAGCTGCTCATCGAGTGCGCGCAGCGTCAGGTAGTTGTTGGCCACCTGCGCGACCAGCGACAGGATCACGCCGCGGCGGGCTTCGTCGGTCGCCAGCAGGTTGGCCTGGGCGGACTCGGTCTGGCGGCGGATCCGGCCCCACAGGTCGATCTCCCAGCTCGCGCTGGCCAGCGCGCTGTAGCTGGTCGACGTGCGCGAGAGCTCGCGGTTGGGTAGCGCATCGATCGACGCACGCTGCCGCGCACCCTGCGCGTCATAACCCACCTGCGGATAGAACTGCGACTGGGTTTCCGTGAGCATCGCCGCCGCCTGCTGCACATTGGCGGCGGCCTGCTTCACGTTGCTGTTGTTGGCCAGCGCCTCGGCGATCAGCGCATCGAGCACCGGATCGTCGAACTGCTTCCACCACGCCGTATTGGCCGTGTTGGCGGCATTCGACGGCAGGTACTCGTAGGTGGCCGGCACGGCGATGTCGGGACGACGATAGTCGGGACCCAGCATGCAACCCGCGACTGCGATGCTTGCGGCCAGCGACACCGGCAGGCGCGCGCTCAGCCGCATCACTCGCTGCCTCCGGCCGGCGCGCCCTGCGCCGGCGGCACCGCGGGTCGCGCGCGCTTCTCCGCCCGGATCTCGTTGAAGCGCGCGAACAGGTAGTAGAACAGCGGCACGTACAGCATCGCCAGCGTGGTCTCGCCGATCATGCCGCCGATGATGCCGGTGCCGATCGAATGGCGGGCATTCGCGCCGGCGCCCATCGCGATGGCGAGCGGCAGCACGCCGAAGGCGAAGGCGAGCGAGGTCATGACGATCGGACGCAGTCGGCGCTCGCCCGCCAGCATCGTCGCGTCCATGATCGACTTGCCTTCCTCGCGCAGCTCCACCGCGGCCGACACGCGCAGCACGGCGTTCTTCGCGCCGAGTCCGATCAGCACCAGCAGGCCGATCTGGAAGTACACGTCGTTCTCGAGCCCGCGCATCCAGTTGAACACCAGCGCGCCCAGCACGCCGAAGGGCACGGCGGTCATCACCGCGCCGGGCAGCGTCCACGACTCGTACATCGCCGCCAGCACCAGGAACACGAACACCAGGCCGAACAGGAAGGCCACCGTCGACGTGCCACCGGCGCGCTTCTCGTCGTAGGCGAGTCCCGACCACGCGAAGGTGTAGCCGCCGGGCAGCACCTCGTGCGCAACGGCTTCCATCGCCGCGATCGCCTGCCCCGAGCTGTAGCCCGCCGCCTGGTTGCCGATGACCTTCGCCGCCGGCAGGCCGTTGAAGTGCGGCATCAGGTCCGGCCCCGGCACGTAGCTCGTCTTCACCAGCGCCGTCAGCGGCACCATCTGGCCGTGCTGGTTGCGGGTGTAGAGCTTGGTGATGTCCTCGGGCTTGATGCGGTAGCGCGCCTCGGACTGCAGGATGACGAACCACGAACGGCTGTACTGGTTGAACTGGCTGACGATCAGCGAGCCGAACTGCGCCTGGATCGCGCTGTACACGTCCTGGATGTTGACGCCGAGCAGCGTGGTCTTGTCGCGGTCGACCTCGACCTTGAGCTGCTGCGCGTTGGCGCGGTAGGTCGTGTTCAGTGCGGCGAGCTCCGGCCGCGCGCGCGCCGCCTTCAGAAATTCCTGCGTGACCACGCCGAGCTGCGTCGGGTCGCCGCCCCCGGTGGACTGGATCCAGAACTCGAAGCCGCCCGTGGTGCCGATGCCGGGGATCGCCGGCGGTGCGATCGGCAGCACCAGCGCCTTGTCGATGGCGAACGAATCCTTGTAGACGTTGAACAGGATGGTCCGAGGGTTCTCTTCCTTCGCCGTGGCGATGGACGCGTAACGTTCCTCGAAATCCTTCAGCGTGATGAACAGCGTCGCCGCATTCGACTTGAAGCCCTGGTCGATCAGGCTGTAGCCATTGATGACGCTGCGGTTGAGCACGCCCTTCTGGTCGGCGAAGAGCTTGTCCACCCGCTCCGACACGGCCGCGGTGCGGTCCAGGCTCGCCGCGTCCGGCAGCACGATCGCCGCCATGACGTAGCCCTGGTCCTCCTGCGGCACGAAGCTCGTCGGCGTCGTCCTGAACAGCCACACGATCGCGCCGATGAACACCCCCAGCAGCAGCAGTGAGACCACCGCGCGCCGGATGGTCAGCATCACGAGGCGGCCGTAGGCATCGGTCAGCCGCTGGAAGCCGCGGTTGAACCAGCCGAAGAAGCCCTTGGTCGCGAGCTCCTCCTTCTTCAGCATCAGCGCGCACATCGCGGGCGTCAGCGTCAGCGCGACGAAGCCCGAGATCATCACCGACACGATGATGGTGATCGCGAACTGCTTGTAGAGCTGCCCGGTGGTGCCGGGCAGGAAGGCCGCGGGCACGAACACCGCCGACAGCACCAGCACGACCGCCACCACCGGGCCGGACACTTCCTGCATCGAGCGGATGGCCGCCTCCTTCGGCGACATGCCGTGCTCGTGCATGTTGCGGTCGCAGTTCTCCACGACCACGATGGCGTCGTCGACCACCATCCCGATCGCCAGGATCAGCCCGAACAGCGTCAGCAGGTTCAGCGAGAAGTGCAGCGCGTACATGCCGGTGAAGGTGCCGACCAGCGCGACACCGATCGCGACGATGCAGATCAGCGTCGCGCGCACGCTCTGCAGGAACAGGTACACGACCAGCACCACCAGCACGATCGCCTCGACCAGCGTGTGGATCACTTCCTTGATCGACAGGCGCACGAAGTCGGTCGTGTCGAGCGCGACCACGGCTTCGATGCCGGGCGGAAAGCCGCCCTTCATCGACGCCAGCGCGGCGCGCACGCCGTCGGACACCTGCAGCCCGTTGGCGCCGGCCTGCTGGTAGATCGCGATGTAGGTGGCCGGCTGGCCGTTGAACTTCGCGTCCACCGTGTAGCTCTTGAGCCCGACCTCGGCGCGCGCGACGTCTTTCAGCCGCACGATGGCGCTGCCAGCGCTCTCGGCGCGCAGGATCATGTTCTCGTACTGCGCCGGATCGACGAAGGGCCTCTGCGACACGACGGGGAACGACAGCTCGACCGGCGCGCTGGTCGGCTGCTGGCCGATCTGGCCCGCGCCGAACAGCGCGTTCTGCGACTGCACGGCCTGCTGGATGTCGCTGGTGGTGATGCCCAGCGAGGCCATGCGGTCCGGATTCATCCAGATGCGCATCGCCTGGTCGGGCACGCCCATGATCTGCGCCTGCCCCGCGCCCGGTACGCGCTTCAGCGCGTCGAGCACGTAGACGTTGGCGTAGTTGGCGATGTAGTCGGCACCGTAGCGCTCCGCCGGGCCCTTCACCGCGATCAGCATCATGATCGACGACGACTTCTTCTGCACCTGCACGCCGTTCTGCTGCACGGCCGACGGCAGCTGCGGCAGCGCGAGGTTCACGCGGTTCTGCACCTGCACCTGCGCGATGTCGGGGTCCGTGTCGAGCGAGAAGTAGACGGTGAGTTGCAGCTGGCCGGTCGACGAGCTGGCCGACGTCATGTACAGCATGTTGTCGACGCCGTTGATCTGCGCCTCGATGGGCGCGGCCACCGAATCGGCCACCGTCTGCGAGTCCGCGCCCGGATAGGTGGCGCTGACCGTGACCTGCACCGGAACGATCGTCGGATACTGCTCCACGGGCAGCGCGCGCATCGCCACCAGTCCGGCGAGCACGATGATGATCGACACCACGGCCGCGAACACCGGCCGTTCGATGAAGAAGCGCGAGAACACCGTGCGGCCCTAGCGCGCAGCGACCGCAATGTCCACGCGGCGCGCCTGCGCGGGGTCGCCTCCGCCCACGATGTCCGCGGGCGGCGTCAGGCGCAGGCGGTCGGGCGCCACGCCGGCGGCGGTCAAGGCATCGCGCACGGCCTTTGCGCGGCGCTCCGCGAGTTCGCGATTGCGTTCACGCGAGCCGCTGGCATCGACGAAGCCCGACACGGCGACGGCCTCCGACGACGCCGCCAGGCCATGTCCGATGCTGCGCAGCGCCTCGCGCGCATTCGCATCGAGCGTCGCCGAGCCGCTGGCGAAGTAGACGTGTGCGGGCAGGCGCGGTCCCGATGGAGCGGCGCCTGGCGTCGGTGCCGCGGCGGAGGGCGCAGCGGTCGGCGCCGCGTCCGCCGCGCCCTGCTTCGCAGCCTGCGTCACGCGCTGCGCCCCGGCAGCCGTCGCGCTCGATATGGCCGCTCCGGCCTGTGCCGTGGCGGGCTTCACCGCCGGCGCCAGCGGCTTCGCATTGACCTTTGCGCCCGGCGTCAGCGTCAGCGTGCCGTCGACGGCGACGACGCTCGTGGGCTCGAGCCCGCTGCTGATGACCCAGTCGTCACCGACCCAGTCGCCGACGACGACAGGCCGCATCTCGACCGTGCCCTCCTGCCCGACGACCCAGACGAAGTGCCCCTTCGGCCCCTGCAGCACCGCGCGCAGCGGCACCGCCTGCGCGTGCGGCCTTACCGCGCCGACGAGTCGCACGCGCACGAACTGGTTCGGACGCAGCACGCCGTTGGGATTGGCCACCTGCACGCGCACGCTGAACGTTCCGGTCTGCGGGTTGTAGCTCGGGTCCGCGAAGGTGATGCGGCCGGTCTCCGGAAAGAGGCTGCCGTCGGCCATGACGATCTGCACCGTGTAGTGGCCATCCGCCGGCCGCCGCAGCGTGTCGCGGGCCATCTCGTCGCGATAGCGCAGCGCCTCGGCCTCGGACAGGCTGAAGGTCACCCACATCGGCGTCAGCGCCGCAACGGTGGTGAGCTGGCTGTTGCTGCTGCTGACGAAGGTGCCGTCGGCAACGGCCGCGCTGCCGGTGATGCCGACGATGGGCGACGTGATCGTCGTGTACGACAGGTTGAGCTTCGCGGTTTCCAGGTTGGCCTGCGCCGCATCGACGTTCGCCTTGGCCGACAGGAAGTTGCCGTTGGCATCGTCGAGGTCCTTGGCCGACAGCGCCTTCTGCTGCGCCAGCGGCTTGACGCGCTCCAGGTCGAACTGCGCCACGTCGAGCGCGGCTTGCGCGTTGTTGAGCTGCGCCTGCGCCGCGTTGACCTGCGCCTGGAACGGCTTCGGGTCCATCAGGAACAGCACCTGGCCCGCCTTCACGACGTCGCCCTCGGTATAGACGCGTCGGTCGAGGAAGCCGCTGACGCGCGCCTGGATGTTGACCTGCTGCGAGCTCTGCGTCTGCGCGAGAAACTCGAAGGTCACCGGCAGGTCGCGCGGCGTGGCCGTCACGGTGGTGACCTCCGGCGTGGGGCGCACGGGCGGCGCCGGCGGGCCGCGGCCGCAGGCAGCGAGCAGTGCCGCTGCCCACAGGGCGATCACACACGCGCCGGCAATGCTCGGGGACAACCGCACCATCTGATGGACTCCGCGATGCTCGAGGGCCGCAGGAAAGCGCTGCCGGCGGCGCAGCGCATGGACTATATCCATGGCCTGCGTGATCGCAAAGCCCTGGCCGGCCCGCGGGGCGCCGGCCGATGTGCCGGCCGGCCCTGCGACTTAGCGCCCGGCCGGGACCTTGCCCACGACGCCGTCGACATAGAAGTCCATCTTGCCGAGCTGTTCGTCGGTGAGCGTGCCGCTGGCGATGACTTCCTTGCCGTCGTTGCTGCGGATCGGCCCGGTGAACGGATGGAAGGTGCCGGCGCGGATCTCGTCCTCGCGCTTCTTCACCGCGTCGACCAGCTCCTTCGGCAGCGCCTCCGACAGGCCTTCGAGCCTGATGAAACCTTCCTTGATGCCGCCCCACACCGGCGCGATCTTCCAGGTGCCGTCGATGACGGCCTTCGTGCGCTGCGTGTAGTAGTCGCCCCAGTGATGCGTGACCGCGGCGATCTGCGCCTTCGGGCCGAACTTGCGCATGTCCGAGTGATAGGCGACCGCCATCTTGCCCTTCTCTTCCGCGGCCGCGACCGTTGCACTCGAATCGGTGTGATGCGTGACCACGTCGGCGCCCTGACCGATCAGCGTGATCGCCGCGTCGCGCTCCTTGCCCGGGTCGTACCAGCTGTTGACCCACACGACGCGCACCTGCGCCTTCGGATTGACCGAGCGTGCGCCGAGCGTGAAGGCATTGATCCCCTGCAGTACCTCCGGAATCGGAAAGGCCGCGACGTAGCCCATCGTGCCGGTCCTGCTCATGGTGCCCGCGACGATGCCGGCGAGATAGCGACCCTCGTAGAAGCGCGCGTTGTAGGTGTTGACGTTGGACGACGTCTTGTAGCCCGTCGCGTGCTCGAACTTCACGTCGGGGAACTCTTCGGCGACGCGCAGCGTCGGGTTCATGAAGCCGAACGAGGTCGTGAAAATCAGCTTGTTGCCCTGCTGCGCCAGGTCGCGGATCACGCGCTCGGCGTCCGCGCCTTCCGGGACCTTCTCGACGAAGGAGGTCTTCACCGCGTCGCCCATGGCCTTCTCGAGCGCCAGGCGGCCGAGGTTGTGCTGCGTGGTCCAGCCGGCGTCACCCACCGGGCTGACGTACACGAAGCCTACCTTCAGCGGCTCTGCGGCCTTCTTCGTCGGCGCTTCCGCAGCTTTGGCAGGCTCGGCCTTCGGCGCAGACGGCGCCTCCTGCTTGCTGCAGGCGGCGAACAGCAGGACGGCGGCAACGGGTGCGCAGAAGGACAGCCGTGCGGCTCGGCGGGTCAGCAGTGACATGGCGGGATCTCCGGCGAAAGCAACGATGGCAAGCGCGGATTGTACGCAGCGCTTGTGCGGCGCAACGAGGCGCCTACGCGTTGGGATTGAAGGACTTGCCCAGCGACGCCGGCATGTTCAGCCGTATCCAGCGCGGATTGCGCGAGATCAGAGCGAGCACGACGATTGTTGCGACGTACGGCGTCATCGCGAGCAGCTGCGTGGCGATCTCGACACCGCTCGCCTGCAGGAAGAACTGCAGCATGGTCACGCCGCCGAACAGATACGCGCCCAGCAGCACGCGGCCCGGTCGCCAGGTGGCGAAGGTCACCAGCGCCAGCGCGATCCAGCCGCGTCCCGCGACCATGCCTTCGGCCCACAACGGCGTGTAGATCACCGACAGGTACGCTCCCGCCAGGCCGGCGCACGCGCCGCCGAAGGCCAGCGCAGCCACGCGGATCGCGCGCACCGGATAACCCAGCGCGTGTGCGGACTCCGGCGATTCGCCCACGGCGCGCAGCACGAGCCCTGCACGCGTGCGCTGCAGGAACCACGCGACCGCGACCACCAGCACCAGGGCCAGATACACCGTCCAGTGCTGGGCAAAAAGCGCGGGGCCGATGCCCGGCAGGTCGCGCAGCACGGGGATGCCGTCGCCGCCGCGCGCGGCGAGGTTCTGGCCCTGGAAGGACTGCCCGAGGAATGCCGACAGGCCGGCACCGAACAGTGCGAGCGCCAGCCCCGTCGCGTACTGGTTCGCATGCAGGCCCAGCGCCAGCAGCGCAAACAGCAGCGCCAGCGCAACGCCCGCCAGCGCGCCGGCCGCGAAGCCCAGTTCGGCGCTGCCGCTGCCATGGGCGGCCGCGAAACCCGCCACCGCCGCGACGGCCATGATGCCCTCGATGCCGAGATTGACCACGCCGCTCTTCTCGCTGACGACGATGCCGATGGCGGCCAGCAGCAGCGGCGTGCCCGCGGCCAGCGTGGCGGCGATCAGCGCGGCGGCTTCGTTCATGCCGTGACGGCTGGTCTCGCGCGGCGCACGACGCGATTCATGATCAGCGTGTCGCAGGCGAGCAGGAAGAAGAGCAGCAGGCCCTGGTAGACACCGCTGAGCGCCGATGGCAGCCCGAGGCGCGACTGCGCGAGTTCGCCGCCGATGTAGAACGGCGCCAGCACGAAGGCCGCGAGCACGATGCCGAGCGGATGCAGCCGGCCGACGAAGGCGACGATGATCGCCGCGAAGCCGTAGCCCGGTGAAATCGTCGGCGTGAGCTGGCCGACCGGACCGGTGGCCTCGACGCCGCCGGCGATGCCGGCGAGCGCGCCGCAGGCCAGCAGCGCGAACCACGCCAGTCGCCGTTGCGAGAAACCGGCATAGCGCGCAGCGCGCGGTGCAAGGCCTGCGACCTTCAGCTGGAAGCCGATCGCGCCGCGCGCGAACAGCAGCCACAGCAGCGCCGCGGATGCGAGCGCGACAACGAAGCCGATGTTGAGCCGCGTGCCCGGCAGCACGATCGGCATGCGCGCCGCGGCTTCGAACAGCCGAGACTGCGGGAAGCCGTAGCCCTCGGGGTCCTTCCACGCGCCGTGCACCAGCCACGACAGCGCGAGCTGCGCCACGTAGACCAGCATCAGCGACACGAGGATCTCGTTGGCGTTGAAGCGGTCGCGCAGCCACGCAACGATCGCGGCCCACAGCGCACCGCCGGCGGCCGACGCGACGAGGATGGCGGGTACGAAGGCGCGCGTGCTGGTCGATGACGCCAGCAATGCCACACCACCGCCGGCGATGGCGCCGGCGATCAGTTGCCCTTCGGCGCCGATGTTCCAGATGTTGGCGCGGAAGCACAGCGCCAGTCCGGTCGCGCACAGGATCAGCGGCGTGGCGCGCAGCGCCAGTTCCGACCAGCCACGCTGCGTGGCGAGCGGCTCCCACAGGAAGGTCCGCAGCCCCTGCAGCGGATCCTTGCCCATCAGCGTGAACAGCAGCGCACCGGCCGCCAGCGTCAGCACGATCGCCAGCAGCGGCGACAGCCAGGTCATCGCGCGCGAAGGCGCGACGCGCGGCACCAGCATCCAGGGGAACACCGTCACGCGGCAGACTCCGAAGACTCTGCGGTGTCGGGCATCAGGTCATGTGCGGTCTGCGCTCCCGGCCACAGTCCCGACATCCAGCGACCCAGTTCCTGCACGTCGATGTCGCGCGGCCGCACGGCCGGCGACACCCGGCCCTTGGCCATGACGAAGAGACGGTCCGCGAGTTCGTAGAGTTCGTCGAGGTCTTCGGACACGACGACGATCGCGCAGCCCGCACGGCGCAGCGCGATCAGCTCGTTGCGGATCGCCGCGGCCGCACCGACGTCGACGCCCCAGGTCGGCTGGTTGACCAGCAGCACGCGCGGAGCGGCCGCGATCTCGCGGCCGACGATGTACTTCTGCAGGTTGTCGCCCGACAGGCTGCCCGCCGCGGCCTGCGGCCCGGTGGCGCGCACGCCGAAGCGTTCGATCAGAGACTGCGCGCAACGCGTCGCGGCCGCGCGCCGGACGAGGCCGCGCGCGCGCAGCTCGTCGCGTGTCAGCACCGCGTTGTCCTGCAGGCTCAGCGCAGTCACCGCGGCATGCCCCAGCCGTTCCTCGGGCACGTAGCGCAGGCCGAGCGCACGGCGACGCGACGGCGCGGCGCGCGTGATGTCGACGCCGAACAGTTCGATCGCACCGCGCAGATCCGTCCACTCGCCGGCGAGCGCCGCCATCAGGGCGCCCTGGCCGTTGCCGGATACACCCGCAATGCCCACGATCTCGCCCACATTCACGTGCACATCGAACGCATGCAGCCAGTGCCGACGCTCGGCCGCATGCGTCGTGTCGAGACCCCGCACCCGCAGCGCGACCGCGCCGGGCGCCGAATCGTGTGCGGCGATCACCGGCGGATCGGCGCCGATCATCAGGCGTGCCAGTGCGGCTTCGCTGGACGCGCGCGGATCGACGGTCGCGACCACGCGGCCGCCGCGCAGGACGACGCAGCGATGCGCAAGGCGCCGGATCTCGTCGAGCTTGTGGCTGATGAACAGCACGCTGACGCCGTCGGCCGCCAGTCGCTCCAGCGTGGTGAACAGCCGCTCGATGGCGCGCGGCTTCAGCACCGACGTCGGCTCGTCGAGGATCAGCACGCGCGGCGAGCCCATCAGCGCCCGCACGATCTCCAGGCGCTGACGTTCGCCGACCGACAGGTCGTGCACGCGCTGCGCCGGATCGACGTCGAGGTCGTAGCGCGCCTGCAGTTCACGCAGCCGCGCGGTGACCTCGGCGAGCGGCGCAGGCGCCACGCCCAGCGCAACGTTCTCGGCGACGGTGAGCGAATCGAACAGCACGAAATGCTGGAACACCATTGCGATGCCCAGCTCGCGCGCCTGCGCCGGGCTGGCGATGCGCACCACGCGGCCATCGACGGCGATGTGCCCGGCATCCGGTTGCACGATGCCGTAGATCGCCTTCATCAGCGTGCTCTTGCCCGCGCCGTTTTCGCCGAGCACCGCGACGATCTCGCCCGGCATCACGTCGAAGGCGATCGCGTCGTTGGCCAGCGTCGGGCCGTAGCGCTTGGTGATGCCGGCGAGGCTGAGGCGGGGAGTCATGGGGGCTGGCGGAAGCGGTGAGATTCGAACTCACGGACGGTTGCCCGTCGCCGGTTTTCAAGACCGGTGCCTTAAACCGCTCGGCCACGCTTCCGGAGGGCGGATTGTGCCGGTTTTGGGCGCCGGTCAGCCCTGCGCGACGACAAACAAGCGGTCGGAAGCGTCGCGCGTGACCTCAGGTCACGGCGCGCGCGCGGCGCCGACCTGCAGCGCGCCCTTGTCGTCGCGCAGTTCCAGCCGGTTGCCTTCGATGCGCACAGTGGTCGCCGCCTCGAGGGCGCGCAGGAAGGCCTGTTCCTGCTCCATCACGCCTTCGCCGGGACACAGCTTTCGCGTCGCGGCGGGGCCGATGATGCGGATGCGGCTTCCGTCTGCCTGCCAGGCTGCGGTGTAGTTGTTGCAGCCGGCCGAGCCGCCCAGGCGATTGTCAGCACCGAACTGCATCGTCACGCTGGTGTCCTTGACGAGGCTCACCACCGCCTGGCGACCGTTGTTGATGCCGTTGACCTGCCAGCTGGTGCCGGCGAGCGAGCGCGACTGCGGCGCCAGCGTCGCGGTGACGGCGCCGCCGGCATTCATCAGCTGCAGATTGCCGTCGCTGATGCGCCATGACTTCGCGCCGGTGAGCGCCGCCATGAACGCGTTCGCGCGCTGCATGACGTCGGGCGCGCAGGCCATCTGGGTGCCCGCGGCGGGCCCGGTCAGCGTCAGCGAGGATGCGGTCGCCGAATACGGCGCGGTGTAGCGGTTGCAACCGTCACTGCCTGCTGCGCGACCCTTCTCGAAGGCCAGCGTCGCCGGCATCACCCGTGCGTCGAGCACCTGTCCCGGCAACGCCGACAGCACCCAGGCCGTCCCATCGAGCGGGCTGGCGCCACTCACCGCCGGCGCGGACGCAGCCGCCGATTCCGTCGTCGTCATCGATGTGCACCCCGCCGCCAGACACCCGATCAGCACCGCGGCCGTCCACGCTGCGCTGTTGCGCTTCATCCCGATCACCCTGCTTCTCCCGTTACGCACTGGCCGCCGCGGCCTCGAGCTTCTGCTGCAGCCCGTTGAGCCGGTCATCCACCTGTTTCTGCCGCGCACGGAACTGCTTCACCGTTTCCGTCTGCGCCCCGCGCAGCGTCTTCAGTGCTGACTCCCACGCGACCATGTACTCGCTGAACGCGGCGCGGGCCTTCGGGTTCGACGTCGCGGCCAGCGCGCTCTTGTAGAGCGCCGTGCCGCGCAGCGCGGTCTGGTGGATGCAGTCGGTGGCCTCGGAGTCGGACGGCGGCGTGCCCTGCGGCGTACGCTGGCCTTCGGTCATCAGCGCATACAGCTCGCGCTTCTCGAGATAGGTCTTGTACTTGTCGCTGCAGGTGATCAGCCCCAGACGCGTGCCCATGACGAACTGCGACGCGGCCGGCGTGGGCGACGGCTCGGTGCGCGCAGCCTGCGCGCTGGCGCCGGTCATCGCGGACCCGAATGCGATGGCCAGCAGCGCGGAACGGACAGTCATGGCGACCATCATGGCGACCCCCAGCGGGCAGATGTGCAGTCGATACGGTAGCGCAGGACCGGCCCGCGCGTGGATGCCGTCTAGCGTGTCGCGGGGGCCGGCGTCCGGACCTGCGCGCGCGCCCGCGCCAGCAGCGCTTCGAGGTAGGCGTTGTAGAAGCCGGCCGCATCGAGCCCGACCAGCGGTTCGCCGATCACCTGGCCGCGGCCGTCCAGCGCCATCACCACCGGCGAAACGCTGACGCCGCGCCGCTCCGCGAACTGCGCATGCGTGAGCGCGCGGCCGTCGAAGTCGACGAGCGCGGCACTCGACGTGATGACGACTTCCTGGATCAGCGGCGCCGGCGCGACCGGCGTTCCCGCCGCCAGCATCGGCGCGAGATAGTTGCGACGCACGTCGCGGCAGTACGGGCAGCCCGGCGTGCTGAACAGCAGCACGATCGGCTGCTGCGTGCGCCGACTGGTGGCGCCAAGGCCGCGCAGGTCGGACGCGAGCGGCAGCAGCGGCTCGTCCTGCGCCATGGCGCGCAGCAGCGGCCACGACAGCAGCGCCGCGGTCAGCAGAGATCGACGGCGCATCGCGTGGAACTTCGCGGCGCTCACCGTGCGTCAGGCCAGTCCCGGATTGCCGGCCATCCCCTTGAGCGCCGGCTGGTTCGCCGTCACCGGCTTCACCACCTTGCGATCGCGCAGGTACGTGGCCACCACGTCCCAGATCGGTTCGCCGCTGGCGCCTTCGGCGACGGGCGCCCAGCCCGCGACCTTGTATGTTCTGCCTGCTTCGATCGGCGCTCCGCCGAGCCGCATGTCGCTGATGCGCCGGCCCATCGGTGCCAGCGGATCGATCGCATAGCTCATGCCGCCGACCCGCACCATGTCGCCGCCCTGCTGCAGATAGGGGTCGGGATTGAACAGGTTGTCGGCGACGTCCTCGAGGATCGTCTTGATCGTGTCGCCGGTCATGTCGGTCAGCGTCGAGTACGAATACGTCGTCGCCGTCTGGTCCATCAGCTGTTCCATCGTGATGGTCGCGCCCGGCAGCAGGCTCGTGCCCCAGCGGAAGCCCGGCGAGAAGCCGATCTGCGCGCCCTTCACCTGCAGCATTGCATCGAGGACAAGCTGGTCGAAGGTGCCGTTGAAGTTGCCGCGCCGATAGAGCAGGCCTTCCGTAACGGCGAGCTTCTCGCCGAGCTTCGCCTCGAAGGGCTTGCGGACGCGCGCGATGTAGTCGCTCATCGCCGCGTCGGCGGGCAGCAGGTTCGAGAACACCGGCAGCAGCCGGTAGCGGAAGTCCGCGACCTTGCCGCCCTTCACGTCGAAGTCCAGCACCGCGAGAAACTTCCCGTTGCTGCCGGCATTGGTGACCAGCGTCGTGCCGCCGGCGTTCTTCACGCGCGTCGGCTGGGGCACGCCGTCATGCGTATGGCCGCCGAGGATGGCGTCGACGCCGCGCACGCGCGACGCCATCTTCAGGTCGACGTCCATGCCGTTGTGGGACAGGACGACCACGACCTGAGCGCCTTTCGCGCGCGCCTCGTCAACCACTTTCTGCAGGTTGTCGTCCTGGATGCCGAAGGTCCAGTCCGGCACGAAATGCCGTGGATTCGCGATCGGCGTGTACGGAAACGCCTGGCCGATGACGGCCACCGGCACGCCATTCATCGACTTCATCGTGTACGCCGGAAACACCGGGTCGCCGAAGTCGGTCGTCTTGATGTTCTGAGCGACGAAGTCGACGTGGCCCTTCAGGTCCTTCGCGACGATTTCCTGCACGCGCTTGTCGCCGTAGGTCATCTCCCAGTGCGACGTCATCACGTCGACGCCGAGCAGCTTGCAGGCGTCGACCATGTCCTGCGCCTTCGTCCACAGCGCGGTGGCCGAGCCCTGCCAGGTATCGCCGCCGTCGAGCAGCAGTGCGCCCGGCCGACCTGCCTTCAGCCGCCTGACCAGCGTCGCCAGGTGGGCGAAGCCGCCGACGCGGCCGTAGACCTTCGCCGCTTCGACGAAATCGAGATAGGTGAAGGCGTGCGCATCGGCGGTGCCGGGCGCGATGCCGAAGTGCTTCAGCAGATGCTCGCCGACCAGGTGCGGCGGCTGCCCCTTCGCATCGCCGACGCCGATGTTGACGCTGGGCTCGCGGAAATGGATGGGCAGCAGCTGCGCGTGGCAGTCGGTGAAGTGCAGCAGATGCACGTTGCCGAAGCGTGGCACGTCGTACATCGATGCACTGGCCGGTGCGGCGGCGAGCGCGTCGCGGCTGGCGATCGGCAGGCCGGCCGCGGCCGCCATCGCCAGCAGCTGGAGGAATTCGCGTCGATGCATGGACATGCGGAACCTGCGGAAAGTCGGATGGGTAATTGCGCCGGCCGCCTCAGCGGCGGGCGGCAAAGCGGGCCAGCGCGGCGACGTCTTCCTCGAACATCTCGCCGATCTCGCTGAACACGATGCGCCCGTGCGGATCGACGACGTGCACCTCGGGCAGCCCCTGGCGCTGGCCGAACCAGCCTTCCGACTGCGTGCCCGCCATTCCCGCCGCGAAGGTGTAGCCGTGCTTCGTCATGTAGTCGCGCGCAATCTTCTCGGTCTTGTCGATCGAGAAGGTCAGCACACGCAGCGTCGCCGGATCCGAGCTGCGATGCAGTTTCTCGATCAACGGGTTCTGCTTCGCGCAGAACGGACACCAGCTCGCCCAGTATTCGACGACGACCGTGCGGCCCTCAAGATCCGCTGCTTTCAGCGTGCTGCCGTCGATGAGCTTCACGTCGGCCCAGCGCACCGGCGGCCGTGACGTGGCGGCGGGCGTGCGGCGGTCGGCGCGCGCGCCGGCCCATGGCATTGCCATTGCCAGTCCGGCGAGGATGGCGAGCGAGCGGCGGCGTTGCATCGCGGTTGCGCGGCACGCATGGCCGTCGCTGCGGCCATGCGTGTCCGACGCGGGCTACTTGTTGACCGGCGAAGCCGGGTCCAGCAGCAGCGCCATCACGTCCTTGATCTGCGCTTCCGTGAGGATGCCGGCGGCGCCGTACCGCGGCATCTGCGAGCACAGGTGGTAGGCATGGGTGTTCCAGATCTTGCCCCACGTGTAGCGCAGCGTCGCCTCGCTCGTGCCCCGCAGCTTGCCGTAGCCGGTCAGCGACGGTCCGATATTGCCGTGCGACACCTCCTGCGGCGCGATCTGGTGGCAGGCGTAGCAGTTGCCGCCGCTGACGGTCTTCTCGTTGTCGCTCCACTGCAGCCCGACGCCCGACTGCGCGATGCGCTCGCCCGACTTGAAGTCGCCCAGGTACTTGCCGTCCGCCGGGTACTTGATCGTCGCGAGGATCTTCGCCTCCATGGCTTCAGCCTGCGCCTTGGGGATTTCCTTGCCGGCCGCCTGCGACTCCGAGCACAACGCCTGGATCTCGTTCTGGTCCAGCCGGTCGAGCTTGGCGATGCTGCGTTCCTTGAAGGAGGCCTTGACCGCGGCGGTCGACTCTTCCTTGGTCGGCGCCACGTAGGTCGCGCAGCCCGCGACGACAGCTGTGCCGCAGAGCGCGGCCAGCATGACCTTGATGCGTGTCTTCATGGGTGCCTCCTCAGCGCTTGATGGCCGGCGCGTCCATCTTGGCGCCGTTGGCGTTGACGCCAAGGAAGGTGATCAGATCCACCGAGGTGGGCGACAGGAAGATCAGTTCCGGCCAGCGCTGCTGGCGGAAGCAGTCGTACAGCCGCCACTGCATCGTGCGCAGCGCGCCCTGCGACACGCGATACGCGGGCCAGGTCGTGAAGGCGCGGTCGGCGTCGGACTTGTTGCTGGCGATGTTGGGCAGGTCCTGCAGGCGGATGCGCTGGCCGGTGATGCCGTGGCAGGTGGCGCACGAGAAGTCGTACGGACCGCCGCGCATGAAGAACGCGTAGCGGCCACGGTCGTAGGCGGCGCGCTCCTTCGGATGGTCCTGCGGCACATTGACCGGCACGCCGCGCGACATCTCCACACCGTAGGCGGTCAGCGCTTCGAGGTCGGTCTGCGGCTGCGCGGTGCCCGAATACGGATTCTTCGTCACCGCGGCGCGATCCATACCCTGCTGCGTGACCATGCACCACACCAGCCGCGACTCGAAATCCTGCACCGCATCGACGTCCTCGAAGTAGCGCGGCATGCGCGCGTAGGCGCCCTTGATGACGCCGCGGCCGAGGCCGAAGTCGCAGGTCTCGGAGAGCGCGACGTTCTTCGGCCCCCGCTTCGCGGTGTACAGGCCTTCGCCCTTGGCGACCACCAGTTCGGCCGGATTGCCGTCCTGGAGCATTGCGCGGTACTTCGCGATCTCGTCGGTGGCGTTGCTCTGCGCCTGCGCGCCTGCGCAGGCCACGCCCAGGACAACGGCGGCCATCGCCGCGGCCCAAGTCTGCTGCCTCATGTGTCTCCCCCCCTTTTTGGCAAAGCCGTCGGCTGTCAGCCTTCAGCCGATGACGGCTTCGTCGGTGCGCGTGTCACCCTTGTTGTCGGTCCACGTGACCGTGACCTTCTCGCCCTTCTTGCCGCCCTTGAAACGGAACTGCAGGTACGGGTTCTTCGCCACCGCCGGACCCCATTCGGCGGTCAGCACCGGCTTGCCGGCATGGCTGGCCACGACCGTCTGGATGAAGTGCGCCGGCACCAGCGTGCCGGACGCGTCCTTGCGCTGGCCGGTCTCCATCTCGTGGGCCATCAGTACGCGCACCTCGACGCCGTCGGGCTGTTCGGTCGCGCGGATTCGCATCGGATCTGCCATGGATCTGCTCCCTGTCTCTTGCGTTCTGTATCTTCGTATTCAGTCTTGCGCCGGTGAGGCCTAGCCGCCGCAGCCGCCCAGCGTCACCTTCACTTCCTTGGTGGCGACATGGAACTTGTTGTCGGCCCTGACGACCGCATGCACGTTCGACGTCTGGCCCATCTTGATGCGCGTCGCGACGTTGGGCTCGGTGCCCGCAGGAATGCCGAAGCCCGCGGCCAGCGCGTTCGGATTCTTCTCGACGAGGATGTAGATCCCCTGCGTATTCGGGATCTTGCTCACCACGCCGACCGGCACCACCGCGCCGTTTTCGGCGATGTCAGGGGCGTTGATCGTGATGTCGGCGCTGGCCGCCGGCGTCGTTCCGCCCAGCGCCTTGACCGCTTCGTCCATTGTCTTGGCCTCGAAGGCGGCCTTGTTCCACGCCGCCTGCTGCGCGCGCGCCTCTTCGGCCGTCAGCAGCCCGGCGGCCACCATCAGGCCCAGCACGCCGCCGGCCCTGACGAATTCCCTGCGTTGCACGTTCATTGTCGTCTCCAGCTTCCCGAAAGGTCTGCCCATAACTCTAATCGAACCCCACCGTGAGGCGGGGCACTGCCCTTCTTTTCCTATCAGCGCACCGCGCGCCTTGCCCACGTCATTTCGCGCCGGACAGGATCCAGCGCGAAATCGCACGCGCATCGTCCACCTTCAAGGCAGGCTGTGCCGGCATGGGCACGGTGCCCCATGCGCCCTGCCCGCCGTCGCGGATCTTCTGCACCAGGTACGCCTCCGCGTCCGGACGCGACGCGTACTTGCTGCCCACCTCGCGGAACGACGGCCCGACAACCTTGCTGTCGACCGCGTGGCAGGCGGTGCATGCGTTCTTCGCGAGCAGCCCCTTGACGTCGACCGCCGT
>JBGAIO010000028.1:0-24910 GCA_044225415.1 Burkholderiaceae bacterium | reverse complement strand
AGGATCACTCGTCGAAGCTCATCGGACGAGGCAACGATCTGTCGCGCTGGTTGATCAGCGCGACTTCCTCGTCCGTGAGCCGGACTTTGCGCCCGATCTCCGCCAAGCGGGAGCCCAGCTTCAACCTTCCCTGCGGCTTGACCGATTCTTCCAGGATGGCGCGCACCTCCGCTTCAGTGCTGCGCCCATGTCCGGCCGCCCGAAGGCGCAACGCGCGATGCACTTCATCCGGCAGGTTGCGGACAGTCAGAATGGCCATGACAGACCTCGCATGAATTGCTGTCAATGCTATCATTTATCTAATTTGACGTCACCCAGTTTCCCCTGGTCTTGCAACCGACAGGATCGCCATGCCTACCGCCGACCTTTCCGATTCAGTGATCATCGTCTCCAACGCCGGCCTCGGCCAGGGCGATCCCGCGCTGACGCGCAAGGTGATTGGCACTTACTTCCGCACGCTCGCGGAATTGGAGATGACGCCCGCGGCGATTGCGTTCTACACGGCGGGTGTGCAGCTGGTCGTCGACGATTCGCCTTGTCTGGCGGAACTGAAGGTGCTGGCTGCGACAGGCGTGCGGGTGCTGGCGTGTCGTACTTGCCTGGAGTTCTATGGGCTGGTCGATCGCGTAGCGGTGGGAGAGGTGGGGAACATGGCCCAGATCGTGGAACTGCAGGCGGGTGCCAAGCGGGTCATCACCGTTTGATCGCGGCCGCCAATGGGGTGATTTAAAGAACATAAATATTACTTTACTGCGCTTTATAGTAATATTTATGCATGCCAAAGAACCTGCTCGTCGGGTCGTCCATGCCGCCCGTGGCGGCCTCCTCGCTGCGCGCCCTGGGCGAACATCTGGCCATCGCTCGCAAGCGGCGCAAGGAGTCTCAACGCGAGTGGGCAGCGAGAATCGGTGTGTCTGCACCCACGCTGATGAGGATGGAGAAGGGCGATCCCGGCGTCAGCATGGGCGTGTATGCAACCGCACTGTGGCTGATGGGACGAGTTCAGTCACTCGCCGAGCTGGCTGACCCGGCAAAGGATCTGGTCGCCCTCGAACAGGATGTCCAGCGCGCGAGAGGCCGGTCGGTGCGGCAACCGGCTTCGATCAGCCGGCGGATGACCGGCGCATCGAAGGGCCGCGATGACGCAGGCGCCTGACCTGCTGTACCTCTGGTACGTCGCGGCGCCCGAAGAGCCGCGACTGGTCGGCAGCCTGAGGCTGGTGAATCGCGGTCGCGCGGTGTCATTGCGCTATGCCGACAGCTGGCTGGCCATCGGCTTCGCGATCAGCGAAGACCTGCCGCTGATCGACACCGAGTTCTTCCCGTCCGAGAAGGATCACGCCGCAGGCGCCGTCGAAGACGCGCGGCCTGATCGGTGGGGCGAGCGTGTCATCCAGGTCCTGGAGAAGCCGGGGCGGCTGTCGCTGATGGAGTATCTGTACTTTGCTGGCGACGAGCGTTTCGGCGCACTGAGTGTCTCCGCTTCCGCGCAGCTGTACGAGCCGTGGGGACGAAGCCAGTTACCGGACCTGGGCGACGTGGTGCAACTGCATGACGTCGTGCGTCGCGTGTCGAACAACGAGGCGATCCCGCCTCGGCAGCGACGCCTGCTCGCGCCCGGTACGTCCCTTGGAGGGGCACGGCCGAAAGGCCTTGTCCGCATCGACGGGGCGCCATGGATCGTCAAGTTTGGCGAGCCTGGCGATGCCGTGGACTCCGGTCTCATCGAGCACGCGACCATGACGCTGGCCGCGCGGGCGGGCATCACGGTCGCCGAAACCCGTGCAATCAAGCTGCAGGACTCTCACGCCGTCGCGATCAAGCGCTTCGACCGCCGTGCGGGCGCGCGGCTATTTGCGCAATCGGCCTTCGTGGCGCTGCGCGCGGAAGGCAGTGCGTTCGGCTATCCGGAACTCGCGCAGTTATTGCGGCGGCGCGGTGCGCTTGAAGTCGCCAGCGAGCAGATGCGCGAGCTGTTTCGCCGCATGGTGTTCAACATCCTGATGGACAACACCGACGATCACGAGAAGAACCACGCGCTGCTGATGGACGATCGGCAGCAATGGCGACTGTCACCCGCGTTCGACGTGTTGCCGTCGGCGCAGGGCCTCGGCTATCAGCAGATGCGTGTGGGCAACGCCGAGGCGGATTCGACCATAGACAATGCGTTGTCGCAGGCGGCGCTGTTCGGGTTGGGTGCTGCGCAGGCGGGCAGGGAAGCTATGACGGTGGCGCGGGTGTGCGGGACGTGGAAGAAGCACTTCGCGCAGGAGGGGGTCGTCGCGCGGGATGTGGAGTATCTGGCGCGGTTCATTGACCGGGATTTTCTGAAACGGCAGCGCGAAGCGGCTGCTGAAAATGGATCCCCGCTTTCGCGGGGATGACACCGAATACTGCTGTCATTCCCGCGAAAGCGGGAATCCATTTTGACCTTCATTCTGAAAAATTGGGCCCCGGCCTTCGCCGGGGCGACGTGGCAGAGTGCCGTCATCCCCGCGAAAGCGGGGATCCAATTTGCGACGTCACGCGCCGCTCCACCGCCGGTACCACTCGACGAACCTGCCGATGCCGACTCGGATCGGCGTCCCCGGCTTGTGCCCCGTCCACTCCGTGAGCAACGTCGTATCCGCAAACGTCGCCGGCACGTCGCCCGGCTGCATCGGCAAGTAGTTGCGCGTCGCCTTCCTGCCCAGCGCGTCCTCGATCGCGTCGAGATAGTCGAGCAACCCCGCCGGTCCATGATTGCCGATGTTCAGCACCTGGTACGGCGCCCACGAATGCGCCGGATCCGGATGCGCGGTGTCGAAGTCCGGGTTCGGCTCGGGCGCACGATCCATCACGCGTACGACACCTTCGACGATGTCGTCGATGTACGTGAAGTCGCGCTGCATCTTGCCGTGGTTGAACACATCGACCGGCTTGCCCTCGATGATCGCGCGGGTGAACAGGAACAGCGCCATGTCCGGCCGGCCCCACGGACCATAGACGGTGAAGAAGCGCAGGCCCGTGGAGGGTATGCCGAACAGGTGGCTGTAGTTGTGCGCCATCAGCTCGTTGGCTTTCTTGCTGGCGGCGTACAGGCTGACCGGGTGGTCGACGTTGTCGGACTCGCTGAACGGCAGGTGCGTATTGCCGCCGTACACGCTGGAGCTGCTGGCGTAGACGAGATGCGCCACCGGATGGTGGCGGCACGCTTCCAGGATGTTCAGGAAGCCGGTGATGTTCGAGCGCACGTAGGCATGCGGATTGATCAGCGAGTAGCGCACGCCGGCCTGCGCGGCCAGGTGCACGACGCGGTCGAACTTCTCTGCAGCAAACAACGCATTGATCGCGTCGCCGTCGGCGACATCGATCTTGCAGAAAGTGAAGCCGGGCTTCTCGATCTGCTTCAGCCGCGCGAGCTTGAGGTTGACGTCGTAATAGTCGTTCAGGTTGTCGAGACCGACGACCGTGTCGCCACGCGCCAGCAGCCGCTGCGACACATGCATGCCGATGAAGCCGGCGGCACCGGTGACCAGGACCTTCATGCCTTGACCTTCGCGTCGAGGGTGCCGCGGCCGACGCCGACGTACTGCCAGCCTTCGCCGCGCAGCCGCTCGGCATCGTACTGGTTGCGGCCGTCGAAGATCAGCGGCTGCTTCAGCAGGCCGCGCAGTCGGCGGAAGTCGGGGCTGCGGAATTCCTTCCACTCGGTGACCAGCAGCAGCGCATCGGCATCGGCGGCGGCGTCGTACTTGTCCGCGACCAGGCTGAAGCGCGGCGCATCGCCACCTTGGGCAAGGCTGCGCGCGAAGGCCTCGGCCGCGACCGGATCGAAGGCGCGCACCGTGGCGCCCGCGTCCAGCAGGCCGCGCACGATCGCGAGGGCGGGCGCTTCGCGCACGTCGTCGGTGCCGGGCTTGAAGGACAGGCCCCACACCGCGAAGCTGCGGCCCGAGAGATCGCCGCCGAAGCGATCCAGCACCTGCTGCAGCACGTAGCGCTTCTGCGCCTCGTTGCGATCGTGCGTGGCGGCCAGCACCAGCGGCTTGACGCCGACGCTCTGCGCCGTGTGCACGAGCGCCTTCACGTCCTTCGGAAAGCACGATCCGCCGTAGCCCGCGCCTGCATAGATGAACGCGTGGCCGATGCGCGGATCGGAGCCGATGCCGCGGCGCACGGCATCGATGTCCACGCCCAGGCGGTCGCACAGGTTGGCGACCTCGTTCATGAAGCTGATCTTGGTGGCGAGCAGCGCGTTGGCGGCGTACTTGGTGAGTTCCGCTTCGCGCCGGCTCATTGTCAGCACGCGGTCGCGGTTCATGTTGAACGGGCGATACAACTCGAGCATGATCTTCTCGGCGGGTGCCGAGTCGGCGCCGACGATGATGCGCGCCGGCCGCAGGAAGTCCTCGACCGCGGCGCCTTCCTTCAGGAATTCGGGATTGCTCACCACGTCGAAGAGCGCCGTGTCGGCGCCGGTGGCCGCGATGGTGCGCGCGATCTCGTCGCAGGTGCCCACGGGCACGGTGGACTTGGAGGCGACCACCGTGTATTCGTCGATGACCTTGCCAAGGTCGCGTGCGACCTGCATCACCACGCTCGTGTCGGCCGAGCCGTCGTCGCGCGAGGGCGTGCCGACGGCGATCATCACGACGGGGGCGGACAGCGTGCGGTCGTTCTTGCTGGCCGCGTAGGCTTCGGCCAGCGACGTGGTGAAGGTCAGGCGCTTCGACTGCACGCCGGACTGCACGAGGGCCGCGAGTCCCGGCTCGTAGAACGGCACTTCGCCGGCGTTGAGCTTCGCAACGCGCTGCGGATCGATGTCCACGCAGAACACCGAGTGGCCCACTTCACACAGGCACGCGCCCGTGACCAGACCGACGTAGCCTGTACCTGCAATGATGATCGACACGACCCTCTCCCTGGAAGGAATGAGGGTACCGCATCGGGAGAAACTCAAAATGGATCCCGGCTTTCGCGGGGATCCACCTTGACTGTCAGCCCGGCGTCACGCGCCAGAGTTCGCCGCTGTCTGTCAGCACGTACAAACTTCCGTCCGGCCCCTGCACCAGCGACCGCATGCGGGCCGCTGGCAGCGCCGCGGTGCTGACGCCGATGGTCATGCCGGCAGGGTCGAGTTCGAGGATCCTGAGCTGGTTGGCGACCATGATGCTTACTGCCAGTCGGCCGTTCCAGGCTTTCCACTGAGCTCCGCTCAGGAAGGTCAGCGGCCCCATTCCGCGCGCGCCGATGTTGTGTACCCACGATGGACGCATCGCGGTCGGATAGCGCACCGTATCCGTCATTGGCATGGTCGTGGGGTCACCGGCATAGCCACAGTAGTTGTCCGGGCAGGACAAGGTCGGACGGTTCTGGGGATCCCAGCCGCCGTTGCCGCCCGCGACCAGCGGCGTGACCTCGTCGCTGTGGTTCGGACCATGCTCCGCGCTGAAGGGTTGGCCCGTGCCGGGTCGGAAAGCGATGCCCTGCACGTTGCGATGCCCGTAGGTGTAGATGCGCGGATCGCCGCCCGTGGGCGTGTTGTTGCCGGGTGCCGCGGCGCCATTGCGGTCCACGCGCAGCACCTTGCCGCCGAGACGCGTCAGGTCCTGCGGCAGGGTGGCATTGTGATTGTCGCCGGTCGTGACATACAGGTAGCCATCGGGTCCGAACCGGATTCGGCCGCCGCTGTGCGCGCCCGCGCTGCCGTTCGCCGTCGCGACATCCTTGAACGGGATGTCACTGATGATGTCGACGCGATTCGATGCCGATGTGAAGTCGGGCGAGAGCTGGAGGCGTACCACGCGGTTCGTGCGCGGATGGGTGCTCAGGTTCGACGACATGTACACGTAGACGAAGCGATTGCCGGCGAAGTCGGGATCCACGGCGACGCCGTTCATGCCGCTCTGTCCCTGGCAGAAGAAGTCCGCTGCCACCAACGATGAACCGCTGGTACCGAACAGTCGCGTCACGGTGTCCGTTGTGCTGCGCATCGACAGGCCGCGGCATTTCTCGGTGTAGAGCATCGCGCCGTTGGGCAGGAACGCGAGGTCCCACGGCGACTGCAGGCCGGTGGCGAGGACTGTGCGCGCCAGCGTCGGGACTTCCGTCGGCTGCGCCGCCGATTGCGTGATCGGCGCGGCGTCGCTGCTTCTGCCACTGCAGCTGGCAAGCGGGGACGCGGCGACCGACAGTGCCAGCGAAAGAATCAACGCCTTGCGGCGGCGGGCGGGCGCGTCCACGGTTCTCCCCGCAGTCCCGGGAGCATGCCGGGTAGCGAATGTTGTACCCAAACGGGGCTGCAGTGAGTTGTTCGTCCCCGCGAAAGCGGGGTTCGCAGCCGGTCCTACCGCTCGATGCGGTAGATCCGATTGGCGTTGCGGCTCAGGAAGTAGATCCAGCCATCCGGCCCCTGGTCCAGGTCGCGAATCTCGTGCTGGCCCGCAAACAGCAGCTCGTGCCCGACGATCGCATTGCCGTTGAGCACGAAGCGATAGATCGTCTTGCCCGCGAGGCCGCCGACCAGCAGGTTGCCCTGCCATTCAGGAAACTTCGATCCGGAATAGAACAGCGCTCCGCCGGGCGCGGTCGAGGTCGGATACCAGAACGCCAGCGGCGCGGCGTACGGCGCGTTGTGCACGCCGCCGCCGATGCGGCACGCCGTGCCGACCGGATCACCGTACTGGCAGCCGTACGAGACATTGGGCCATCCGAAGTTGCGACCGGCCAGCGCGAGATTCACTTCGTCGCCGCCCTGCGGACCATGTTCGGTCACCCACAGTTCGCCGGTGGTCGGATGGATCGCGGCGGCCTGCGGATTGCGGTGCCCGTAACTCCAGATGGCCGCGGAGTTGCCGCCCATTGAGTAGAACGGATTGTCGGCGAGCGGCGCGCCCGAGTCCTTGTTGATGCGCACCACCTTGCCGAGTTGCGACGTCAGCAGCTGCGCTTCGGACGAATAGGACTGTCGCTCGCCGAGCGTGACGAACATCGACCCGTCGGCGCGGAACAGGATGCGACTGCCGAAGTGGCCGGTGCTCGCCTTCTCGGGCGTCTGCCGGAAGATCACCGTCACGCTTTCGAGCGCAGTCAACGTGGCGTTCAGGTTCGCACGCGCAACGGCCGTGCGGTTGACGCCGCTGCTTACCGGCTCCGAGAACGCGAGATAGATGCGGCGGTTGCTCGTGATGTTGAACGCGGGGTCGACGGCGACGTCGAGCAGTCCGCCCTGGCCGTTGCTGTCTACCGCCGGCACGTTGGCGATCGGCGCCGAGACTGTGGCGCCATCCGCGCTGACCAGCACCAGCGAGCCGGCCTTCTGCGTGACCAGCATGCGCCCGTCGCCCGGGAGGAAGGCCAGCGCCCACGGCGTGTTCAGCACGGCCGGCAACTGCACGAGTTTCGGAACGACGCCGCTGGGATTCGGCGACGTGGTCGACGTGATGTTGACTTCGTAAGGCGCTGACGGTGGCGGCGGAGGAGGAGGCGGCGGTGGCGGCGGCGGCGGCGGCGGCGGGGCGGGCGTCGGCACCGGCGGCGCCGGCGTCGGCGGCGGGGGAATCGGCGTCGGTGTGGGGGTCGGGGTAGGGCTCGGCGTGGGCGTGGGCGAAGGAGACGGCGCCTGCGCGACCATCGCGTCATCGCCGCCGCCGCAGCCGGCCAGCGCCAGCGGTGTCACAGCCGTCAGCGACAGCGTGAAGAACAGTGCCCTGCGGCGAGTCGAATCGGATGTCATGGCGGCCTCTTGCGGTCGTCGCCGCCCTGCCGAACGACTGCAGCGGAATGACTACAGCGCGGCCAGCGGCGAATCCAGTCTAGCCAGCGCCGTGCCCGCGATCACTCCGCCGCCCAGACTAACTTCGCCTTGGTAAAGCACCGCGGACTGCCCCGGCGTGGCGGCCCACTGCGGCGCTTCGAAGGCGAGCTCGAAGCGATCGCCGGACACCGCGCAGACGGTGCAGGCGGCATCGGCCTGCCGATAGCGGGTCTTCGCGGTGAGCCGCGTGCCGACTGCGGGCGCACGGCCATCGACCCAGGCCGCATCGATGCACTCGACGCGCGTCGACAGCAGCCATGGATGATCGTGGCCCTGCACGACCCACAGGGTGTTCGTCGCCATGTCCTTGCGCGCGACGAACCACGGCGCGCCGCTGCCGTCGCGCATTCCGCCGATGCCGATGCCCTTGCGCTGGCCCAGCGTGTAGAACGCCAGCCCGACGTGTTCGCCGATGGCCGTGCCGGCATCGTTGCGGATCGGGCCCGGCTGCATCGGCAGGTAACGGTTCAGGAACTCGCGGAAGGGGCGTTCGCCGATGAAGCAGATGCCGGTCGAGTCGCGCTTTGCGGCGTTGGGCAGGCCGATCTCGCGCGCGATGCGGCGCACGTCGCTCTTCTGCAGGTCGCCCACCGGGAACACCGTGCGGGAGAGCTGCGCCCGGTTCAGACGGTGCAGGAAATAGCTCTGGTCCTTGCCGGCGTCGAGTCCGCGCAGCAGTTCGAAGCGGCCCGCGCGTTCGCGCACGCGCGCGTAGTGGCCGGTGGCGATGCGCGATGCGCCCAATGCCATCGCGTGGTCGAGAAAGGCCTTGAACTTGATCTCGGCGTTGCACAGCACGTCGGGATTCGGCGTGCGGCCTGCGGCGTACTCGCGCAGGAAGTCGGCGAACACGCGCTCGCGGTATTCGGCGGCGAAGTTCACCGCCTCCAGCGGGATGCCGATCACGTCGGCCACCGCGGCGGCGTCGATCAGGTCCTGGCGCGTCGAGCAGTACTCGTCGTCGTCATCGTCCTCCCAGTTCTTCATGAACAGGCCGACCACGTCGTGACCCTGCTGCTTGAGCAGCCACGCGGAGACGGCGAGTCGACGCCGCCGGACAGGCCGATGACGATGCGGTCAGGCATGGGAGGGAAAGGAAAATATCCCCGCTTTCGCGGGGATGACAATCGCACACTGCGTGTCACCCCGGCGAAGGCCGGGGCCCAAGTTGCGCGGATGAAACTTGGGCCCCGGCCTTCGGCGGGGCGCCGGCGGACGACGGTGTCATCCCCGCGAAAGCGGGGATCCATTTTGACCTTGTCTTTCATCCCAGCGCCGACGCATGCGTGTACACCAGCTCCAGCGGATGCCGCCGCCCTGCCAGATAGTCCTCGACGCACTTCATCACCAGCGCGCTGCGATGCTCGGCCTGCCGCGCACGCAGTTCCTCGGCCGTCAACCACAGCGCGCGCACGATGCCGTGGTCGAGGGCGCGCGTCGGATCCTGTTCGCCGACGGTGCCGGTGAATGCGAAGCGCAGATACGACACCGCAGGCGCGCCACGTCCGCGGCCGGCTTCGGAGCGGTGCAGGTAGACGCCCAGCAGCGCCGTCGGCACGAAGGTGTATGCGGTTTCCTCCAGCGTCTCGCGCGCGGCGCCGGCCGCCGGTGACTCGCCGGGGTCCAGATGGCCCGCGGGCTGGTTCAGGCGCAGGCCATCGACCGTGTCCTCTTCCACCAGCAGGAAACGGCCGGCGCGCTCGATCACGGCGGCGACGGTGACATTGGGCTTCCAGCGGTGCGGCATGGGCGGCTTGGGATAGATCAAACACTGGCCACGGCGACCGGAAGCCGCGGGCCTTTAGCGTACAGTCGCGATTCTAAAGTTCGGGCCGGCGGACGAGGAGAGACGAAGTCCGCGCGCCCGCGACACCAATAACAACGACACGCCAGCCGCCCGAGGGTGGACCTGCGCGGCACGAGACACAGCTTGGCGAGAGGGAACATCGCATGAGAATCGGAGTGCCCGCAGAGACCCGGCCGGGTGAGACGCGCGTCGCCGCAACCCCCGAGACCGTGAAGAAGCTGGTCGCCGGCAAGGCGAGCGTCGTCGTGCAGAGCGGCGCCGGCGCCGCCTCCAGCTTCACCGACGAAGCCTACGTCGCCGCCGGCGCCACGCTCGGCAGCGCGGCCGATGCGCTGGGCGCCGACCTGGTGCTGAAGGTGCGTCAGCCGTCCGCCGATGAACTGCCGCAGATGAAGCGCGGCGCAGTGCTGGTCGGCATGCTCGAGCCCTTCAATGCCGACGGGCTGGCCGCGATGAACGCTGCGGGCCTGACCGCGTTCGCGCTCGAAGCCGCGCCGCGCACGACGCGCGCGCAGAGCCTCGACGTGCTGTCGTCGCAGGCCAACATCGCCGGCTACAAGGCCGTGCTGATGGCGGCGAATACCTACGGTCGACTTCTGCCGATGATGATGACGGCCGCCGGCACCATCAAGGCGGCGCGCGTGCTGATCCTCGGTGCGGGCGTGGCGGGCCTGCAGGCCATCGCCACCGCGAAGCGGCTGGGCGCGGTGGTCGAAGCATCCGACGTGCGGCCCGCGGTAAAGGAGCAGATCGAATCGCTGGGCGCGAAGTTCGTCGACGTGCCCTACGAGACCGACGAGGAGCGCGAGATCGCGCAGGGCGTGGGCGGCTATGCGCGGCCGATGCCCGCGTCGTGGATGGCGCGGCAGGCCGCCGAAGTCGGCAAGCGCATGGCGCAGGCCAACATCGCCATCACCACCGCGCTGATCCCCGGCCGCAAGGCGCCGGTGCTGATCACCGAGGAGATGGTGAAGTCGATGCAGCCGGGCTCGGTGATCCTCGACATGGCGGTGGAGCAGGGCGGCAACTGCGCGCTGTCGGAACTCGGGAAGACGGTGACGAAGCACGGCGTGCACATCATCGGCCAGCCGAACATTCCGGCGCTGGTGCCCACGGACTCGTCGGCGCTGTATGCGCGCAACGTGCTGGACTTCCTGAAGCTCGTCATCGACAAGGAGGGCGCGTTCGCGATGCCTGCCGACGACGACATCGTCACCGCCTGCCTGATGACCATGGGCGGCGAGATCAAGCGCAAGAACTAGACCGGGAACCGAACATGGACGCCGTCAGCCCCATCGTCATCAACCTGATCATCTTCGTGCTGGCCATCTACGTCGGCTACCACGTGGTGTGGAACGTCACGCCGGCGCTGCACACGCCGCTGATGTCGGTCACCAACGCGGTGTCGGCGATCATCATCGTCGGCGCGATGCTGGCCGCGGCGCTGACCGAGACCGGACTCGGCAAGACGATGGGCGTGCTCGCCGTCGCGCTGGCTGCGGTCAACGTGTTCGGCGGCTTCCTGGTCACGCGCCGGATGCTCGAGATGTTCCGCAAGAAGGAGCCGAAGTCAGGCTCCGCGACGAAGCAGGCCAAGGCATAGGGGCGCGCGATGACTCTCAGCATGAACGTCGTCGTCCTGCTGTACCTGATCGCGTCGGTCTTCTTCATCCAGGCGCTGAAGGGGCTGTCGCATCCCACCACGTCGCGGCGCGGCAATGCGTTCGGCATGGTAGGCATGGCCATCGCCATCGTCACCACCGTCGCGCTGGTCTATCACAATGCACCGCAGCTCGCGACGCTGGGCATGGCCTGGGTGCTGCTGGGGCTGGTCATCGGCGGCGCGATCGGCACGACCATCGCGTTCAAGGTCGAGATGACAAAAATGCCGGAGATGGTTGCGTTCATGCACAGCATGATCGGCCTGGCGGCGGTGTTCATCGCGGTGGCGGCGGTGGCCGAGCCGTGGGCCTTCGCCATTGCGCCGCCCGGCGGCGCGATTCCGGGCGGCAACCGCATCGAGCTCGCGCTCGGCGCGTTCATCGGCGCGGTGACCTTCACCGGCTCGGTGATCGCCTTCGGCAAGCTGTCGGGCAAGTACAAGTTCCGGCTGTTCCAGGGGGCGCCCGTGGTGTTCAAGGGCCAGCACTACCTGAACCTCGCGCTCGGCCTGGCGGCGATCTTCTTCTGCTTCGGCTTCTGGCATTCGCAGAGCGCGATGGACTTCGCTCTGATCATCCTGCTCGGCTTCCTGCTCGGCGTGCTGCTGATCATCCCGATCGGCGGCGCCGACATGCCGGTGGTGGTGTCGATGCTGAACAGCTACTCGGGCTGGGCGGCGGCGGGCATCGGTTTCTCGCTGAACAACTTCATGCTGATCGTCGCAGGCTCGCTGGTCGGCTCGTCCGGCGCGATCCTCAGCTACATCATGTGCAAGGCGATGAACCGGTCGTTCTTCAACGTGATCCTCGGCGGCTTCGGCGGCGAGGTCGCGGCGGCGGGCGGCAAGGCCGAGCAGCGGCCGGTGCGTTCAGGCTCGCCGGACGATGCGGCGTTCCTGCTGGAGAACGCGGAACTGGTCATCATCGTGCCGGGCTACGGCCTGGCCGTCGCGCGCGCCCAGCATCCGCTGAAGGAACTCACGGACAAGCTGATCCGCAAGGGCGTGACGGTGAAGTACGCGATCCATCCGGTCGCGGGCCGCATGCCGGGCCACATGAACGTGCTGCTGGCCGAGGCCGAAGTGCCTTACGACCAGGTCTTCGAGATGGAGGACATCAACGGCGAGTTCGCCGATGCGGACGTCGCGCTGATCCTCGGCGCCAACGACGTGGTGAACCCGGCCGCGAAGGACCCGAAGTCCGCGATCGCGGGCATGCCGATCCTGGAGGCTTACAAGGCGAAACAGGTGATCGTCAACAAGCGCTCGATGGCATCGGGGTACGCGGGGCTGGACAACGAACTGTTCTACATGCCGAAGACGATGATGGTGTTCGGCGATGCGAAGAAGGTCGTCGAGGAGATGGGGAAGGCGATCGGGGAGTAGTTGTAGTCAAAGTCAAAACGGATCCCCGCTTTCGCGGGGATCCGTTTTTGAGTCATCGAAAATTGGGCCCCGGCCTTCGCCGGGGCGACGATGTAACGTGCCGTCGTCCCGGCGAAGGCCGGGATCCAAGTTGAGTCAGATGTCATCCCCGCGACAGCGGGGATCCATTCTTCTTCAGGCCCTACGCCGCCGCTTCACCCACGAAGATATCCACCCGCCGGTTCTGCGCGCGCCCGGCTTCGGTGCCGTTGTCGGCGATCGGTTCATGCGAACCGCGCCCGTCGATGCTGATGCGGCTGGCGGCCACGCCCTGTGCCGTCAGGTAGCTGCGCACCGATGCCGCGCGATTCACCGACAGCGGATCGTTGATCGCGTCGGTGCCGGTGCTGTCGGTGTGGCCGACGATGCGCACCGTGGTCTTCGGGTTCTCGTTCAGTGTCTGCGCGAACTTCGTCAGGATCGGGTCGAAGGCCGGCTTGATGGCGGCGCTGCCGGTGGCGAAGGACACGTCGCTCGGCACGTTGAGCTTCAGCTGGTTGTCCGAGGTCTGCGTGACCTGCACGCCGGTGCCCTGCGTCGCGGTTTCCATGTCCTTCTTCTGCTTGGCCATCTGGCTGGACCAGATGTAGCCGCCCAGCGCACCCACGGCCGCACCGGCCAGCGCGCCGTGCGTGCGGTTCGACGAGTGCGCCATCGCGCCGATGGCCGCACCGGCGGCAGCACCGATGCCGGTGTCGCGCCCTGTAGAGGGTTCGTGGGAGGCGCAGCTCGCCAGCAGCGCGACCGTGGAAGCAGAGACACAGAGTTGCTTGAACATGAATTGCCTCGGTAGTTGTCGATGAGATTCAACGGGACGGTCGCAGCAAGGGACATACCCGTTCTGCGGTCATCCGTCAGGTGCCTTGGCGCGTCTGCAGCCGCGCATCCAGCCACTCGATCCAGTGCATGACCGGCGTGTCGGTGCCGCTCTGCAGGTGCGTGATGCAGCCGACGTTGGCCGACAGGATGGCGTCGGGTGCAGGCGCCTGCAGGTGCTGCAGGCGCCGGTCGCGCAGCTGCAGTGCCAGCTCGGGTTGCAGCACGGAGTAGGTGCCGGCCGATCCGCAGCAGAAGTGGCTTTCGCCGACGGGCGCGACCGTCACGCCCAGCGACGTCAGCAGCGCCTCGACCGCGCCGCGCACCTTCTGTCCGTGCTGCAGCGTGCAGGGCGGATGGAAGACCACGCGGCCTCCCAGCGTCGTGCCCAGCCGGCGCTGCAGCTCCGATGCGAGGGTCGGCATGATCTCCGCCACGTCGCGCGTCAGCTCGCTGATGCGCCGTGCCTTGTCTGCGTAGGTCGCATCGCTGCGCAGCAGATGTCCGTACTCGCGCACCTGCAGGCCGCAGCCGCTGACGTTCATCACGATCGCTTCCACGCCGCCGACGACGAGCGGCCACCACGCGTCGATGTTGCGGCGCGCATCGTCGAGGCCGCCGGCGTGGTCGTCCAGGTGATAGCGCAGCGCCCCGCAGCAGCCCGCGGCGGCCGGCCGCAGCAGTTCGATGCCGAGCGCATCCAGCACGCGCGCCGTGGCGGTGTTGATGTTCGGCGCCATCGCGGGCTGCACGCAGCCTTCCAGCAGGATCATGCGGCGCGTGTGGCGTGCGGCGGGATACGCGCCGGCCTTCCTTACCGGCGGCACCTTGGCCTTCAGCGACGCGGGCAGCAGCGGACGCAGCGCCTGGCCGAGTTTCATCGCCGGCGCAAACAGGGGGCTCGTCAGGCCGTGCTTCAGCGCGCCGCGCATGAGGCGTTCGCCGAGCGGGCGCGGCACCTTCGCATCGACCCAGTGGCGGCCGATGTCGACCAGCCGCCCGTACTGCACGCCCGACGGACAGGTGGTCTCGCAGTTGCGGCAGGTGAGGCAGCGGTCGAGATGCTGCTGCGTGGCGGCGGTGACCTCCGCGCCTTCCATCATCTGCTTCATCAGGTAGATGCGGCCGCGCGGTCCGTCGAGCTCATCGCCGAGCAGCTGGTAGGTCGGGCACGTCGCGGTGCAGAAGCCGCAGTGCACGCAGGTGCGCAGGATGGCGTCGGCCTCGGCGCCATCGGGCGACTCGCGGATCCAGTCGGCGAGGTGGGTCTGCATCAGGCGGCGAGAAAGTCGAAATGGGTCCCCGCTTTCGCGGGGACGACACACGAAAATTGGGCCCCGGCCTTCGCCGGGGCGACGGTGCAGGGAGCACCATCGGCGCGAAGGCCGGAATCAGAAGCGGGGATGACACGCGCAAATTGGGCACCAGCCTTCGCTGCGGCGACGGTGCAGGTATCGTCATCCCGGCGAAGGCCGGGATCCAAGTTGCCTGCTGTCATCCCCGCGAAAGCGGGGATCCATTTTTGCAGCGCTGCGCGTGGGTCAGGGCGCCGCATGCAGCCTCCCCACGTTGAAGATCCCCGCCGGATCGAAAGCCTGCTTCAGCCGGGCATTCAGCGTCGCCAGTGCCGGTGGCAAAGGCTGAAATGCTGCAATGCTCGCATCACCGCCACGAAACCGCGTCGCATGACCGCCGGCCGCGACCGCCGCGTCGCGGATGCGCGTGACGGTCGCCGTATCGCACCCCGCCACGATCCAGCGCTGACCGCCATTCCATTCAAGCAGCGTGCGGCCGAGCGCGAGCGGCGGCGTGGTCGGCGGCACGGCGATGCGCCACAGCGCCAAGCCTTCGCTCGTGGTGAAGAATGGGTGCTGCTGTTCGCGCAGGCCGGTCCACACGTCGGCCTTCGCATCTTCGATCACGTCGCCGCCCAGCCGCGCCTGCGCCGCGTCGAGCCCGGCCACCGCGCCCGACAGGCGCACGAACAGCACGCCGTCACACCACGCGCTGGCGGAAACTGGCAGCGGCTGGCCGCCCCATTCGTTCACGCGCCGTATCGCCGTCGCTTCATCCATCTCGAAGCGCAGCGTGCGTTCGGCCGCGGGACGCGGCAGCACCTTCAGCGACACATCGAGCAGCACGCCGAGCGTACCCATCGATCCGGCGAGCGTGCGCGCCATGTCGTAGCCCGCGACGTTCTTCATCACGCGGCCCCCGAAGCTCAGCACTCCACCGCGGCCGTCGAGCAGGGTCGCGCCGAGCACGAAGTCGCGGATCGATCCCGCGGCCGCGCGACGTGGGCCTGCGAGGCCGGCCGCGACCATGCCGCCTACCGTGGCGCGTGCACCGCCCCCGGCGTAGTGCGGCGGCTCGAAGGGCAGCATCTGCTGCTCCACCGCCAGCGCGGATTCGAGTTCCGCGAGCGGAGTGCCGCACCGCACCGTGACGACGAGCTCGGTGGGTTCATAGTCGACGATGCCGCAGTAGCCACGCGGATCGAGGCGTGCGCCGCCGCAGCGATGGCCATGGAACGCCTTGCTGCCGCCCGCCTCGATGACGAGCGGCTTGCGGTCGGCGGCGGCCGCGCGCACCTGCTCGCGCAGCGCGCCGAGTTCTGCGGGCGGCGTCGACATCAGAAGCGCGGCAGTTCCGGAAACTTCAGCGCGCCGCCGTGCACGTGCATCTTCCCGTACTCGGCGCA
Organism: Burkholderiaceae bacterium; assembly: GCA_044225415.1. GTDB lineage: Bacteria > Pseudomonadota > Gammaproteobacteria > Burkholderiales > Burkholderiaceae_F > JALORV01. The sequence continues at coordinate 8,703 of JBGAIO010000028.1, read as the reverse complement.
GCGATGCAGCGTCGGCACCGCCTTGCCGGGATTCAGCAGCTGCGGCGGATCGAACGCGCGCTTGATCGCATGGAAGGCCTCGCGGGTGGCCGTGTCGAACTGCAGGCAGAGCTGATGGATCTTCTCGACGCCCACGCCATGCTCGCCGGTGACCGTGCCGCCGACGGCGATGCACAGTTCCAGGATCTCGAAGCCGAATTCCTCCGCGCGTGCAATGGACGACGGATCGTTGGCGTCGAACATGATCAGCGGATGCAGGTTGCCGTCGCCGGCGTGGAAGACGTTCGCGCAGCGCAGGCCGTATTTCGCTTCCATCGCGACGATCGCCTTCAGCACTTCGCCGAGCCGCTTGCGCGGGATCGTGCCGTCCATGCAGTAGTAGTCGGGCGTGATGCGGCCCACCGCCGGGAAGGCCGCCTTGCGGCCCGCCCAGAAGCGCAGCCGCTCCGCTTCGGTTTGCGACACCGTGCAGCGCGTCGAACCGCTCGCCTGCAGGATGCGTTCGATGTGCGCGATCTCGTCGGCGACTTCCTCGGGCGTGCCATCGGATTCGACCAGCAGGATGGTCGCGGCCTCGAGGTCGTAGCCCGCCTTGACGAACGGCTCCACCGCGGCGGTGGCCGGCCGGTCCATCATCTCCATGCCCGCCGGGATGAGGCCGGCCGCGATGACCGCGGCCACCGCGTCGCCGCCCTTTTCGACATCGTCGAACGATGCCATCACCACCTGCTGCTTCTGCGGCTTCGGCACGAGTTTCAGCGTCGCTTCGGTGACGACCAGCAGCAGGCCCTCGGAGCCGATCACCAGCGGCAGCAGGTCGTAGCCGGGCGCGTCGGGCGCGAGCGAACCGATCTCCACGGCGTCGCCGTCGATGGTCAGGCCGCGCACGCGCAGCACGTTATGCAGCGTCAGCCCGTACTTCAGGCAGTGCACGCCGCCGGAGTTCTCCGCGATGTTGCCGCCGATGGTGCAGGCGATCTGGCTCGACGGATCGGGCGCGTAGTACAGGCCGAGATGCGCCACCGCTTCCGAGATCGCGGCGTTGCGCACGCCCGGCTGCACGGTGGCCGTGCGCGCCAGCGGATCGATCGCGACGATGCGGTTGAACTTCGCGAGCGACAGCAGCACGCCCTGGCCGTGCGGCAGCGCGCCGCCCGACAGACCCGTGCCCGCGCCGCGCGGCACCACCGGCACGCCGAGTTCGCGACATGCGCGCAGCACCGAGACGATCTGCGCCTCGGTCTCCGGCAGGACGACCACCATCGGCAGCTGCCGGTACAGCGTCAGTCCGTCGCATTCGTAGGGACGCGTGTCCTCCTCGCGCCAGAGCACGCAGTGCGCAGGCAGGGCATCGCGCAGCTTCGCCACCACGGCGCGCTGGCGTGCGACGTCCACCGGGCCTGCCCCGGGCAGCGGAATGCGCTCGGCAAGCATCGTCGGCGGCGGCGCCAGCGCCGCAGACGAACCCGCAGGCGCACCGTTCGCGAGGGGGGCGTTCATCGCATCGAAGGTAGCACGCACGCCCATCGGGCGCACGGCCGCGCCGCTCCGCTCACGGCAACGGTCCGGCAACGAGCGCGCAACCTGCGGCTGGTGTCATGCTGCGCTTTTTCCCGCATCGACGATGGCCATGACCTTCGAACGTAGAACCGTGCTCGCCGCGATCGCGGCGAGCGTGCTGCTGGCGGCCTGCGCGGGCGGTCCGCCGCGCCGGGGCGGGCCGGAGGGTGGCCCGCAGGGCGGCCCGGATCTGCGCGAGCCGCCGACCGGTGCGCAGGGTGCGGGCGCTGCGCCTCGCGCGATGCGCCTGCCGCCGGTGCCGTGGCGCGATGCGGTAGCGCCGGCGGCGCAGTCGGGCACGCTTTACTGGAGCGACGTGCCGCGTGATCGCGTCATCAACGCGCGCTGGTCGGCCCCGCCGGCGTCCGACGTGTACGGCCTGATCATCGTGCTGCCCGCGCTCGCGCAGGGCGATCAGTCGCCGGCGACGCTGGTCGCAGGCCTGAACGAGGCGGGCTTCGCGGTGCTGACCATCGGCCACCCGGGTAACGACACGGCGGTGTGGCAGACGTCGGAGGCGCGCAACGCCGATTTCTCCGAGGCCGCGCGTCGCCAGTATTCGCCGGCGCAGGCCCGCCTGCGCGTCGACGACGTGCGCTTCGTGCTCGACGAACTGCAGCGCAATCCGCCGCCGTGGCTGCCGCGCGCAGCCCTGCAGCGCGTCGGCATCGCGGGCATCGGCCTGGGCGCGCAGACGGCGCAGTGGCTGGCCGGCGAGCAGATGACCACGGCGCCGGCGGCGCCCGACGCGCGCATTCGCGCAGTCGCGCTGCTCGGTCCTTATGTCGGTTTCGAAGGGCCGTCGCTGCATCAGCGCTACGCAGCGGTGCGCGTGCCGCTGCTGGTCGCGTACGGCGGCAGTGAAGTCGAGTCCTATGGCCTCGGCATGCCGTCGCAGCAGCGCCACGCGATGGTGGAACAGCTCGTCAATGCGACCGTGGTCGAAATGCGGCTGCCGGTGTCGCTGTCGGACCTGCTCGGCAGTGCGCGGCCGCCCAACTCCGGCGACGGTGAACAGGCGCGCCAGATGCCCCGCGGCGACATGGGTGGTGGTGGACCCGGCGGCGGTGGCGGTGGTGGTGGGCGCGGGCGTGGACCCGGCAGCGGCGGTCCCGGCGGTGGCAGCGGTGGTGGTTCCGGCGGTGGCATGGGCGGCCCCAGTGGAACGGGTGGTCCGGGCGGCATGGGCGGTTCGCCGTCAGAGCCGCGCACCGGCGGCGCGGCGTCGCGCGATCTCGAAGCGTCGCGCATCGCGCTGAACTTCTCGGCGGTCGCGTTCTTCGAAGCGGAGCTGCTGCGCAGCGCTGACGCGCGCGACTGGCTGGTCGGGCCGCATCCCGGGCCGGTGCAATGGAGCGTGCGCGCGCCCACCGGCACGGCGGCCACGCGCTGAGCCGCGCGACCGCGAGTCAGCGGCCGCCGCCGCTCAATGCAGCGGCGCCGTCACCAGCCGCGTGACGATCTCGCCGTAGCGCTGGTTCCATTTGTCCAGCGGTTCGGCGCCGCCGCCGAACAGCGGCATCCGGAAGGCAAGCGACAGTTCGCGCGTCGCGGCCTTCACGCGCTGGTTCAGCTCGAAGCCGCCCGGCGCCATGCGATCCGTGAACACGCTGTGCGATCCGCCGCTGAACACGGCCAGCGTCTTGTCGCGGCTGCCCATCGCCTCGAACACCGCGATGCGGTCGGCTGCGCCCGAGTAGTAGCCGGGGATGCGGATCTCATCGTCGGTGGCAGTGATGTGCAGCGTCGGGATGGTCACGTACCGCAGGATCTGCGCGGTGTCCGACTCGCCGTAGAACGGCGGCGCCGAGATCAGGATTGCCGCGGTGAAGCGCGGCTCACGCAGGTCCAGTACCTGGCCGTTGCGCTCGACGCGCGCGCCGGCGGCGAGCATTGCGGTGTTCGCGCCGTAGGAGTGGCCCGCAACGACCAGTCGCTTTGCATCGATGCGCGTGCCGGCTTCGCCGGCCAGCAACTGGTCCAGCGCGAAGCTCAGGTCGCGCACGCGATGGATCGCTTCGCCTTCCTGCGCGGCGGCCAGCAACCGGCCGAGCATGCCGAAGACATTGCCGGTCCACAGTGCGCGGTCGCTGCCCACGTGCTGCACATGCAGGCTGGCGATGCCGTTGGCGGCGAAGTGCTGGCCGAGATAGCTGTAGCCGCGACGCGAACCGCCGATGCCGTGCGAGAACACGACCAGCGGCACCGGCGCATCCGCCGAGGCCGACGTCGGCAGATACAGCCGCACCGGCACTTCGCGCTGGCGCGCGGCATCGGTCCATTCGAATTCGAGCGTGCGATAGCTTGCGCGCGCGCCGGCGGCATCGGACACCGCCTGCGCGATGGCACGCACGGGCTGTCCGGCGAGCAGCAGCCCGAGCGCGGCGCCGGCGCAGGCGCGCAGCGCCGTGCGGCGGGACACGCGCCCACGTGCTGTGCCGACACTCGCCGGCAGGGTGTCGTTGATGTTCTCGTTCATTCGGCGCCTGTCGTGGAGGGAGCGGCGGGCTCCCCCGCCGCGGAGGTGTGATGTGCGCGATGCGGCATGTGGCCGCGCAGCCAGGTGACCAGGTCGTCGACGAAGGTGAACACCACCGGCACCACCAGCAGGCTCAGGAAGGTCGACGTGATCAGCCCGCCGATGACGACGATCGCCATCGGCGCGCGGAAGCTGGGATCGGTGCCCAGGCCGATCGCCACCGGCAGCATGCCCGCGCCCATCGCGACGGTCGTCATGATGATCGGCCGCGCGCGCTTGCGGCACGCATCGAGGATCGCTTCCATGCGCGTCATGCCGTGGTCGCGCCGCGCCATGATCACGTAGTCGATCAGCAGGATCGAGTTCTTGGTGGCGATGCCCATCAGCATGATCAGGCCGATCATCGACGGCATCGACAGCGCGGTGTGCGTGACGAACAGCGCGAGGAACGCGCCGGGGATCGACAGCACCAGTGCGGCGAGGATCGTCATCGGCTGCACGAAGTCCTTGAACAGCAGCACCAGCACGATGTAGATGCACAGCACGCCGGTGGCCATCGCCAGGCCGAAGGAGGAGAACAGCTCGTTCATCGCCTCGGCATCGCCCACCGCGGTCTGCGTCACGCCCGGCGGCAGGTTCGCGAGGCTGGGCAGTTCCCTTGCGATGCGTTCCACTTCGCCGAGCGGCTGGCCGTTGAGTTCGATCTCGAAGTTGATGTTGCGCAGCCGGTCGTAGCGGTCGATCTCGGCGGGGCCGCTCGCGATCGCCACCTGCGCGACGTTGCCCAGCATCACGGCGCCGTTCTTGCCCGGCACCGACAGCCGTTCGATCAGGCTCAGGTCCTGCCGGGCGCCGGGCGGGAACTTCACCACGATCGGTACCTGCCGCTGCGACAGGTTGAGCTTGGCCAGGCCCTGGTCGTAGTCGCCGGCCGTCGCGATGCGCAGCGTGTCGGCAATCGCGGCCGAGGTGACGCCGAGGTCGGCGGCGCGCGCGAAGTCCGGGCGCACCACGAGTTCGGGCCGCACCAGGCTCGCGGTGGTGGTCACGCTGCCGATGCCTGGAATGGTGCGCAGCTCGCGCTCGACCTGGCGGGCGTGGTCGGCCAGCGCCTGGCCATTTTCACCGGCCAGCACCAGCACGTACTTCTCGGCCGATCCGCCGAAGGACACCAGGATGCGCGTGCCGGGAATCACCGCCAGCGCTTCGCGCAGCTCGCGTTCGATATCCTGCTTCGACGTGCCGCGCCGTTCGCTGCGCGGCGTGAGGTTGATGGTCAGCGTCGCCTTGCGCACCTCGGATGCACCGCGCGGCGCGAACGGATCAGAACCCGAAGCGCCGCCGCCGATCGCGGTGTACACCAGCTTGACGTTCGAGTTCCTTTCGACAATCGCTCGCGCCTGCTCTGCCGTCTTGAAAGTCTGTTGAAAAGTGCTGCCCGGCGGCAAGGTCAGATACACCTGCGTCTGCGACAGGTCGTCGGGCGGAATGAAGCCTGTCGGCAGCAGCGGCACCAGTGCGAAGGAGCCGAAGAAGAAGATCGCCGCGCCCACCTGCGTCGCGATGCGATGCCGCAGGCACCAGTTCACCCAGCGCATGTAGATCGACAGCCAGCGCGGCTCGCCATGTTCCTTCTTCGGAGGCCGCAGCAGGTAAGCCGCCATCATCGGGGTGAGCATGCGCGCCACCAGCAGCGAAAAGGCCACCGCGATCGCCGCGGTCCAGCCGAACTGCACGAAGAACTTGCCGGCTACGCCGCCCATGAAGGCCGTCGGCAGGAACACCGCGATCAGCGTCGACGTGGTCGCGATGACCGCCAGACCGATCTCGTCGGCGGCCTCCATCGCGGCCTGGTACGGTGACTTGCCCATGCGCATGTGGCGCACGATGTTCTCGATCTCGACGATCGCGTCGTCGACCAGGATGCCGACCACCAGCGACAGCGACAGCAGCGTCACGACGTTGACCGTGAAACCCATCAGGTACATCGCGCCGAAGGTGGGCAGGATCGACAGCGGCAGAGCCGCTGCGGACACGAGGGTGGCGCGCCAGTCGCGCAGGAACAGCCACACCACCAGCACGGCCAGCAGCGCGCCTTCGAGCAGCAGCGACATCGAGCCTTCGTAGTTCTCCACGACCGGATCGACGAAGTTGAAGGCCTCCGTGATCTGGATGTCGGGATGCGCGGTCTTCAGCCGCGCGAGCTCGGCATGCACGCCCTCGGCGACTTCGACTTCGCTGGCTCCGCGCGCGCGCGTGATCTCGAAGCCCACGACCGGCTTTCCGTTCAGCAGGGCCGCGGAGCGTTGCTCGGCGACCGTGTCGGTGACGGTCGCGACCTGGTCGAGGCGGATGCGGCGGCCATCGGTCAGCACGATGTCCATCGCAGCGAGTTCATGCGCGGACTGCACCGTGCCGATCGTGCGCACCGACTGCTCGATGCCGCCGATGTCGGCGCGGCCGCCCGACGCTTCCTGCTGGACCTGCCGCAGCTGGCGCGAGATGTCGGCGGCGGTCGCGTTCAGCGCCAGCAGGCGGGCGGGATCGAGCTCGACACGGATCTCGCGGTCCACGCCGCCGACGCGAGCCACCGCGCCGACGCCGCGCACGCTGAGCATCGCCTTGGCGACGTTGTTGTCGACGAACCACGACAGCGCCTCGTCGTCCATGCGGGACGACGCCACGGTGTAGGTGAGGATCGGCGACCCCGCGAGGTTCACCTTCGAGATCACGGGATCCTTCAGGTCGCCCGGCAGGTCGGAGCGGATGCGCGACACCGCGTCGCGCACGTCGTCGAGCGCCTCCTGCGTGTTCTTCTCGAGGCGGAACTCGACCGTGACGGTGGCCACGCCATCCTGCACCTTCGAGTAGATGTGCTTGATGCCTTGCAGCGTCGCGACCGAGTTCTCGATCTTGCGCGCGACCTCGGTCTCCATCTGCGCGGGGGCTGCACCCGGCAGCGACGCGACGACGACCACCATCGGCAGGTCGATGTCCGGGAACTGCTGGATCTTCATCGCGCGGAAACCCATGATGCCGACCAGCGTCAGCATCACGAACAGCAGCACCGCGGGGATCGGATTGCGGATCGACCAGGCGGAGACGTTGATGGCCATGGGGTGCCGGCTCCGCGCTACTTCGCCGCGGCCTTGACGGGCGCCGGGCTCGAGTCGAGACCCGGCGCGCCGCGCTCGACGACGCGCACGGTGTCGCCATCGGCGAGGAAACCCCCGCCGGTCTCGACCACGCGCGTCGTCGCGTCGATGCCGCTCTTCACTTCGATGCGGTCGCCGATGCGGCGGCCGATGTCCACCTTGACCTGTTCGACGTGGCTGTCGGCGCCGACACGGAACACGTAGGCGAAGCCGTCGCGCAGCAGCACCGCGCTCTGCGGCAGCGTCAGCGCCGGTGCATTGCCGAGTTCGAACTCGCCGCGCGCGAAAGTGCCGGCGCGTGCCGCGCTGCCCGCTGCGATGTCGACGTAGACGATGCCGTTGCGCGTCGCCGGATCGACGGCCGGCGCCACCGCGCGCACCTTGCCGCTGATGCGCTGGCCCGCGGGCGTCGTCAGGTTCGCGGTCAGGCCGGGAGAGAGCTTCGCGAGTTCGGCCGCGGTAACTTCAGCGCGCCATTCGAGGCGACCGCCGCGGATCAGCCGGAACAGCTCCTGTGTCGGTTGCGTCAGCGAACCGACGGTCGCGCCGCGCGCGGAGATCACGCCATCGTCCGGCGCGACGATCTTCGTGTGCGCGAGCTTCACGTCCTCGGCCTGCACGCGTGCGCGCGCCGCGGTCAGGCGTGCGGCGGCGGTCTGCTCGGCGGTGACGACCTGCACGGAGGCCTGTGGACTGATGAAGCCCTGTGACTGCAGCTGCTTCGTGCGGTCGGCATTGGCCTTCGCTTCCGCGAGCGAGGCCTCGGCCTCGACGACGGCGGCGCGTGCCTGGGCGGCATCGGCCTGCGCCGAATCGTCGGCCAGTCGCGCCAGCAGCTGGCCGCGCTTGACCGTGTCGCCGACGTTGACCAGCACTTCGGTGACGCGCAGGCCCGAGAGCTCGGCGCCGATGATGGCTTCCTGCCAGGCGGTGATGTTGCCGTTGGCCGCCAGCGTGGTCGGCCACTCGATGCGCTCGGGCGCGACGGTGCTGACGGTCAGCGCGGCACGTGCGCCGGCTTTCTTTGCGGCTTCTTTGGTTGACGCGGTCGACGCTTCAGGTGAGCCACCGCGAGTCGTCAACAGCGCGAGCGCGCCGAGCACGACGACAGCGGCAACCGCAAGTCCGAGGCGGCCTTTACGCGTGGCAGGCAGCAGTCTGGGCATGGGAGTGAGTCTCGATGATGGTCAGGCGGCTGCGCCAGCAGCGCGGCGTTCGATCTCGTGCTTCAGCAGTGCAGCGCTGTAACCGATCAGGCGCTCGAGGATCAGCTCGGGCGCACCGGGCCGGTCCAGCACCTGCGGCGCGAGCTGCGGCATCAGGCTGCGCGAGATGCAATAGTCGTTGGCCATCGCGACGATCGCAAAGGCGAGCTGGTGGATGTCCGCGTCGGGCTCGACGCCGCAGTGACGCGCCAGCACGCCGGCCAGCGCGTTGTGCGCCGGCAGGATCGTGTGCTGCGTCAGTTCGCGGAAGACCGCCGACGGCTCGATGATCTCGCGCAGGTGC
>JBGAIO010000027.1:0-26478 GCA_044225415.1 Burkholderiaceae bacterium | reverse complement strand
CTGCAGGGCTGCGTGCGCTGCCATGAAGAGACCGCGGACGCTCAGGCCCAGAAAATCAGGTAGATGCCGAGCCCGACCATCACCAGGCCGCTGATGAACTTCAGCACGCGGCCTTCCTTTTCCTGCAGCCGGTGGCGGCTCAGCATCACCACGCCGATGGTGAGGATGATGACGTCGTCGAGCATGTACGCGGCGATGTACAGCAGCAGATAGCCGTAGTACTGCGCGGTGGTCAGGTCCGACAGCGTCAGGATGCGCGTGAACAGCGCCGGGAAGCCCGACGTGCACAGGAACTCGACGAACTGGATCAGGATGGCGAGAATGGCCGCGCCGACGATGGCCGCCGTCAGGTTCTTCGCATGCAGGATGTCGCGCATGCGCTTGTAGATGCCCGGCTTGGCGCGCTCGGGGATCGACAGGCTGATGCCCCCCCACTTGAAGGCGAAGAAGTCCTTCAGGTTGATCAGTCCGGCAACGATGGCGATGGCGGCGATGATCAGCTGCGAGATGCGCGACAGGCCGATGAACAGGAACAGGTTCAGCCACGCCGCCATGAACATGAAATAGGCGATACCCTCGATCAGCACGAAGGTGCCGGCGATGGCCAGCATGCGCTTGCGGTCGTTGAGCGGCGCCAGCAGCGAGATCATCAGCAGCAGCACCCACATCGAGCACGGGTTGAAGCCGTCGAGCAGGCCCATGGCCAGCGTGAAGGCCAGCAGCCCGACGTCGTCCAGCGAGAGGGTGCGGCCGAACAGCGTCACTTCGAACGATTCTGCCTTGACCGGCTCGGCGTCGGCACCGGGCGCCTTCGCGCAGGCCAGCGCATTTTCGTCTTCCGCATCGCAGGTGGCGGCGGCGTGTCCACCGGTGGCCTGGCCGGCCAGCGCGCTGCGGATCAGTTTGTCGGTGCTGGCGTCCTCGGAGTAGCCGATGATCAGCTGGCCGCCGGCGAGGATGGCGGGCACCCGCGCACCACCGGCCTTGTGCTCGCGGGCCAGTTCCTTCAGCCGCTCCATGGCGGCCGGCTCCTTCGTGACGTCGCGGACGACGATCGAAAGTGCCGGCTGCTCCTTCTGCAGCTTTGCCAGGAACTCCTCTGCAGCCGCGCAGTGCGGGCAGCCTTCGCGCACGAAGGCTTCGATCACGGTCTGCTGCGCGCGGCTTGCCGCAGCGGGTGTAGCGTCGCTACCCTGCGCGCTGCACGGTGCAACCGCCGCGAAGGCCAGCAGCAGGGCTGCCAGCCAGCGAGCGACAAACGAGTTCAATTTCATCGATGTTCCGGAACGCAACGATCGTGTCGACAGGACGTGGCGAGACTATGAGGACGCACAAGTTCGAGGCGCTGCTTTATCTCAGCGTCGGCCCCTGCCGCATTTCACCGGGATCAAGCCCGTGCGAGATTCGTTCGAGCGCCGGGCATTGCTCGGGCTGTTCATCAGTGTTTTCCCTAGCGGAGGCGTGATGAGAGTGTTGTCCGCGGCGATGGTCGCCGCTGCCATCGTCTTCCTGATGTCGGCCGTCGCACCCGCGGGCGCGCAGGTCCCCGCCGCCGCGCCGGTGGAACTGGTCGTCCCCGATGGTGCAAAGCCGGGTCCGGCGTTCGATGTCGAGCGCGCCACGCGCGCCTGGCTCGACACCCTGCCCGCCGATGCGCGCGCAAAGTCGGATGCCTATTTCGAAGGCGGCTACTGGCTGAAGCTGTGGGACTGGCTGTGGGGCCTCGTACTCGCCGGGCTCCTGCTCGCCGGCGGACTGTCTGCACGGTTGCGCAACTGGGCCGAGCGCCGCGCACGCAACCGCTGGCTTCAGGCGCTGCTGTACAGCGCGGGGCTGATCCTGCTGCTGAGCGTGCTGACGCTGCCGCTGTCACTGTACGAGGACTGGTGGCGCGAGCACCAGTACGGGCTGTCGAACCTGACGCTCGCCGGCTTCCTGCTGGAGTGGGGCAAAGGGCTTGCCATCACGGTGCTGCTTGGTGCGCCGCTGCTCGCGACAATCATCGCGGCCGCACGGCGCAGCGCGGACCGCTGGTGGGTACCGGCCACGGTGATCAGCGTGCTCTTCCTGCTGTTCGTCAGCTTCATCGCGCCGGTGTTCATCGCGCCGGTGTTCAATCATTACCAGCCGCTGCCAGCCGGCCCCGTGCGCGACGGCGTGCTGTCGATGGCGCACGCCCATGGCGTGCCCGCCGACGACGTCTACTGGTTCGACGCGTCGAAGCAGACCACCCGCATCAGCGCCAATGTCAGCGGGCTGGCGAACACGACGCGCGTCAGCCTGAACGACAACCTGCTCAACCGCACGTCACTGCCCGAGATCAAGGCGGTGATGGCGCACGAGCTCGGCCACTACGTGCTCAATCACTCGCTGAAGCTGACGCTCCAGACGGGACTGGTGCTCGCGCTGGGCTTCGCCTTCACGCAGTGGGCGACTCGGCGGCTGCTCGCGCGCCATGGCGCGCGCTGGGGCATCCGCGGCGAGTACGATTTCGCGGTGCTGCCGCTGATCATCGCGCTGCTGTCCACCTGGTTCTTCGTGATGACGCCGGTCACCAATTCGATCGTGCGCACGGCGGAGACGGAAGCCGACATCTTCGGCCTGAGCGCCGGGCGCGAGCCACATGGCTTCGCGTCGGCAGCAATGCGGCTGGCGACGTATCGCAAGCTCGAACCGACGCCGCTGGAAGAGATGATCTTCTACGACCATCCCAGCGGCCGTACGCGGGTGCATTCGGCGATGCGCTGGTTTGCGGAGAACCCGACGGCCGGTGCGGCCGGACAGCCGCGCTGAGGGTCCCGAGCGCGGGAAGGCTTGGCTGCGCGGCCGGCGGCCGGCGGAAAAGCCGCGCGAACCCGGAAGATCGCGCCGACGATGGAACCCGCCTCATCCGTTCGCACGGCCGGGTTACGACGTTCGTACGAGGGAAATGACGGCGGTGGGGCCATAGACTGGCCCGCAGTCAGAACTCCAGGGCAACGCGGTTGCCGCACAGGCCATGTCGTCACGCACCCCGTCGTCACGCAAGTCGCTGCTGCACCTGCGCGCGCTGCCTCCCGCTGTCCTCGCGCTGGCCGCTGCCGGCACGGCCGGCCAGGCGCTGGCGCAGACAGGCAACGCCACCAACGGCGCGACGCTGTACGCACGCCAGATCGCCATTCCCAACAGCGCGCCGCTGGGTTGCCAGGACTGCCACGGACCGGCCGCGGTGTTCCGCACGCGCCCCGTGTTCGCCAACCTGAGCGAGACCGGTTTGGCCGCGCGCATCGGCGTGGCCATCAACAACGCGGCCTACGGCATGGGCGCCTTCGCGATACTCTCGACGCAGGAGCGGACCGACATCGCCGCGTACATCCTTGGCGCGACGGCATCGCCGCCGCCGCCGCCGCTGGCCACTCCCACGCCTGCGCCTGCGCCGGCACCGTCACCGACCCCGACGCCTGCGCCGACTCCCACTCCCGCACCGGCGCCGGCACCGTCCGCCGTGCCGCCGTCGGTGTCGCCGACCGCCACGCCCAACCCTGCGATGTTCTCGAGTACAGAGGTGTCGAAGGAAAGCGCCACCAGCGGCATCCTGGTCACTAACAGCACGTCGACCTCAATCACCTTTGCGACGCCGGCGCTGTCGGGGCCGACGGGCGGGTCCAGCGAGTTCTTCGTCACCAGCGCTCCGGCCGGCTCCAGCAACTGCTCGCCCGGCATGCGACTCGAACCGGGCGTCAGCTGCTCCTTCGGTGTGCGCTTCGCGCCGCTCGACGGCGGCACGCGCAGCGAGAAGTGGACGATCCGCTTCACCAACGACGTGCCGGCGCGGGAAGTCACGCTCGAAGGCACTGCCATCGCCAGCGCCGCGGCGGTCGCGACGCCCACCGCCACGACCGCACCGACCGGCCAGGATGATGGCGGCGGCGGCGCGCTGCCCTCGGCCGGACTGCTCGCGCTGGCGTTGCTCGCCATCGCAAGGCGGCGCAGCCTTCCGCGCTAGCAGGCACTTACACGCAAGGCGCGTCCGCGCGCTCGACACCCGCGTCCGTCATTCCGACTTCAACCGCAAGCGGCGGAGTTTGCCGTGCGCGATGCGTCGCTAGGCTCCCCTTCATCGATAATGATCGGAGCCTTTCATGCTCGGCGTCACCCCGTCCGCCCCCTCCGTGCTCAGCCCCACTGTCCAGCGGCGCGCCGCAGCCATCCTCAACGACCCGCGCTGGGCCGACGTGCTCGCGCGCGCGCGCGAGGCCGACGGCCGCTTCGTCTACGCGGTGCGCACGACCGGTGTGTATTGCCGCCCGTCGTGCTGCGCGCGCACGGCGCGTCCGCAGAACATCGAGTTCCATGCGAACCCGGCCGACGCGGAGCGGGCAGGTTTTCGCGCCTGCAAGCGTTGCCGGCCCGACCTGCCGTCCGCCGCGCCAGGCCGTGACGCGCATGTTTCACTGGTGGCCGAGCTGTGCCGGCATATCGAGCGCACCGAAGATTCGCCGACCCTCGCCGACCTGGCGCGCCGCGCCGGCCTCAGCGCCTTTCACCTGCATCGTCTGTTCAAGGCCACCACCGGCCTGACGCCGCGGCAGTACGCGCATGCGCAACGCGCGCAGCGCCTGCGCGCGCAACTCGCGGCGGCCGGCGACGGCGCGGTGACCGACGCCATCTACGCGGCGGGCTACAACGCCAGCAGCCGCTTCTACGAGGAGTCGGACGCCGTGCTCGGCATGACACCGACGCGCTACCGCGCAGCCGGTGCCGGCGAGACGATCCGCTTCGCGCTGGGCGAGTGCTCGCTCGGCGCGATCCTCGTCGCGGCGAGCGAGCGCGGCATCTGCTCCATCCTGCTCGGCGACGATCCGACGAATTGCTGCGCGACCTGCAGCAGTTCGCCCGCCACGCGCTGGTCGGCGGCGATGGCGACTTCGAAAAGCTGAGTGGCGCGTGGTCGCGCGGTGCGGCCTGCGGCGATCATTCGCTGCCGCTGGACGTGCGCGGCACGGCCTTCCAGCAACGGTGTGGCAGGCGCTGCGCAAGGTGCCGGCGGGCCGCACGCTCAGCTATTCAGAACTGGCGCAGCGCCTCGGCATACCGCGCTCGGTGCGCGCAGTCGCGAGCGCGGTCGCCGCGAACCCGCTGGCGGTGGCGATCCCCTGCCACCGCGTGGTGCGGCTCGATGGCGACATCGCGGGCTATCGATGGGGCGTGCAGCGCAAGCGGGCGCTGCAGGCGCGCGAAGCACTCGCCTGAGCGGTCGGTCGTGCGAGACCCCGCGCTCAACGCGGGCTCTGCCCCTTGTCGAATGCCCACCCACCCGTTCGACGTGCGATGAAAGCACGGTCCGGATGGACGGAATTGTTTCGCCCGTGGGCCGTGCTCGCTATCGTATGACACCCGGGGAGATGCCATGCCGACCACCGCCGATGCCGATGCCCAGACCACCCTGCTGATCGCCACGCGCAAGGGCGCATGGCTGCTGCACGGTGACACAGCCCGCAGGGAATGGCGCCTCGACGGGCCGCACTTCCTCGGTCACATCGTGCACCACATGGTGCTCGATCCGCGCGATGGCCGCACGCTGCTGGCCGCGGCAAAGACCGGTCATCTAGGCCCCACCATCTTCCGTTCGACCGACGCGGGCCGCACGTGGAAGGAGGCGGCGCGGCCGCCCGCGTTCGCAAAGAAGATCGACGGCAGCGGCCGCACCGTCGATCACACCTTCTGGCTGACGCCGGGGCACGCGAGCGAGCCGGGGCGGTGGTACGCGGGCACCTCGCCGCAGGGACTGTTCCGCTCGGACGACGGCGGCGTCACGTGGGATTCGTTCACCTACATCAACGACGACCCGCAGTACATCGAGTGGATGGGCAGCGTGCAGGACGGCACGCCCGACGGGCCGAAGATGCACTCGATCATCGTCGATCCGCGCGATCCGAAGCATCTGTACTTCGCGATGTCGAGCGGCGGCGTGCACGAGTCCACCGACGGCGGCGCAAGCTTCAAGGCGCTGGTCGACGGACTGGAGGTGGTCGAGGGCTTCGATGCCGCGACGCTGACCTTCCACGATCCGCACTGCGTGCGACAGTCGCCTGCCGATCCCGACCGGCTGTACCAGCAGAACCACTGCGGCATCTATCGCCTGGACCGGCCCGGCACGACGTGGCAGCGCATCGGCAACGCGATGCCGCCCGACGTGGGCGACGTGGGCTTCACGATGACCGTGCATCCGCGCGATGCCGATACCGCGTGGGTGCTGCCGATGGACGGGCAGACCGTGTGGCCGCGCACCAGCGTGGCCGGCCAGCCGGCGATCTATGTCACGCGCAATGCGGGCGCATCGTGGCAGCGGCAGGACAACGGACTGCCGGCCGAGCAGGCGTGGTGGACGGTGAAGCGGCAGGCGATGACGATCGACCGCGGCACGCCTGCGGGACTGTACTTCGGCACCACCGCCGGCGAGATCTGGGGCAGCCGCGACGAAGGCGAGCAGTGGAGCTGCATCGCGCGCCATCTGCCGGAGGTCTACGCAGTGGAAGCGGCTCGCATCGCGCACTGACCGGTACGGCGCGCGCCGTCATGAAGGTGCTGATTCCCAGCCCGCTGCGATCCTATACGCAGCGCACGTGGGTACAGGCGCAGGGCGCGACGCTCGGCGACGTGCTGGCGGATCTCGATGCGCAGTTCCCGGGCATTCGCTTCCGCATGGTCGACGAGCAGGATCGCCTGCGTCCGCATGTGCGCTTCTTCGTGCGCAGCGAGGCCGTGTTCGATCTCGCCAAGCCGCTGGCCGACAGCGACGAGCTGCTGATCGTGCAGGCGTTGAGCGGAGGCTGAATGATCCGATCGACGCGATCGGACTGTCGATTCCAGTGCGCGCGGTTCGACGTAGCGTCAGGGCCGGCACCCGCGCCGGCACATCGATGAGGAGGCTGCAATGCGTGTGATGGTGATGGTCAAGGCCACGGCGTCGTCGGAAGCGGGCGAGATGCCCAGCGAGGCGTTGCTGAAGGCCATGATGAGCTACAACGAGGAACTGGTGAAGGCCGGGGTGATGCTCGCCGGCGAAGGCCTGCATCCGACGTCGCGCGCAAAGCGCGTTCACTTCTCCGGCAGCCGGCGCACGGTGATCGACGGACCCTTCACCGAGACGAAGGAACTGGTGGCCGGCTTCTGGCTCTGGCAGGTCAAGTCGATGGAGGAAGCGGTGGAGTGGGCGAAGCGCTGCCCCAACCCGATGCGCGAGGACTCCGACCTGGAGATCCGCCCGGTGTTCGAGGCCGAGGACTTCGGCACCGAGCTGACGCCCGAACTGCGCGAGCAGGAAGAACGCCTGCGCGCGACCACCGCGGTGCGCAGCGCCGCCGATCATTGAGCCGCAAACCCGACAGGAGGAGATGCCATGTCTGCAATTCCCTATCTCGACTTCGCCGGCCGCTGCGAAGAAGCGCTGGACTTCTATGGCAAGGCCGTGGGTGCGAAGGTCGAAATGAAGATGCGCTTCAGCGACAGCCCGGAGCCAGCGCCCGAGGGCAAGGCGCCGCCGAAGGACAAGATCATGCATGCGAGCATGACGGTCGCCGGCTCCACGGTGATGGCGTCGGACGGGTACTGCACCGGCAGCACCAACTTCCACGGCTTCGGCATGGCGCTGTCCCTTGCCGACAAGCCGGCGGTCGAGCGTGCGTTCGCTGCGCTGGGCGACGGCGGCAAGGTGACGATGCCGCTCGCACCGACGTTCTGGTCGCCGCTGTTCGGCATGGTGACCGACCGCTTCGGGCTGTGCTGGATGGTGATGGTCGAACAGGCGCAGTAACGACAAGAGGGAACTCATGCAGACACAGATCACCGAGGAACATCGCTGGCTGCACCAGTTGCTCGGCCAATGGTCCTTCGAAGTCGACTGCCCGGCGCCCGACGGAACGTCGCAGAAGCACACGGGTGTCCAGGCCGTGCGCACGCTCGGCGACGCCTGGGTCCTGCTCGACGACCGCGGACCGATGCCGGCGGAAGCAGGCGGCGGTGAAGCGTTGACGCAGATGACGCTGGGCTACGACCCCGACAAGGGGCACTTCGTCGGCACCTTCATCGCGTCGATGATGACCCACCTCTGGCTGTACCACCGCGGCACGCTGGATGCGGACCGCCGCACGCTGACCCTGGAAGCCGAAGGCCCGACCTTCGACGGCACGCCCGGCCGGCTCGCCAGCTATCGCGACGTCATCGAGATCGTCAACTCCGACGAGCGCCTGCTGCGCGGGAACATCCAGAATGCCGACGGCAGCTGGACCTGCTTCATGACGGCGCGCTACCGGCGTGTACGCTGAGCCCGTCGCCATGCGTGCATCACTCCTTGGCGCGGGTGTCGGGGACTGTCCATGACCTACATGCTGCTGATCGTCGAACCCGTGGGCCAGCGTCGCGAACGCACGGAGGACGAAGGCCGCGTGCTCTACGACCGCATGCTCGCGTTCAGTGCGGACCTGAAGGCGCGCGGACTGCTGCAGGTCAGCCAGTCGCTGAAGAGCGACGCCGATGCCACGCGCGTGCGCGTGCGCGGCGGACGCGCATCGATGGTCGACGGGCCGTTCGCCGAGGCGAAGGAAATGATCGGCGGCTACTTCCTGCTCGACTGCGACAGCCGCGAGCAGGCGGTGGCGATCGCCGCCGAGTGCCCGGCGGCACAGTGGGCGACGGTGGAAGTGCGCGAACTCGGGCCCTGCTTCACGTAATCCGATCGACGGCGCGCGAACGATGAACGCCGTCGAACCCGCGGCGCTGAAGCGCACGATCGCTGCCGTCTGGCACATGGAGTCGGCGCGCATCATCGCGGCGCTGGCGCGCCTGGTGCGCGACGTCGGAACGGCGGAAGAACTCGCGCACGATGCGCTGGTGGCGGCGCTGGAACAGTGGCCGCGGTCCGGCGTGCCCGACAACCCGGCCGCGTGGCTCACCGCGGCGGCGAAGCACAGCGCCATCGACCTGATCCGTCGACGCGCGCTGCACGAGCGGCATCACGATGCGATCGCCTGGGAGCTCGAGACCCGGCTGCAGGATGTCGCGCCCGATGTCGAGGCGCAGGTCGCGGCCGCGCTCGACCATCCGATCGGCGACGACCTGCTGCGGCTCATCTTCATCGCGTGCCATCCGGTGCTGTCGCGCGATGCGCGCGTGGCCCTGACGCTCCGCCTGCTGGGCGGCCTCACCACCGACGAGATCGCGCACGCCTTCCTCGCGCCCGAGGCCACCATCGCGCAGCGCATCGTGCGCGCCAAGCGCACGCTCGCCGAAGCGCGCGTGCCCTTCGAGCTGCCGGCCGCCGCCGAACTGCACGAACGCCTCGCGTCGGTGCTCGACGTCATCTACCTCGTCTTCAACGAGGGCTACGCCGCGACCGCGGGCGCGGACTGGACACGACCCGATCTCGCGGAAGAGGCCTTGCGCCTCGGCCGCATCGTCGCCCAGCTCGCGCCGGACGCGGCCGAGGTGCACGGACTGGTAGCGTTGATGGAGATCCAGGCGTCGCGGCTGCGCGCGCGCATCGGCCCGCATGGCGAGCCGATCCTGCTGCTCGACCAGGATCGCGCGCGCTGGGACGCGCTGCTGATCCGCCGCGGCCTGGCGGCACTGGCTCGCGCCGAGGAATGCGCCGCCACGCAGCACGACGGCGTCGGGCGGCAGGGTCTGGGGCCGTATGCGCTGCAGGCCGCCATCGCCGCCTGCCATGCACGCGCGCGCACGGCCGACGCGACCGACTGGCCACGCATCGCCGCGTTGTACGAGGCCCTCGCGCAGCGCGCGCCGTCGCCGGTCGTGGAACTGAACCGTGCGGTCGCGGTGGCAATGGCTTACGGTCCCGCGGCCGGCCTGGAAATCGCCGACGCGCTGCGCGACGAGCCGCAGCTGCGCGACTATCACCTGCTGCCCAGCGTTCGCGGCGATCTGCTGCAGCGTCTCGGCCGTCACGCCGAGGCAGGCACCGAGTTCCGCCGCGCGGCGGCGCTGACGCGCAACGAGCGTGAGCGCGCGCTGCTGCTGCAGCGCGCAGACGACAGCGCGCGCGGCGGCTGAGGTCCGCGGCGGCGCGCGCGCCTCACTTCGCCGACGCAACCGCTGCCGGCGGCGGCGCCGGTTGCGGCACGCGGTTCTTCACGGCCGGAACGCTCTGCAGATAGGTGTAGATCGCGCGCAGGTCTTCATCGCTGAAGTGGCGGTACATCGGCGCCGGCATCGGCGGCAGCAGCTCGCGGCCGCGGCCCATGTGGCGGCCGCTGCGGATCGTCTCGACGAAGTTGCGCAGCGTCCACTTGCCGAGGCCGGTCTCCGGATCGGGCGTCAGGTTCGCGGTGTAGCTGATGCCCCAGGGCCCGGCCCATGCGGTGTTGGTCGCCGACGCGCTCATGATCCACGGCCCCTGCTGTGCCGGTGGCAGCGGCAGCACCGTGCCTTCCGGATGCCCGGACAGCATGCGGCTCATGTCGGGCTCGGGCCCCTTGTCGCCCATCTTCCATGGCGTGTGGCAGTCGTTGCAGACGGCGACGGTCACCAGGTACTTGCCGCGCGCGAGCAGTTCAGTGTCGGCCGCCTGCGCACGCGCTGACCGGCTGACGACGAGCGTCGCGGCGATGGCCACCGCCAGCACCGCGTATTCGACGGGGATCCGTTTCATCGTGAGCTTCATGGCTTACTCCCTTCGAGGTTGAGTTCAGTGGCGAGTCGGCGAGGGCTGCCGCGCCTGCGACAGCCACAGTTCGATCAGGGCGACGCCGGCGGCATCGACCTGCCGTACGCCCAGCGGCGGCATGCGTGTCGCGGCGTCGGAGGACTTCAGTCGCAGCAGCAGCGTGCCGTCGGCATCGCCAGCGGCGGCGACGCGTTGTGCGGCACGGCTGTCGACAGCGAAGCGGCTCGCATGGCCGAGCAGCGAGCGCAGCGTCGCGGCCGTGCCTTCGGCGCCGCCGGTGGCTCGCTGCTCGAGCACGAGCTCGAGTCCGTCGAGCGCGCCCTGCGCGTTGTGGCAGTGGCCGCAGTTCGCATGCAGGTAGCCGAGCGCCGCGCGCTCGACAGCGTCGCGCGCGGCGATGCGCGGCGGACTGGCCAGCAGTTCGGCGGGCAGGTCGACGATGCGTCGCAGCGCGACCAGGCTGCGCAGATCGGTCTGCTCACCGTGCGGGCCGCCCGCGTGCAGCGCCAGCGGGTCGCGATCCGGCGACAGCTGCAGCGCGGAGAAGCCGAGCACCGGCACGGGCGTGCCTTCGTGACAGATCGTGCAGTCGCCGCGCGACGGAACTGCATAACGCCCGCCGGGCGCGGCGTCCACCGGCAGCACGGCGCCGTCTTCGGCCACCAGCGTCGCGTCGCTGCCGTCGGCGTTCCAGCGATAGCTCGCATAGCGCCAGCTGCCATCGGCGAGTCGCTCGATGTAGCGCGTCTCGATGCGCGCGCCGAGCGCGAACTCCTTCCAGAGACGGGTACCGACCGGAAACCGCCACGCATCGGGCTTCGCCGCGTCGATGGCGGTGCCAGGCGGCAGCCAGATCCAGCGACGCTTGTGCGCACCGTCGGACCACAGGCCGTACTGCGGCGTGAACGCGATGACGTCGCCGCGCACGCGCAGGCCGGAGCCGGGCTCGTACAGCCCCGTTTCTGACAGACGCTGCGGCAGCGGCGTCACGGCCGTCGCCACGTCGGGCAACGAAGCCATCAGACATGCAGCCAGCACCCACGGCGCGTTCATCGTCGCAATCCCGGAATCGGTTCACCGCAACGGCGCCGTCGCGGGCCGCTGCGTGGCCGACGCGAGTGCATCGACCACGATCCGAACAGTAGGGATCACGCGCGCTGCGCGTTCGTAATACTTTGCTCAGGGATCGCTAAAAGACCGCTAAACGGCACGGCCGCTACGACGCGGCCGTGCGCGGGTCCGATTCTGCTCAGCGACGCGCAGCGCCGCTGATCTTCATTTCGAACTTCGGATGGCAGTCCAGGCAGTACACCACCGACGCCTCGTGCCCGCGGTGGCACGTGGTGCACGCGATGTCGCCCAGGTGCGAGTGGTGCGGATTGCGGTCCGCGAACTGCGCCGGTCGCGTCTTCTGCACCAGGCTGTCCATCGGGCCGTGACACGCCAGGCAGCGGTCGTTGGCGACCTCTGCGCCGGCCTTCGGAACACCCGGGCCGTGACAGGACGCGCAGCCGAACCGCCTGCCCGCATGCAGTCCCGCCGTCCAGCCCGCGGAGTCGTTCATCGTCATCATGCGGGTGGCCGCGTCCCACGACTCCTGGTCGGCCACCAGCACGACCTTGCCAGTCGCCGTGCCCGGACCGCCCTTCTCCTTCACCACGTGGCAGTTCGTGCATGCCAGTGCCGCCTTGCCCTGCACGTGCGCGCCGTGCATCGCCACCGAGAAGCCGTTCTTCGCCGGCTTGCCGGCTGCGTCGGGCTTGTGGCAGGCGAGACACGCCGCAAGATCGCCACGGCTCTGCGGGTGACCCGCCGGCAGCACCTTCGCAATCTCCGCGTGGCAGTCCCTGCAATTCCTGTCTGCCGCGACGGCCTGCTGCGCACCGGGCAGCAGGAGCGCGAGCAATGCCGCGGCGCGGGCCCACGCAAGGCCGCGACCGATTCCAGTCGTCATCAATTCCTCCCGAGGAGGCGGCTCCGGCATACCGCCGGAGCCGCACCCGATGCATCACATGTACGGTGTCCTGGATGGCGAGCAGCGCCTCACGCAGCGTGTTCCTTCGCTGCGTTGACGCCGGCCACGCGCCCGAACGCCACGGCGTCCGGTGTCGCATTGCCACCGAGACGATTGGCACCGTGCACGCCGCCCGTGATCTCGCCGGCCGCGTAGAACGCCGGGATCACGTTGCCCCAGATGTCGATGACCTGCGCCTGCGGATTGATGCGCAGGCCGCCCATCGTGTGGTGCACCGCCGGCCATTGCGCGATCGCGTAGTACGGGCCGTCCGTCAGCGGCAGCATGGCCTTCGTGAACTGCCGGCCGAACTCGGGATCCTTGCCTTCGGCAAGATACTTGTTGTGCTTCGCGATCGTGTCCTGCAACGTGGCGGGGTCCATGCCGACCTTCGTCGCCAGTTCCGCGAGTGTGGCGCCGCGCACGAATCGTCCTTTCGCGATGCCGGCCTCGACCTCTTCCTTCGTGCCCATCTTCGAGATCATCGCTTCGTTGAAGATGGTGTAGGTGGGCTTCGCACCGGTGGCGATCTCTGCTGCCGACACGACGTCGCGGCGCTCCATCTCATTGACGAAGCGCTTGCCCTGCTTGTTGACGTAGACGATGCCGTAGCCCGGCCCGCGGAACGGATACACCGCGGGCGCATCCAGCAGGCCCGTTTCGGGTTCGGCGTACGGATACAGCTGGATGAACGCGAGTTGCAGCGCATCCGCACCGACGGCCTGCGCCATGCGCAGCGTCTCGCCGGTCGCGCCCTTGTGGTTCGTGCAGTTGTAGTCGCCCGTGATGCGCGGATTGAACTGCGCGCGCATCTTGACGTCCGCGCCGAAACCGCCGGAGGCCAGCACCACGGCCCGTAGCGCGCGAATGTTGGTCTTGCGACCGCGGCGCGTGACTTCCACGCCCAGCACTTCGCTGTTTTCGTCCTTGCGCCAGATCCAGCTGATCGGCGAATTGAGCACTACCTTCGCGCCGCGCTTCTCGGCGATCTTCTTCAGCGCGTCGGTATAGCCGCGGCCCACGCCCTCAACGCAGGTGTGCGTGCGATACGCGGTGTGGCCGCCGGTCCGGTTGAGCACCGGCCTCAGTTGCAGGCCGCCTTCGTTCATCATCCAGTCCAACGACGGCTGGGCGCCAGTGGTGAATACCTGCACCAGTTCCGGGAAGCCGTAGAAGTCGCCGCCCTTCAGCGAGTCGGCAGTGTGCTGCTGCACGCTGTCGTCGCCGAGGTTCAGCTTCTGGCGCAGGTGCAGCTGGCTGTCCCACGCGTTGTATTCGCCACCATTGATGATCGAGTTGCCACCGTACGTGGGCATCTTCTCGAGCACGATGACCTTGGCGCCCAGACCGGCCGCTTCGGCCGCGGCCGCCAGTCCGGCGAAGCCGGAACCGATGACGACGATGTCATAGGTTTCGTCCCACTTCGTCGGGATCATCCGCGCCGGCGCGGTCGGTGTCGCGGCAGCCGCCAGGTTCATCGCGGCTGTGCCGGCGCCCGCGACGGCGAGCGTGGCCGCGCCTTTCAGCATCGCGCGACGCGTCAGGCCTGTTTCAAGTATGTCGTTGATCTTGTCGTTCATTCGCCATGCCCCTTCGGACCACCGGTCCTGCGACACCCGCACGCGGCAACGTGACGCGACACGCATCTGCGTGTACGCGACACCGGAACTGCCGGTCTGGTCGTGGGAAGGCGAAGCGGAACTGCAGCGGCCATTGATGCCGCGCTGGAGTCGATCTGATGACAGTGCGTCGGACGCGGCGACCCGGCGACACTGCATGCATATGAGAATGCTGAGCGCCGTCCGTTCTGTTCGATTGATTGCCGTCAATGCACGACCGTTGCCTCGATCGTATTGCGCGAAGCGCGCCATCGACTGAAGCAATCGCAATCGCGAATCATCGCGACAACTCTACGAGCGGTGCGGAAACATGCGCCCGGCAGCGGCCGAACGTCAGGCCTCTGCCGACTGGCGCACCGTGGCCGGCGCGTTGAGGCTCCACGTGTCGCGCACAAGGTGGAGCAGCGCCGACAGCGCGGGCTCCTGCGTACGCTCCGCCAGACAGACGAACCATAGCGTCGTGGGCAGGCGCGCGCCGGACCAGATGACGAGTTCGCCCTGCGCGGCGCGAGCGCGCGCCACCTCGTCGCGCACCAGCGCGACACCGAGTCCCGACACGATCAGGTTGGTGATCACCGATTCGTCGTCCGCGAGCACGGCCGGCTGCGGCGCCTCTGCGCCGTGCTCTGCGAAGAGTTGCGACACCAGTCGCGTGTGCGTGCTGATCGACGGCGTGCGGATCCAGGGCAGCTTCGCGATCGCCGCCCAGTCCGCGTTCTGCACGCGCGCGGCCCACGCCGCCGGCGCGGCGACGCGATACACCAGCGCGCGCAACGGCAGTGCCGCCAGCGGCGGCGCCGGCTGTTCGCCGAAATAGAACGTCGCGTCGAGCGAGCCGTCGCGCAGGCTCTCCAGCGCAGCGCCGGTCATCGAGTGATGCAGCTCCAGCCGCAGCAGCGGATGCCGCTTGACCGCCGCCGACATCAGGGCGCCGAGCCGGTTGTCGACCGGATCCGCGACCGTGCCGATCTGCAGCAGTCCGCTCACTTCCGCATGCAGTTGCTGGGCCGCGCGCTTCACGCTGTCGGCTGCAGAGAGCGCCTTCAGTGCGTGGGCGAGCAGCTGGCGCCCGGACTCGGTCAGCACCATGCCGGTGGCCGCACGCTCGAACAGGCGAACGTCGAGCTCCTGCTCGAGCGCCTTGATGTGCCCGCTGACCGCAGGCTGACTGAGGTGCAGGCGCTCGGCCGCACGAGTCAGGTGGCCTTCCTCGGCGACCGCGGCAAACGTACGCAGCTGGTAAAGCTCCATCGAACTACTGCCTCCGGAGAATTCGGCCCGGCACCATCATGCAGCGCCGCAATGTGCCAAATCCGAGCATTGCCATCAACAATCTTAATTATCTGAATTTACGATTGTATTTTCGCACTAAAACAGTCGAATATCACATGGTGCATAGCAACAATCGGACCATTCAGCCATGCCTGTCCTGACTCGCCTGCTGCCCCGGAGCGCCGGTCGGCTGACCCGCCGTACCCCCGGCCCGACCCCGCCCTCCGCGCCTGCAGCCGTCCTGCCCGTGGCCGCCGGCAACGAGGTCGAACTCGCCGAGCGGCGCGCCCAGGCGCTCCGCTCGCTGTTTCCGATGATCTACAGCCTGTATGCGCGGCGCGCCGACCTGTGGCGCGCCGTCGCCGTCGAACGCTATCTGTCGCAGGCGACCAACATTACCGATCTCGAGATGCGCATTGTCGAGGTGCAGCGGCAGGGACATTTTGGCTATTCCGCCTAAACGTACGCTCACCTGAGCGCTGCCAACACCAACGGCGCGCATAGACCCCACCATGATGCCATCGCAAGCGTACCGCGAGCCGTTACACCGGCCTGCTGCAGCACAGCGAAAGTGAGCTTTTGCCAGCAGCGCAAGCATTGCGAATTGTGATGCCAAGTATCCGTAATCTCTATTTTATTTTTGCAAACTGAAGGCTCATCATGGTGCTGTTGCAACGCACCGAAAGCTGGCCCCCAGGCCCGACAGCGAAAGAGGAAATCATGAGCGCCCCCACCACCGAACGCAGCCAGATGGCCCGCTTCTTCGACTGGTTGAACGAGACCTTCGAGCGTCAGCGCATGCGCGACCACGACCGCTACGTCTCCAGCGCCTCGAACCCGCGCGAACTGTCGCAGCGGCTGCACAGGATTGAAAACGGCGAGGACAGCTTCCACGCCTGACCGGTTGTCTCCTTGGCGCGTCCGCGTCTGTCTCCCTAGTACGCGCCCTTCCCAAGCCGATGCAGTTCTTGAGCTGCGTCGGCTTTTTTTTGCTTCACTCCTCATGTACGCGACGCGCTCCGCCGAACTGCAACCGCACGGCACCCACCCTGCCCTCCCGCCGTGCGGGAGGGATGAAGCAGCGCGGGGCCTGGAGGACCAACGCTACTTCTTTGCCCCTCGCATCACGCCAAGCACCTGCTGCGCGCCCGCTGCAATCAGACGCGCATCCGAACTCACGGTGACCAGCTGGAAGCCTTTCTCGATGCGCGCAAGGGCGGCTTCGGGGGTGCCGTTGTGAATCGCGGCGACGACGCCATGCGCCCTCGCACGCGCGAGGATGTGGTCGATGGCCTGCGCGACCTTTGGTTCGACGTCGTCGAATGCGGGCTTGCAGCCGAGTGAAAGCGACAGGTCCGACGGGCCGATGTAGACCGCGTCGAGTCCTTCGACCGACAGGATCGAATCCAGGTTGTCGAGCGCCTGCGCCGTTTCGATCATCGCGAAGGTGACGATCGTCGCGTTCGCGTGTTGCGGATAGTCGGCGCCGCCGTACAGCAGCGCACGCACCGGGCCGAAACTGCGCGTGCCCTGCGGGGCGTAGTGCGTCCACGCAATGAGCTTCTGCGCGTCCTCGCGCGTGTTCACCATCGGGCAGATGACGCCGTAGGCGCCGGCATCGAGCGCCTTCATCAGGATGCCCGGCTCGAGCCACGGCACGCGCACCAGCGGCACGGTGGGCGTGGTCGAGATCGCCTGCAGCATCTCCACCATTGCGCCATAGTCGTTGACGCCGTGCTGCAGATCGATGGTCAGCGTGTCCCAGCCCTGGTGCGCCATCACCTCGGCCGAAAAGCCATTCGGTATCGCCAGCCAGCCGTTGACGGCCGCGCCGCCGGCGCTCCATATCCTGCGCAGGGCGTTCTCACGCATCACGAGTCCTTTCGACGGGGAAGTGCGTGGCGAAGGCTACCGGACCAGGCACGGCCGCTTCGGATCGAAGCGCCAGCCGGGGATCAGGTACTGCATCGCCACCGCATCGTCGCGCGCACCGAGGCCATGCTGCCGGTACAGCGCATGCGCACGCTCGACCGCTTCCATGTCGAGCTCGATGCCGAGACCGGGTCGCGTCGGTACATCGATGCGGCCCTCGCGGATGACGAGCGGATCCTTCGTCAGCTGCTGGCCGTCCTGCCAGATCCAGTGGGTATCGATCGCCGTCACGCGCCCCGGTGCCGCCGCGGCGACCTGCGTGAACATCGCCAGCGACACGTCGAAGTGATTGTTCGAATGCGAGCCCCACGTCAGGTTCCAGTCGCGGCAGGTCTGCGCCACGCGCACCGAGCCGGCCATCGTCCAGAAGTGCGGATCCGCGAGCGGGATGTCGACCGACTGCAGCGACAGCGCGTGCGTCAGCTGCCGCCAGTCGGTGGCGACCATGTTGGTCGCCGTCGGCAGGCCGGTGGCGCGGCGGAACTCCGCCATCACTTCGCGTCCGGAGAAACCGTCCTCGGCACCGCACGGATCTTCTGCGTACGCCAGCACGCCATGCAGGTCGCGCAGCAGGCGCACCGCGTCGGCGAGCAGCCAGCCGCCATTCGGATCGAGCGTCACGCGCGCCTGCGGGAAGCGGTCGTGCAGCGCGCGGATTGCGTCGACCTCTTCCTCGCCGCGCAGCACGCCGCCCTTCAGCTTGAAGTCGCGGAAGCCGTAGCGCGCATACGCGGCCTCCGCCTGGCGCACGATGGTGGCAGGCGTCAGCGCCGTCAGGTGCCGCACGCGCCGCCAGTCGTGCTCGTCGATGTCCGCCAGCGTCGCGGGATCGACGTAAGGCAGGTCCGTCTTCGCGCGGTCGCCGACGTAGAAGAGATAGCCGAGCACCTCGACGCTCGCACGCTGCTGCCCTTCGCCGAGCAGCGCCGCGACCGGCAATCCGACGTGCTGCCCCAGCAGATCCAGCAGCGCGGACTCGATGGCGGTGACGACGTGGATCGTCGTGCGCAGGTCGAAGGTCTGCAGGCCGCGGCCGCCGGCATCGCGATCCGCGAAGGCCTTGCGCACGCCCGCCAGGATCGAGAGGTGATCGCCGACCGCGCGCCCCTCGACCAGCGGGCGCGCATCCTCCAGCGTCTGCCGGATCTTCTCGCCGCCCGGCACCTCGCCCACGCCGACGCGTCCCGCGCTGTCGGTCAGGATCAGCAGGTTGCGCGTGAAGAAAGGTCCGTGCGCGCCCGACAGATTGAGCAGCATGCCGTCGCGCCCGGCGACGGGCACGACGCGCAGCGCACGGACGACGGGCGAGCCCACCGCGGCGGGCGTTGCCGGCGCATTCATCTAGTCGACCGTGATCTTGCCGGTCTCGATGACGGCCTTCCAGCGAGTCAGCTCCTGGCCCAGGAAGGTGTCGAACTGTGCAGGCGTGTTGGCGACGATCTCGAAGCCCTGCTCGCGGAACGACTTCACGATTTCCGGATCGGACAGCGCCTTGACCAGCGCCGTGTGCAGCGTATCGCGCACGTCCTTCGGCAGGCCCTTCGGCGCGGCGACGCCTTGCCACGAGAAGACATCGGCGCCGCTGACGCCGGCCTCGGCCAGCGTCGGCACGTCGGGCAGCACGGCGGAGCGCTTGTCGCCGGTCACGGCCAGGGCGCGCAGCTTGCCGGCCTGGATGTGCTTGAGCACCGCGTTGATGTTCTGGAACGACGCCTGCGCGTGCCCGGCCAGCAGGTCGGAGATCGCCGGCGCGCCGCCCTTGTACGGCACGTGGATGCCGCTGGTGCCGGTCTTCTGCCAGAACAGCGCCGCCGTCAGGTGGTCCGACGATCCGGCACCGCTGCTGGCAAACGAGATCTGCCCCGGGTCCTTCTTCATCAGCGCGACCAGCTCGGCAACGTTCTTCGCCGGCACCGCCGGATTGACGACCAGCACGTTGGGCGCGCGCACCGCGACCATCAGCAGGTCGAAGTCCTTCGCAGGATCGTAGGGCAGGTTCTTCTGCAGGAACGGGTTGGTCGCGAAGACACCGATCGACGCGACCATGATCGTGTAGCCGTCGGGCGCGGAGCGCTTGACGCGCGTGGCGCCGATCGAGCCGGTGGCGCCCGGCACGTTCTCGACGACGAAGCTCTGCTTCAGGGTCGCCGACATGTGGTTGGCCAGCGCCCGTGCCAGCGTGTCGGTCGAGCCGCCGGGCGGGAACGGCACGATGACGGTGACAGGCTTGTCGGGATAGGCGGCGACGGCCGGGGCGGCAAAGGCAGCGAGCGCGAGCAGGGCAGCGGCGGCGCCGAGCAGACGTTTCATGGGGGTTGTCTCCTGTGGTGGGCGCGATGCACAGCACGTCCGCGCCTCGTGAGGCGGCAGCGTAGGCCGCGCATGTCGTGCGAGTCCAATATATATTTCGTCCGTTTCTGATTTACCGTGCATATCAGCCACCATGGAACTGCGCACGCTGCGCTACTTCGTCACGCTGGCCGAGGAACTGCACTTCAGCCGCGCGGCGCAGCGGCTCGCGATCACGCAGCCGCCGCTGTCGCTCGCGATCCGTGCGCTCGAGGACGAGCTCGGCGTGCAGCTTTTCGCACGCACGCGCCGGCAGGTGGAACTCACGCACGCCGGTGCGGCGTTCCGCGACGAAGCGGCCGCGATCCTCGCCCGCGCCGACGAAGCGCGGCGGCTCGCCGTCGCCGCGGACCGCGGCCAGGTGGGTCGGCTCGCGATCGGCTTCATGTCGGCCAGCACCTACACGCTGATGCCGCCGGTGCTGCGCGAGTTCGCCGCCGGGCATCCGCGCGTGCGGCTCGACCTGCGCGAACTGACTCTGCCGCAGCAGCTCGCCGCGCTGCGCCGTGGTGACATCGACGTGGGCTTCGTGCGGCCGCCGGTGACCGATGCGGAACTGGAGGCCGCCGTGCTGTTGCAGGAACCGCTGGTGGTCGCATTGCCCACCGGTCATCCGCTCGCCGCCCGGCAGCGCATCGCGCTCGCCCAGCTGGCGGGCGAGCCCTTCGTCATGTTCCAGCGCGCCGCGGGACTGGTGCTGCACGACCTCGTGCTCGGCTGGTGCCTGCAG
Source organism: Burkholderiaceae bacterium (assembly GCA_044225415.1). GTDB lineage: Bacteria > Pseudomonadota > Gammaproteobacteria > Burkholderiales > Burkholderiaceae_F > JALORV01. The sequence continues at coordinate 5,899 of JBGAIO010000027.1, read as the reverse complement.
AACGCCCTGACGCCGCGCGTCGTGCAGGAAGCCAGCCAGACGCACGCCGTCGTCGGGCTGGTGTCAGCGGGCATCGGCGTGGCGCTGGTGCCGGCCTCGGCGCGCGACATGCGCCCGCGCGACGTGGAGTTCCGGCCCCTGCGCGAGCGCTCGCCGAAGGTGGGAACGGCACTCGCATGGCGGCGCGGCGATGCGTCCCCGGTGCTGCGGGCGTTTCTGGGGACGGCGCGGCGGGTGGCGCGAAAGCGGAACGCATAGCCATGCCCGATCCGGGCACGATCGAGCCCGGATTGGGCATGATCGTTCAGGTGCCACGCTCAGCCAATCCCGCGCCCTGAATCCTTCGCACAATGGACCTCCCCGCCCTCGTCCAGCACTACGGCCTGCTCGCCGTCGCCGTCGGTGCGCTGCTCGAAGGCGAGACCGTGCTGCTGCTCGCGGGCGCGGCAGCGCATCTCGGGCTGCTGCACCTGCCATCGGTCATCGCGGTCGCCGCCGTGTTCGCGTTCATCGGTGACAACCTGTTCTTCCTGCTGGGCCGCCACCTGGGTCCGCGCCTCGGGCAACGCTTTCCGCGCTTCGCCGGCGCGACTCAGCGAGTCGAGGGACTGGTTGCGCGCTGGGGCTGGTTCACCGTCATCGTGCTGCGCTTCACCTACGGGCTGCGCATCGCCGGGCCTCTGGCGGTGGGCGCGACGCGCATGCCCGTCTGGGAGTTCGCGGCGGCCAACGCGCTGGGCGCCACGCTGTGGGCCACGGCCATCGCGTCGCTGGGCTACGTCGCCGGCCGCGCCATCGAGCCGCTGCTCGCGCAGGTGGTGAAGGCCGAGAAGGTGCTGCTGGCGGTGGTGGTGGTGCTGGCCGTTGCGGCCTTCATCGTGCACCGGTGGCTCGCGCATCGTCGTCGCGTGCGGAGTCGCTGAGCCGTTGGCGGCGCGCTATCGTTGCGCCCTTTCCCTGCCCGATACGAAGCGCCCCCCGCCGATGCGCCTGCTGCTGGTCGAAGACGATCCGATGATCGGCGAGAGCGTGGTCGACGGCCTGAAGGCCGAGGGCTACGCCATCGACTGGGTGCGCGATGGGGTGCAGGCCGAGTCCGCCGTGTCGGCGACGCCCTATGCGCTGGTGCTGCTCGACCTGGGCCTGCCCCGCCGCGACGGCATCGATGTGCTGCGATCGATCCGCGAGCGGCGCCTCGACGTGCCGGTGCTGGTGATGACGGCGCGCGACACGGTGCACGACCGCATCAAGGGGCTCGACACCGGCGCCGACGATTACCTGGTCAAGCCCTTCGATCTCGATGAGCTGAGCGCACGCGTGCGCGCGCTGCTGCGCCGTGCAGCCGGCCGCGCAGAGCCCATCATCGAGCGTGGCGACCTCGTGATCACGCCCGCGACCCGCGAGGTAACGTGGCGTGGCGCGCTGGTGTCGCTGTCCGCGCGCGAGTACACGCTGATCGCCGCACTGGCCGAACGTCCGGGGCTGGTGCTGTCGCGCGCACAGCTCGAGGAGCGGCTGTACGGCTGGAACGAGGCAGTGGGCAGCAATGCGGTCGAGGTGCACATCCACAACGTGCGCAAGAAGCTCGGCGACGGCGTGATCCGCAACGTGCGCGGACTCGGCTACACCCTCTCCACCGGGCGGGACGACGCGGCATGAGGCGCGCCGCTGAAATGCGCGCCGCGCAGCGGCCACGATGAAATCCATCCGCCGCTGGCTGCTGGCCGCGCTGCTGACCGCGCTGGCGATCGCGGGCTTCACGTCGGCGGCCGCCACCTATTTCTCGGCGCGCGACGAAGTCGACACGCTGCTCGACGAGGAACTGCGGCAGGTGGCGTTGTCGCTGCGCGACCACGCCGTGCTCGACCTGCGACGGCTGGAGAGCGTCGGTGCGAATCCGGACCAGCGCGTGCTGGTGCAGATCTGGGATCCCGCGTTCGACCGGCCCTACGTCTCGCGTGTCGTCGGAAACGGCCCGATGCCGCGCACGGCCGACGGCTACACGACGATCCTGCACGACAACCGGCCTTGGCGCGTGTACTCGCTGAACGCCGGGCGCCAGCAGGTGCAGGTCGCGCAGCCCACCGCGTTGCGCACGCAACTGGCCGCCGCGACGGCCGCGCAGCTCGTGCTGCCGGTGCTGGTCGTGCTGCCGTTCCTCGGGCTGGCGGGATGGTGGATCGTCGGTCGCGGACTGGCGCCGCTGGGGCGCCTGGCCGGTGCCGTCAAGGAGCGCAGCCCGTCGGCGCTGACCCCGGTACCGACCTTCGGCCTGCCGGTGGAAGTGCTGCCCGTCGCCAACGCGCTGAACGACCTGCTCACGCGGCTCGACCAGTCGTTCACGCTGCAGCGGCGCTTCGCCGCCGACGCGGCGCACGAACTGCGCACGCCGCTCACCGCGCTGCAGCTCCAGCTGCAGCTCGCCGAACGCGCGCAGACCGATGAGGATCGCGCGCGCGCCTTCGAGCGCCTGCGCCAGGGCATGCAGCGCGCGACGCGCCTGGTGCAGCAGCTGCTGACGATGGCTCGTCTCGATCCCGATGCGGCGGCCGCCGCGCCGGCCGCCGTGGATATTGGTGCGCTGGTCGCTTCAGTCGTCGAAGATGCCCAGCCGCTGGCCGCGCAACGCGGCATCGCCCTGGCGTGCAGTGACGGATCGCAGCACGCGAGCGTGCTGGGTGCGGAAGATGCGCTGCGCATCCTTTACTCCAACCTCGTCGACAATGCCGTGCGCTACACGCCGGCCGATGGCCGTGTGCAGGCGACCGTGGCCTGCGACGCTGACAGCATCGTCGTGCACATCGACGACAATGGCCCGGGCATCGCCGCAGAAGAACGCGAGCGCGTGTTCGACCGCTTCTATCGGGGCAGCGAGGCGCCGGGCACCGGCACCGGGCTGGGCCTGGCGATCGTGTCGCAGGTCGCAGACATGCACCGGGGCCGTGTCGCGCTGGGGTCTTCACCATTGGGTGGACTTCGCGTGGCAGTGGTGCTCCCACGGCATGTTAGCGCTCACTGACGGCGCTTTGTGGCTGCCGTTGGTCGCTGCGTCGGCAACCGGACGTTACCTTAAGTTGGCTTTAAGTCGCCCAGCCTACGGTTCGGTTCGTGGTCGACGGACCTTTCCGTCGCTCCTCACTCACTCGACTTCAAAGCGCTGCCACTGCAGCGCTTTTTTTTTCGCGCTGCGTGCAACGGACGCCCCGCTTGCCCGGTCCAATCCGCGCACAGGCGCCAGCCGACTCGCCCCGTCAAGGCGCGCATCGCGCAGGTGTTTCACACTTTCACCATGACCTCGTCGCCGCCCGCTCGATCCGCCTCCTGTGCTGCACCCATGTCTCGTGCAGCGTTGCCGGTCGCGCTCGTTGCCTCGGCCCTGCTCGCAGCCTGCGGCGATCGCGCCGGCAACGCCACCGGCGCGGTCGCGAACACGCCTGTCAGCGTGACCGCGATAGCCGCCGTGCAGCGCGATCTGCCCATCACGCTCGACGCCACCGGCACCGTCGTGCCGCAGACCAGCGTCGAGGTGCGGCCGCAGCTTACGACCGTGGTCACGGCGGTGCACGTCAAGGAAGGCCAGTTCGTGTGCGCCGGCGAACTGCTGTTCACGCTGGACACGCGCGCTGACGAGGCCAATGTCGCGCGCCTGCGCGCGCAGACGGCCAAGGACGATGCGTCGCTGGCCGACGCGCAGCGCCAGCTCGAGCGCAGCCGCGAGCTGCTGGTGCAGAAGTTCGTGTCGCAAGGCGCGGTGGACACCAACCAGTCGCTGGTCGATGCGCAGGCGGCACTCGTCGCGTCCGACAAGGCTGCGGTCGAGGCTGCGCAGGTCGCCGTGGCCTACGGGCGCGTGACCGCGCCCAGCGCAGGTCGCGTCGGCGTGGTGGCCATCTATCCGGGCAGCGCGGTGCAGGCCAACCAGACCGCTCTGCTCACCATCACGCAGCTCGATCCCATCGACATCGCTTTCAACGTGCCTCAGCGTCATCTGGGTGACGTACTGGATGCGCTGAAGACCGGCAGTGCGCCGGTGAACGCCGAATTGCCCGAGGGCAAGGGCGCGGCCACCGGCAAGCTGGTGAATTCGTCGACAACGCGGTGGACGCCGGTTCCGGCACCGTCAAGGTGAAAGCGCGTTTCGCCAATGCCGATGCACGGCTGTGGCCGGGCGCATTCGCCAAGGTCACGCTCACCGTCGGCGTGCTGCGCGATGCAGTCATCGTGCCGCAGGCGGCGATCATCCAGACCGCCAGGGGCTCGATCGTCTACGCCATCGAATCCGGCAAGGCCGCGCAGCGCACGGTGCAGGTGCGCGCCGTGCAGGGGAAGCGGCCGCGGTCGGCGGCGTGCGTGCCGGTGAACGCATCGTGCTCGACGGGCGCCAGAACCTGCAGCCCGGTGCGGCCGTCGTCGAACGTCCGCAGGCAGGCGTCACGCCTGCTCCGGGGGGCAACGGCGCTGCTGCAGCGTCGGCCGTGACGTCATGAATCTGTCGGAGCTGTTCATCCGCCGTCCGGTGATGACGGTGCTGCTCAATGCGGCCATCGTGCTGGCGGGCGTCATCGGCTATCGCAGCATCCCCGTGGCCGCGCTGCCCAGCTACGACACGCCGGTCATCAGCGTGTCCGCGAGCCTGCCGGGCGCCAGTCCCGAGACCATGGCCACGTCGGTGGCGCTGCCGCTGGAGCGGCAGTTCCAGACCATCCCCGGGCTGGCGCTGATCAGCTCCACCAGCACGCTGGGCAGCACGTCGCTGACACTGGAGTTCGAGGACGGGCGCGACATCGATGCCGCCTCGGTGGACGTGCAGGCGGCGCTGCTGCGGGCGCAGCGGGCACTGCCCGACGACATGACCTCGCCGCCGTCGTACCGCAAGGTCAATCCTGCCGATGCCCCGATCCTGCTGATCGCGCTGACCTCGCCGTCGGTGGCGCCGTCCGACCTGCAGGACTTCGCCGAGCACCTGATCTCGCCGACGCTGTCCACCATCACGGGCGTGGCGCAGGTCGACACCTTCGGTTCAAAGCGCTACGCGGTGCGCGTGCGCGTGCATCCCGAGGCGCTGGCCGCACGCAACATCGGCCTGGACGAGTTGTCGGCCGCCCTGAATGCGGCCAACGTCAATACTCCCGTCGGCACGCTGGATGGCCATCGCCAGATGCTGACGCTGCAGGCCAACCGGCAGCTGCGCAACGCGGCCGAGTTCGCCGAACTGATCGTCAGCAATCGCGGCGGCAACCCGGTGCGGCTGCGCGACGTGGCCAGCGTCGAGGACAGTGTCGAGACCGCGAAGACCGCCGCCAACCTGAACGGCGAACCGTCGATCACGCTGGCCGTGCGCCGCCAGCCCGGCGCCAACACCGTACGCGTGGTGGACGCGGTGCGCGCGGCACTGCCCGCGCTGCAGGCGCAGTTGCCGCAGTCGGTGAAGATGACGCCGGTGAACGACCGCTCGGTGTCGGTGCGCGAGGCGCTGCACGACGTGACGCTGACGCTGATGGGCACCATCGCGCTGGTCGTGCTGGTGATGTTCCTGTTCCTGCGTCGCTTCGTCGCCACCGTGATTCCGACGCTGGCGCTGCCGGTGTCGCTGGTGGGCGCGATCGCGCTGCTGTGGGGGCTCAGCTACAGCCTGGACAACATCTCGCTGCTCGGCCTGACGCTGGCCGTGGGCCTGGTGGTGGACGATGCGATCGTGATGCTGGAGAACATCATCCGCCACGTCGAGGACGGCACGCCGCCGTTCCAGGCTGCGCTGCAGGGTTCGCGCGAGGTGGGCTTCACCATCATCTCGATCTCGTCGTCGCTGATCGCGGTGTTCATCCCGATCTTCTTCATGCCGGGCGTGATCGGCCTGCTGTTCCACGAGTTCGCGGTGGTGGTGGGGCTGGCCATCGCC
>JBGAIO010000153.1:0-3138 GCA_044225415.1 Burkholderiaceae bacterium | reverse complement strand
CATTTCCATCGTGAGCTGCGCCTCGCGGTAGGTCGGCCCGCCGGGGATGGTGGTGCCGACCGCCGGCGCGATGTCGGGGTCGAGGAAGTCGACGTCGAAGCTCACGTGCAGGTGCGTATCCGGATCCATCGTGGCCAGCGCCATCTCCATCGTGTGGCGCATGCCGAGTTCGTCGATGTAGCGCATGTCGTAGACCTCGAGACCCATCTCCTGCACGAAGCGCTTCTCGCCCGGGTCGACGCTGCGGATGCCGATCTGGCGGATCCAGCGCGGCTGCACCGCCGGCACCTGGCCGCTCATCTCGATCAATGCCTGCGGACCATGGCCGCACACGCAGGCCACCGGCATGCCATGCACGTTGCCGCTCGGCGTCAGTGCACTGGTGTTGAAGTCCGCGTGCGCGTCCAGCCACAGCACGCGCAGGCGCTTGCCGCGCTCGCGGCAATGACGCGCCACTGCGCTGACGCTGCCGATGCCCAGGCAGTGGTCGCCGCCGAGCAGGATCGGCAGCCGGCCGGCCGCGAGTTCCGCGTACACGGCGTCGTGCACGAGGCGGTTCCACTCGACCGCTTCGGCAAGGTGCCGGTAGCCGTCGACCGCGGGCCGCCATGGATTGGACGGGCCGGCGAGGTTGCCGCGGTCGACCACGTCGATGCCATGCGACTGCAGCACCGGCCCGAGATTGGCCACGCGCAGCGCTTCGGGGCCCATGCTGGCGCCGCGCTCGGAAGCGCCGATGTCGGTCGGTGCGCCGATCAGCGACACGGCGCGGGTCTGCGGCATCGAGGGTCTCCGTCGTGGGGTGCGCGCAGCGTAGCAGCGCGGCGACGCGGTGCGGCGAAACGGCGGGGTTGCGATAATCCGCCGATGATCCGCGACACGATTCTCGAACTGCCCGCTTCGCGCATCCGCGAAGTGGCGAACGCCGGCCTGGGCCGCGACGACGTGCTGAAGTTCTGGTTCGGCGAAGGCGACCAGGTGACCCCGGCCTTCATCCGCGAGGCCGCCAAGGCAGCACTCGACGACGGCCAGACCTTCTACAACCATAACCTCGGGCTGATCGAACTGCGCGAGGAACTGGCGCGCTACGTGAATGCGCTGCACGCGCCGAGCGTGCCGGTGACCTCCGACCGCATCGCCGTCACCAGCGCCGGCGTGCACGCGCTGTCGCTGGTCGACCAGGCGCTGATCGCACCGGGCGATCGCGTGGCGATCGTCACGCCCGTGTGGCCCAACCTGACGTGCATGCCGCGCATCATGAGCGCGCAGGTCGCACGCGTGCCGCTCACCTGCCGAGACGGCGTGTGGTCGCTCGACGTGCAGCGGCTGATCGATGCGGCCACGCCCGACACGCGGCTGGTGCTGGTCAACTCGCCGAACAATCCCACCGGCTGGACGATGCCGCAGGCCGACTGGGACGCGCTGCTCGCGCACTGCCGGCGGCACGGCATCTGGCTGGTGAGCGACGACGCCTACGAGCGGCTGGTGTACGAGCCTGCGCTGCTCTGCAACGGCCACGCCCCCGGCGTGCTCGGCGCGATCGACGCCGAAGACCGCGTGATCAGCGCGAACACGTTTTCGAAGTCGTGGACGATGACCGGCTGGCGGCTCGGCTGGCTGGTCGCGCCGACCGCATTCATCAACCAGGTCGGCAAGATCATCGAGTTCAACACGTCGTGCGCGCCGGCCTTCGTGCAACGCGCGGGACTGGCCGCGGTGCGCGACGGCGAGCCGCTGGTGCGCGCCACGCTGGCGCGGCTGCGCGGCGCGCGCGCTGCGCTGGTGAACGCGCTGGGCACCCTGCCGGGTGTCGAGGTCGCCCCGCCGCCCGGTGCGATGTACCTGTTCTTCCGCATCGCCGGCCGCAGTGACGACAGCCTCGCGTGCGCGAAGCGGCTGGTCGCCGAGGCCGGGCTGGGCATCGCGCCCGGTGTCGCCTTCGGTCCCGAGGGCGAAGGCTATCTGCGCTGGTGCTTCGCCGCGTCCGAGGGGCTGCTCGCACAGGGCGCGGAGCGGCTGGCGCGCTGGCTGAAATCGCGGTGACTACCCTGCGAAGCCGCCGGCGGCAAGGAACGCCCGCTCTTCATCGGTCGATTCCCGCAGCAGCACCGCATTGCGATGAGGAAAACGCCCGAAGCGGGCGATGATCTCGCGGTGCTCCAGCGCCCACCGGTGCGTACCCGGGTCGAGCGCTCTGCATAGTTCGACCGACAGGTCCTGGTCGGCGAGGTTTTCCGAGTGCTCGAAGGGCAGCACGAAGAACGGGCGCAGCGCCGCCTCGACACCGGCCATGTGCCCGGCCTGCAGCGCGGTGCGTGCGTAGTGCCGGGCCAGGGTATCGGTCGCGTACATGTGCGCGGTGCCGCGGAAGGCGTTGCGCGGAAACTGGTCGGCGAGGATCAGCAGCGCAAGGCAGCTCTCAGCACCGTCGCTCCAGCCGTCCAGTTCGCGCCGCGCGACGGCCATGTGCGCCTCCAGGAAGCGCTCGCGGAAGTCGCGGTCGAAGGCTTCGTCCTTTATGAACCAGCGCGACGGTCCCGCCTCGCGCCAGAACGCCACCACCGCGGCGGGATCATTGATGGGTCCTGGCGCGGTCATTGCTGCTCTCCCGTGACATGTTCATCGAATGGTCGATCATCGCCGATGTGACCCTTTGTGATGTGCCATTGGATACAGGAACAATCGTCGCACCCCGCAGACACCGAACCTTAAGAACGATTCAGGAGATCTCAGCCGCCCTGAAGGACCGGAGGCAGACTCTTCGGCACAGTCCGGCCATTGATTCGACCATCGGTGTGAGGTGTTGACGATCAGCAGACTTGCAGGCAGCGTCCAGTCCAGGTGGCGAGGTGGCCGAGGGCATGAGCGTCGACCTGACCAGACAAAGGTACACCGGCGGACTGATGCGGGCGCTGTCGCAGGCGGCGCAGCTGGCCCGGGCCTGATGCGGCGCCTGGCACGCCTCGCGACCATCGCGACAGCGCTGCTGTCGACGTCCGCCGCGGCCGCCCCTGCCGACTCGCAGCAGCCGGTCGCCTTCGAATACTTCTGCGCAGCCAATGCGCCGACGGAACTTCCGACAGCGTTGCCGCCGCAGGTGTGGCAGCGCTCCGAAGACGGTTTGTTGCCCCGCGAGCT
>JBGAIO010000152.1:0-3146 GCA_044225415.1 Burkholderiaceae bacterium | reverse complement strand
TGCAGCTCGATGCGGTCATCACGGAGGCGGGCATCGACCCCGCATAGGCGGGCACCTGCGTGCGCGCGCTGCTCAGGTCAGCCGCTGCGGGCCGCGGCGGAACTCCTCGACGATCCATTCGGCGAACGCCGCCACGTGCGGCACCCGCGCGCGCTGCCGGTTGATGACCAGGAAGTAGCGAAAGCCGGTCGGCATGCGCAGGGCGGGAAACGGCATCGTCAGGTCGCCATTGGCGACCAGTTCGTCGAGGAAGGGCGTGCGCACCAGCGCCACGCCCTGGCCGCGCACTGCGGCCTGCACCGACTGGTCGACGTAGGTGAAGTACAGCCGCGCCGCACCTTCGATCGGCGCGATGCCGGCGAACTCGCACCAGCGGTTCCAGTTGATGTAGGGCGCGCTCGACACTGTCTCGTCCATGGCGAGGATCGGCAGCGACTCGAGTTCGCGCGGTTGTTTCACCGACCCGCCCCGCGCCGCGATCAGCCGCGGGCTCAGTGCCGGGGCGCATTCCTCCACCTGCAGCAGCGTGGCGTCGGTCGGCACCGCGGAGCCCGGCGCGAGCCAGCGGATGGCCACGTCGACGCCGTCGGCCTCCAGGTTCACCATGCGATCGGACGCATCGATGCGGATGTCGACGCCCGGGTTGCGGTGCTGGAACGACGGCAGCCGCGGCACCAGCCACAGCGATGCGAAGGATGCATAGGTCGTGACCGACACGCGCGGCGTGGCGGTGTCGCCACGGATCTCGTCCACCGCGCGGTCCACCGCCAGCAGTGACTGACGCACGACCGCCTGCATGCGCTCGCCCGCCGGCGTCAGGGTCAGCGCGCGCGTGTGGCGTTCGAACAGCGGTCGGCCCAGCTCCTCCTCGAGCGCGGCGATCTGCCGGCTGATCGACGACTGCGTCAGGTTCAGTTCATCGGCGGCGAGCGTGAAGGACAGGTGTCGCGCGGCCGCCTCGAAGCCGCGCAGCGACGCGAGCGGGATGGCGCGGCGGCGGCGCGCGCGCGGCGCGGCGATACGAGCCGGCACGGGCCCGGCGGACGGAGGCATGGTTGCACTATACATGCGTACAGAGCATGCATGGCCTGCGCGCTTTTCGTTTGTCGGGGTGCTTCCGCAGGTATCCAATGCTCGGCACGACGATGTAACGGATGCACAGAGCGCATATCGGCTGAAGGAGGCGCAATGAACTGGAACACGACGACGGTGCGCACGGTCGACCTGGGGTACGAGCAGATGCTGCTGCTCGAAGGCCGTCCCTGCACGAAGGTGAAGGTCATCTACGGCGGGATCTGGCTGACTGAGGAAGGCTCGCCCGGCGACGTGTTTGCCGCGACCGGCGACGAGGTCGCGCTGAAGTCGCGCGGACTGGCCGTGGTCGAAGGCCTGGGCTACGCGCGCGTCGAGGTCATGGAACCCCTGCACACGGAGCTGCTGCGCGCGACATGGAACCTGCTGAAGGGGCTCGCGACCAGCGTGGTGCGGCCGCGCCGGCCGGTGACCGCGCCGCGCACCATCGGCTGCGGCTGAGCCTCTGCGGCGGGCTACGCCGGCGCCTTGCGCAGCCGCGCCAGCAGCGCGAGCGGGGCGTCGGCCTGGTTCATCGTGTAGAAGTGCAGTCCCGGCGCGCCGCCGGCGAGCAGCTGTTCGCACAGTCGCGTCACCACGTCGAGCCCGAACGCGCGGATCGACTCGCGGTCGTCGCCGTAGCTCTCCAGCCGCCGCCGGATCCAGCGCGGGATCTCCGCGCCGCACGCATCGGAAAAGCGCGCGAGCTGCATGTGGTTCGTGATCGGCATGATCCCCGGCACGATCGGCACCGCCGCGCCCAGCTTCCACGCGTCCTCGACGAAGCGGAAATACGCGTCGGCGTTGTAGAAGTACTGCGTGATCGCCGCATTGGCGCCCGCGCGTACCTTGCGCACGAAGTTGCCGAGATCGTCCGCCGGCGTGCGGGCCTGCGGATGCATCTCCGGATAGGCGGCGACTTCGATGTGGAACGCGTCGCCGGTTTCCTCGCGCACGCAGGCCACCAGTTCGCTGGCGTAACGGAAGTCGCCACCGCCGCCGGCCGCACCGGACGGCGCATCGCCGCGCAGCGCCACCAGGCGTCGTATGCCGGCGTCGGCATAGCCCTTCAGCAATTCACGCACTTGCGCGCGCGAGGTGCCGATGCACGAGATGTGCGGCGCGACCGGACGGCCTTCAGCGTGGATGGCCATGACGGTTTTCCACGTGCCTTCGCGCGTGGAGCCGCCGGCGCCGAAGGTGACCGAGTAGTAGGTCGGCTCGGCCGCTGCAAGCTGCGCGCGCACGGCGCGCAGCTTCTCTTCGCCCTCGGGCGTCTTGGGCGGGAAGAACTCGAAGCTGACGTTGTCGGCTGCGGACACGGCGAGCACTAGCGCCGATCCGGCAGCAACTGCGACAGCACCCACCCGATCACGCTGTACAGGATCGCGCCGAGCACCGCCGCCCAGAAGCCGTTGACGTGGAAGCCCGGCACCATCGACGCCACCGCCCAGAACAGCAGGGCGTTGAGGACGAAGAGGAACAGGCCCAGCGTCAGGATGGTCACGGGCAGCGTCAGCAGCACGAGGATCGGCTTGACCAGCGTGTTGACCAGGCCCAGCACCAGCGCCGCGATGGCCGCCGACTGCCAGTCCTGGATCTGCACGCCCGGAAAGATGTAGGCGACCGCGAGCAGCGCGATCGCGTTCAGTGCCCATACGAGCAGCAGCCGCATGTTGGCCTCTCAGTAGCGGTAGTGATCGGGCTTGTAGGGACCAGCGACATCCACGCCGATGTAGCGCGCCTGCGCGTCGCTGAGATCGGTGAGCTGCGCGTTGAGCTTCTTCAGCTGCAGTCGCGCCACCTTCTCGTCGAGGTGCTTGGGCAGCACGTACACGCCGACCGGATACTTGTCGGTATTGCCGTACAGCTCGATCTGCGCGATCACCTGGTTCGCGAAGGAACTCGACATCACGTAGCTCGGATGGCCCGTGCCGCAGCCCAGGTTCACCAGCCGGCCCTGCGCGAGCAGGATGATGCGCTTGCCGTCCGGAAAGATGACGTGGTCGACCTGCGGCTTGATCTCTTCCCAGCGGCAGTCCTTCAGCGCGGCGACGTCGATCTCGTTGTCGAAG